>NZ_CP092483.1:1234166-1542708 GCF_022429625.1 Devosia lacusdianchii | reverse complement strand
AGCGGTGCCGCAGCATAACATAGACCACCCGGACCCGGGTGGTGACGGCACCGAGACGCCGGAATGATCTCCGACGTCTGATACTTCCCCCATGAGAGAATCGCATGACCGATCCCATCTCCATCGACCGAAACGGCCATCGCACGTGGCTCAAGTGGCATCGGGCCAAGCGGCGGGCGGGTGATCCGGTGTTTACCGGCAAGCGCATTCTCGAGGGGATGCGGCTGGGGGCAAGTGTCGAGGTCGACCTGGTGGTGCATGCCGACCGCGGCTATGCGGTGCTGCATGACCTGAGCGTCGAGCGCGAGACCACCGGGATGGGCAAGGTTGCGGACTTGACGGCGGCGGAATTGCGGTCGTTTTTCCTGCGCGGCGCGGACGGTGTGCCGGTCGACGAGCGCGTCATGCTGCTGGAAGATCTTTGCAGCATGCTGGCGAATGGCTTGCTGCATGCTGATGCTTTGCTGCAGCTCGACTACAAGGAAGACTGGAAGGTCCTCGACGCGGCGGCAATCCGCACGTTCAAAGATGCCGTGGCGCCGGTGGCGAGGCACATGATCCTGTCATCGGGCGACGCGGAAGCGGTGCGGTTGCTGACCGATGGGGTGGATGGGCTCAAGATCGGGTACGACCCTTGCCATGATGGCGCGCTGGAGCGATTGCGGCAGTCACTGGATTTTGCCGGCTTCGTGCGCGATGCGGTGGCGGCGTCGCCTAAGGCCGAGATGATCTATCTGGCCTATCCGCTGGTGCTGGAGGCGGATCGGCTGGGCTTCGATATTGTGGGGGCGTTTCATGCGGAGGGCCGGCGGATCGATGCTTACACGATCCAGGTCGCGGATGGCGTGTCGCTGCCGCAGGTGGAGCGGTTGCTGGCGCTGAAGGTGGATCAGATTACGACGGATGATCCGGAAGGGTTGAAGGCGCTGGTGGGGTGATTGCGCGCGGCGGCGGTCAACGGCGGGCGGGATTCCTACCCACAGCCGCTTCCCGCGGGCTTGACCCGAGGGTGCTGCGCTTAAAGGAAGTGTAGAGCCCTCGGGTCAAGCCCGAGGGTGACGATCTGTGGAGTGGGAGCCGCGGTGCCACGCGATAGCAATGGCTCAACAAGGCCCTACTTCGGGTCCTTCCGCGGCACGTCCTTGAGTTTGTCGAGCAGGTAGGCGTGGGTGGCTTTGTTGGCCACCAGAAGCGTGCCGGTGCGCTCGTAGACTTCGGGGCCGCGGCCCCACCAGTCGGTGACCACGCCGCCGGCTTCCTGGACGAAGAGGATGCCGGCGGCGGTGTCGACGAAGCCGGTTTCCTCGTAATAGCCGGTGAGGCGGCCGAGGGCGACGTAGGCGCAGCTATTGGCGGCGCTGCCGACGATGCGGACAGCACCAACAGGGGCGCGGATGGCGTCGAGGCGTTCGTAGGCCCCGGGATAGAGCTGAAGGCCGGGCGTGGGCAAGCCGGTGCCGATGTTGAAGAGACCCACGTCGGCCTGCTCGCTCACCTTGAGCCGCTCGCCATTCATGAAGGCGCCCTGCCCGGCGATGGAGGTGAACATCTCGTCGGCGGGCGGATTGTAGAGCACGCCGACGACTGTCTCGTTGCCGCGACGCAGGGCGAGCGAAATTGTGTAGTGCATGCCGTTGATGAAGTTGGTGGTGCCATCGATCGGGTCGACCAGCCAGCGATGCTCATTGTCCTTGTCCACCGGGGCGAATTCCTCGCCCGTGAAGCTCCAGTCCGGGTAGCGCTCGAACAGGAATTTGCGGATCAGCAGCTCGCTTTCCTTATCGGCATCGGAGACGAAATCGGCCGGCCCTTTGATGCCGATCTCGATGTCGCGGAAGCGCTTGAAGTAGGACTGGGTTAGCGCCCCTGCCTCGCGGGCAACCGCAACCATATCCGCGAGGATGGCATCGTAATTCATCTAAGACTCCGAAGTTATTTTGAGGCCGGCTTTGTTTCCAAGGCGGTCTTGGGTTCCAGCACGGCGTTGGGGCGCAGGCGGCTCTCGTCGAGCTCGCCCTTGGTTTCAAGAATAGGATAGGCAACCGATGCCAGGTGGGCGTTGATGCGCTTGAGATCGCGCAGGATATCGAGGTGCAGCGAGCTGGTTTCGACCGACGCCGGCACGCGCTCGCGCACGCGCTGGATATGAGCCTTGGCCGACTGGGCTTCGAGCCGGCGGATTTCGACCTTGGCGGCAACCAGCTGGCGCGCCAGTTGCGGATCGCCGGTGAGGAAAATCGTCTGGCTCATCTGCATATTGGCGATGGTCTTTTCGTAGAGCGCGACGATTTCGGCGAGACCATCGGACGAGAATTTGAGCTGGCGCTTGGCGATCTTGGAAGCGACGTCGATCAGGCCGCCTTCGACGATATCGCCGACATGCTCAAGATTTATGGCAAAGCTCATAATCTCAGCGGAGCGCTTGGCGTCGTCGTCATCGAGTTCGGTCTGGTCGAGGCGGGTCAGGTAGAGCTTGATGGCCTGGTTGAGCGCGTCCACGTCGTCATCGAGCAGGGAGACGGTGCTGCGGGTGGCCGGGCCCGGTTTGCGCAGAGCCTCGAGGCTGCCTTGCAGCATGCGGAGCACGATGTCGCTGACGCGCAGGGTTTCGCGGGCAGCGGCGGCCAGAGCGATGGTTGGCGTATCGAGGGCGCTGTAGTCGAGGTAATTGGCGCCTCTTTCGGGTTTGGCGGGCGCCGGGATGGCGAGCGCGGCCAGCTTGCCGATCGGGCCAAGCAACGGCAGGAACAGGACCAGCAGCGCCAGATTGAAGCCGATATGGGCGGCGATCGTCAGGGCGCTGTCATTGGGCACAATGGTCTGCAGCACATTGGCTGATGGTACGGCGAAGCTGGTGAGGATGATGGCGCCGATGGCGCGCACCACCAAGTTCGCCAGCGTGAGCCGGCGCGCCTCGGTGCCTTCGGTCAAAACAGCGAGTAGCGGCGGAATGGCGCCGCCGAGGTTTGCGCCGGCGACAAGCGTTACGGCCAGCGGCGGCGAGACGATGCCGGCCGAGGCCAGCAAGGCCACGAACAGCACCACGGCGAGGCTGGATGAGGAGACAAAGGCGAGGACAGCGGCGAGGATCAGCGCAAAGGCCGGCGCATCTGTCAGACCCGACAGGATGGCGATCATCACCTCGGATTCGCGTAACGGGCCGGTTACGTTGCCGACCAACTGCAGAGCCAGCAGCATCAGGCCGAGGCCAAGCACGGCGCGGCCAATGCCCTTGCCACGGGCATACTTGCTGAGCTGAAAGATGGTGACGCCGATGAGGATCATCGCCGATCCGAACCAGTGCACATCCAGCGACAGAATGACGGCGGCGATGGACGTTCCGACATTGGCACCCAGCATAACGGCTTGGGCCATGCGCGGATTGATAGCGCCATTGCTGGCGAAGGATGCGGTGATGACGGCCGTCGCCGTGCTCGATTGCAGGGCCAGGGTGGCCATGATGCCTGACATCACGGCAGTGAAGCGATTGCCGGTGCCCTTGGCGATCCACAAGCGGAGCGAGGCACCAAATGCGCGCATCACGCCGGTCTTGATCATCCGGAGGCCCCAGAGCAGCAGGGCTCCGGCGCCAAGCAGATTGATCAGTTCAATTGTGGAATGCATGTTCCCTTACCGAAGCAGCATGGAACGGGCAGTGTACGCCTGTCACAATTCCTGTCGACCGATTTCACGCGTTTACCAGCTCTCGTTTGCCGGTGACGGTGCGCAGTTTGAGCTCATCGGCCCGAATGCAGGCGAAACGGTGGTCGGAGGTACCTTCGAGGGGCGGATCGACGTCGCGGCAGGCCGGTTTGGCATACGGGCAACGGTCGGCAAAGGCGCAGCCCTTGAGCTGCTGGCTGGCATCGGGGACGTGGCCGGAGAGGCGAATGCGATCCTTGGGCTTGGTGACTCCGCGGCCGGGAATGGCGGCGAGCAGGGCCTCGGTATAGGGGTGGCGCGGGTTGCGGAAAATCTCGTCGGTGGTGCCGATTTCGACGATGCGCCCGGCATACATGACGGCAACGCGATCACTGATATTGGCAATGACGCCGAGGTCGTGGCTGACGAAGAGATAGGTCAGGCCCATCTCGGCCTGAAGCTGCTTCATCATATTGATGATCTGGGTCTGCACGGACACGTCGAGTGCTGACACGGCCTCGTCGGCAATGACCAGCTTGGGGTCCGACGCGAGGGCTCGGGCGATGGCGATGCGCTGGCGCTGGCCGCCGGAAAAGGCGTGCGGATAGCGCTCGGCGTAATCAGGGCTGAGGCCGACGCGGGTCAACAGGCTCTGCACTCTTGCCTCGATTTCCGACGCCGAGTGGTTCCCGTTGACCTGGAGCACTTCGCCGATGATGTCGCGCACCCGCATGCGCGGATTGAGCGAGCCCGTCGGGTCCTGGAAGATCATGCGGATATCGGTGCGCAGGCGGCGAGTGTCAGCCCCGCGCGCTTTGAGCAGGTCCACGGGGTCGTGGACGCCATCGTTGAAACGGATCGAACCGCTATCGGCGCGGTGAAGGCCGACAATGGTCTGGCCGAGCGTAGACTTGCCGCAGCCACTTTCCCCAACGAGGCCAAGGGTCTCGCCGGTATAGATATCAAGCGATATGTCATTGACGGCGCGCACCGCCCCTACCTTGCGCTGGAAGAAGCCGGAGCGGATGGGGAAGTGCTTGTGGAGGTTACGGACGATGAGCAGCGGCTCGGACTTCGCGGCCCGACGGGCAAGCACGGCGACCGGATCGGCTGGACGCGCGTCGGATTTGGCGAAGCGGGCGGCATCGGGTCCATAGGCGTGGCAGGCAACCATGTGGGCGTTGCCGAGCTGCGTTTCGTCGACCGGCAGGACGTTGCAAATGCCTGATCGGGCCCATTCGCAACGCGGATGGAACGAACAGCCAGATGGCCGCAAAGCCGGGGGCGGCACCATGCCAGGGATGGCCTTGAGCGGGGCTTTGAAGTCGCCGTCGAGACGGGGCATGGAGGCAAGCAGGCCACGGGTATAGGGATGCCTGGGCTTCTCCAGCACCTGCTTGACCGGGCCACGCTCGACAATCTTGCCGAGATACATCACGGCAACTTCGTCGGCGATTTCGGCGACGACGCCCAGGTCGTGGGTGATGAACAGCACCGCCATGCCGCTATCGCGCTGCAGCGTGGCCAGCAGGTCGAGAATGTTGGCCTGCGTCGTCACGTCGAGCGCCGTGGTTGGCTCATCGGCGATCAGCAGGCGCGGCTGGCAGATCAGCGCCATGGCGATCATGGCGCGCTGGCGCTGGCCGCCGGAGAGCTGGAACGTGTAGCTGTCGTAGCGGCGGGCAGGATCGGGCATGCCGACCTGCTTCAGCATCTCTATGCCGGCGGCGCGCGCCTCGGCCTTGCTCACCTTGCGATGCAGGGTCAGCGCCTCGCTGATCTGGTTGCCGATGGTGTAGAGCGGCGACAGGAAGGTCATCGGCTCCTGATGGATCATGGCGATGTCGGCGCCGCGCACGGCGCGCATCAGCGGGCTCGATGGCTTGGTGGCGGCGATGTCGAGCACAGGGCCGTTGGGCTGACGCACATTGATCGAGCCGCCAGAAATGCGGCCGGGGTGGTCGATGACCTGCAGGATGGACTTGGCCGTTACCGACTTGCCGCAGCCGCTTTCGCCGACGAGGCACAGGGTCTTGCCGGCGGGAATATCGAGGTCGAGACCCTGCACGACGTCAACGCTGCCGGCGAAGGTGATCCTGAGGTCGCGGATTTCAACGAGATTTTCCATAGGCGGCCTCAATCGGAATAGGGGTCGGCGGCGTCGCGCAGGCCATCGCCGAGGAAGTTAAGCGCCAGCACGGCAACAACCACCGCGCCGCCGGGCAGCAACAGCCAGGGCGCCGAGGCGATGGTTCGGACGTTCTGCGCCTCCTGCAGCAGCACGCCCCAGCTGACGATGGGCGTGCGCAAGCCGATGCCGAGATAGCTGAGGGCGGTTTCGGCGAGGATCATGCCTGGGATGGCCAGCGAGACGACGGCGATGATGTGGCTGAGGAAGCTCGGCAGCATGTGCCGGAAGATGATGCGGACCGGACCGCAGCCATCGAGGCGGGCTGCTTTGACGAAATCCTCGTTGCGCATGGCCAGGAAGCGCCCGCGCACAACGCGGGCCAGGCCAGTCCAACCGAGAACGGACAAGATGACGGTGATGAGGAAGTAGACCTGCAACGGCGGCACGGACTGGGGAATGGCGGCGGCAAGGCCGATCCAGAGCGGAATGGCGGGGACCGACTGGATGAACTCGATGAGGCGCTGGATGATGTTGTCGGTAACGCCGCCAAACAGGCCGGATATGCCCCCAATGAGGATGCCGAAGACCAGGCTCAGGGTGACGCCGATGAGACCTATGGTCATAGATATGCGGGTGCCGTAGATAGTGCGGCTGAGGATATCGCGGCCGAGCCGATCGGCCCCGGCGATGTAGAACGGCTGCCCGACTTCGACGGGGCCGAAGAGGTGGCGGTTGGTTTGGATCAGGCCGAACAGCTTGTAGGGCTCACCGGCAACGAAGACGCCGATATCGATGACAGTTTGCGGATCGGCGGCGAACAGGCGGCGGCCGGAATTGTAGTCGATCTCGGTCTTGTAGGCGTTGACGTGCGGGCGCCACTGCCAACCGTTACCATCGTCGCGACCCCATTGGATCGCCTGGGGCGGCGCGTAACTATAGGCCGGATTGTAGGCTTCCAGGGTCACCGGGGCGAGGAATTCGGGGATCAGCGCCACAATGTAGGCAAGCATAACCACAATGCCGCCGGCGACGCCGAGCCTGTGGCGGATGAATTTCTGCCAGACCAGGGACCAGTGGCCATCAAAGCCCCTACCCTTTTGGTGCTTGGCGGCGATGGGGGCGACCTGGCCGGTGGTTTCGTCGAAGGTGCTCATGGCCCTACCCCTGCTGATAACGGATGCGTGGATCGAGCCAGGCGAGCAGCAGATCGCTGAACAGCGTGCCGATGACCACGAGCACGCTCAGCATCAGAATGAAGCTGGCGGCCATGTGCATGTCCTGCGTGCGCAGGGCATCGAGCAGCAGCGGGCCGGTGGTTTGCAGGCCCATGACGATGGCGACGATGGTGCCACCAGAGACGATATCGACGAAGATGTCGTTCTGGCCCGAGACGAACGGGTTGAGGGCGTGGCGGACGGGGTACTTCATCAGCAGGCCAAATTCGCCCATGCCCTTGGCCCGGGCGGCGGTGACGTAGGGCTTGTGCAGCTCGTCCATGAGGTTGGCGCGGATGATCCGGATTACGCTGGCGGTGCCAGATGTGCCCAGCACGACCATGGGCAGCCAGAGGTGCTGGAGCAGGTCGACCACTCGGGCCCAGCTCCACGGCGCTTCAACGAATTCGGGGGAGAACAGGCCACCGACATTCATGCCAAACACGGCGAAAGCGACATACATCGCCGCCAGCGCCAGCAGGAAATTGGGGACGGCCAGGCCCAGAAAGCCCAGAAAGGTGAAGGCATAGTCGCCGGCGGAGTAACGGCGAACCGCCGAGTAGATGCCGATGGGAATGGCCATGACCCAGATGAAGAGCAGGCTGGCCACGCTGAGCACCACGGTGAGGCCCAGGCGCGGCCAGATCACGTCCTTGACCGGCAAATTGAACGAGAACGAGTAGCCGAAGTCACCGCGCAGGACGACGCCGCTGATCCAGTCCCAGTACTGGACCATGATGGGCAGATCGAGCCCGTAGGCTGCGCGCGTGGCCTGTTGTTCGGCCAGGGGAATGACGTCACCACTTGCCGCGCGCAGTTCGGCCAGCCGATCGACATAGTCGCCGGGCGGGATGGCAATGACCAGGAACGAAATCAGCGAAACCGCGATGAGAGCGGGGATTACGTAGATGATCCGCCGCAGCATGAATGAACCCATCGTGGTCTCCTCGTTTCCAGGCGGTCACACCGCAACGCCCTCGTCTCGTTCGGCGTCATTCCCGCGAAAGCGGGAATCTCTCTTGAAGCCGGCCAAGGGAGATTCGCGCTTTCGCGGGAATGACGCCGTGGTTGTGGACGAGTCTATCGGCTTATGAAAAAGGCCGGGCCCGCAAAGGGAATGAACGGGGCCGGCCAGTTCGGGTGGTCCCTGCCATGGGAACCACCCAGCTCGTGGAGGGAGCTTATTGGAAGTAGTAGCTGGCGAAGTTGGACGGCGCCGGGCCCGGATAGAGCCAGCCTTCGATCAGCTCGGCCGGCACGTTGTGCAGGTTGTTCTTGACCGAGCGGTAGAAGCCAGCGGGCATGGCGATGCCGATGGTGAGGAATTCCTCGGCCTGCAGGTTGGTGAATTCCTGCATCAGGGCGGTTTGTTCCTCGCCGATGGTCTGGGGGATCAGCGAGCGGAGTTCATAGAGGCGCTGCACGTTGGCCGGCGGCTCGATCACTTCCCAGCCTTCGGGCAGCTCGGCATTCGGGTCGAGGCGCTTCCGATCCCAGGCGGCCCAACCGTTCCAATTTCCCAGCGACCACCCGCCGTAGTCGTTCATGAAGCGAGAAAGGTTGAGCAGCGGGAGCTGGCCGCAACCATTTTCGCCAACCCATACCGAGCCATCGCTATCGGGCTTGGAGCGGGCGGCACCGAACAGTTCGTCGGAGTGGTGGTTGATGGTGACGTTGAGACCCGCCTGCTTCCAGGTGCGCTCGATCAGCTGGAACGCGTCCACTGTGTCGGGCTTGAAATCGGCATTGATCTCAACAGAGAAGGCAAAGGGCTTGCCATCGGGGCCGAGGCGGACGCCGTCGGGCCCCATGGGCAGGATCTTGTCGAGATGCTCGGCGGCGGCGGCCAGGTCGAACTCGGTGAACTGACGTGCCATGGTCTCGTTGTAGAACGGAGAGTTCGGCAGCGGTGCCGGCTGGAAGGGTTCCCCCTGCCCCAGATAGACGGTGTCGATGATTTCCTGGCGGTTGATGGCCTGGGAAATGCCAGCGCGGAAGTCCTTGGAGGAGAATACCTGCGCCTTTATCGGATCGGGGTGGTTGACCGAGAAGGCCAGCACGGCAGTGTTGTAGTCGCAGCTGGCAGCGGGGACGAGGCGGTAGTCGCCGGCCGCCTGGTTGTCGAAGAATACCGCACGGTTCTGCGGGATCGACACATTGCGCGGCGACATGGTGATCTGGCCCTGAATAGCCTGTAGCAGCGTCACTTCAGGTTCCGCAGCACTCGCCCAAACGCGCTCGTCGATATAGGGGAGCTGCTGGCAGGAGGGATCGACGGCGAAGTAGTAGGGGTTGCGGACGAAGGTCACGCGTTCCTTACCGAGGATCGAGTCCGTGCCCACCCAGGCGTGGATGGATGGACGCTTGGGATCGTTGAACTGGGACGGATCGTTGTAGGAGCCGACATTGCCCTTCCACCACGCAGCGTAATCGGTAGCGCCAGCGGCAGCCATCAATTCGGCGACGCCTTCCGGGTTCAGATCGATATCGAACTGCTCCAAATAATGCTTGGGGAACTGCACGGCGCGCTGGCCGTAAGGGCCGGCCATCTGTTGCAGGAACAGGCCATTAGGCTTGCTCCAGGAGAAGCTCACCGCATAGTCGTTGACCTTGGTCACAACCGGGATTTCGCCATCGACCTTGTACTCGTTGCGCGGGCCGCCGGTGATGACTTTGACATTGTTCTCGACCCGGTCCCACCAGAACAGGATGTCGTCGGCGGTGAAGGGGTGGCCGTCGGACCACTTCATGCCTTCGCGCAGGTGGAAGGTGTAGGTCTTGGCGTCGTCGCTGATTTCCCAGCTCTTGGCGATGCCGGGAACGACCTGCGAGCCATCGACGCTCCAGCGCACGAGCGGCTCATAGCCGAACTGACGGATATCGGCGAGGTTGCCACCACCCCAGCTATCGATGAACTGACCGCCATAGACGCCCTTGCCCTCGGCCGGCTGGATGACCAGCGGCTCGAGCGGCAGGCGCTCGGCGGCCGGCGGCAACGTGCCGGCGTCGACCTGCGCCTTGAGCTGCGGCGCTTCAGTGTAGCTCGCGCAGGCAGCGGCGTCCTGAGCCTGCGACGGCAGCACGATGGCGCCGGGCAAGGCCGCGGCGCTCAAGAGCGCCGACGTCACCGCCAGCAACCGGGTTACGCCGAGAAATTGGTTCTGCATATGCTTCCCTCCCACGAAATGAAAACTTCGCATCCTCCGAGGTCCGGTCGGTGGGTTGAGCCGGAAGCCTCATTCCAAGGGTGCTGACGCACCTCGTAATTAGTACCCACGTTTAGCGGTTCAATGACGCTATCTTGTAAACGTTTTCAAAACAAGATATGAAAACCGACATGGTCGAAAGCGCGAAAAAGCGTTATCCGACAAGCCCCTTAGGTGACGCGAAATGTTAGCAGTGTGGTAACAATCAAGGACGTGGCGCGGGCCGCCAATGTGTCGATCGCGACGGTGTCGCGCGTGGTGAACGGGTATGCCCATGTGCGCCCCGCCGTACGCGACGCGGTGAGCAAGGCCATCGCGGAATTGGGCTATCGACCCAACGGCCTGGCAAGCTCGTTCCGCACGCAGCAATCCAATATCGTGGGCGTGCTGCTACGCCAGCAGCGCACGCCATTCAGCAGCGCCCTGGCCTATGCCATCGAAACAACCATGTTTGACCAGGGCTATCGCGTATTGCTCTGCTCGACCAACGGCGACGCCGATCGCGAACAAGCCTATATCGAAACCATGCTCGACATGCGCGTTCAGGGCATCATCATTCGCCCCTCCTCCGCCACGGTCCGCACAACCAAGCAAGTCACCACCCTGCGCGAACGGGGCATTTCCGTCGCCTTTGTCGACATGAGGCCCAAGATCGCCTCGATCAGCTCGGTGGTTTGCGACAACTTTTCGGGCGGTTATCAGGGCATGCGCCACCTGATCGAGCTCGGCCATCGCAAGATCGGCATCATCGCCGGCAGCATTGCCCAGCGCGGCGGCGGCCAGGATGTCGGCAGCGAGCGCGTTCGTGGCATTCGCCAAGCGGCTACGGATCTGGCCGATGATGTGGAGCTCCTATTCTCGCACCCCTTTGAGAACGCCAGCTTCGATGTGGGTCGCGAGGCGGGCCACGCGATGATCACCGGAAACCCGGGCATGACGGCGGTTTTCGGCACCACCGACATGCTCGCCATCGGTGTGATGCACGCCGCGCACGCGCTAAATCTCGACCTGCCCCGAGATCTGTCGATCCTGGGCTATGACGGCGTACTCGAATCGACCGTGACCTTCCCGACGCTGTCGACCATCGCCCAGCCCATCCATGAAATGGGCCAGCTCGCCGCCACAACACTGATCGATCAGATGACCGGCGTCAGCAAGTCGCCGCGCCAGGTGGTGCTGGAAAACACGCTGGTCCAGCGTGGCTCCACCATTCCCCTACCCTGAACATTCCCATCCATATGTGCGGCGCGATCTGACGGAGAGCGGGACCATCTTGAGCCTATCAACGTTCGCCGTGCGCGACGGCATCTCAGGATGGATTCCGGCCTTCGCCGGAATGACATCGTGGGCGGGGACGCCTGCCGGGCAAAATTACAGTACAAGGCGGCTTGCGGCGAAAAGCTGAAAACGATTACAATATCTGGAACAAGTCCAGAGTCCCAGGAAACGTTGAAATGCCGTCATCCCTTCGCGCCGCCGATGTCGAAAGCACAGCTCAGCTTAGCGACGCCGATCTGGCTCTGGCCAAGCGGCATGCGCCCATCATCCAATTTTGCGACAACGAACCGTTCCTGCCCTCACGGGTCGGGGTTTCAGTGCTGACCGAGGCCGGGCAGTCCCCCTCGGCGCCGCTCGCGATCACCTTCGACGCCGGCGTCACCAAGGTCATCGAATATGCGATCTGGTGGGACTGGGATATTCAGCACCTCTACGAGCTAGAGCATATCTGGGTAAAGCTGGGTGCCAGCGACGAGGTTGTCGCCGTCAGTGCAAGTGCCCATGGCTCGCTGTTTGACATGCGCAATGCTGATAGCTCGCTGCCGCTGATCGACGGGCGCCCGACGCTGCTCTCCACCCCCGGAAAGCACGCCTTCACTGTATCCGTACTGGAGCAGACCAAAACTGCACAGCACACGGCGGCCGCATGCCAGGAATTGGCAGGCCGCGCCGGAATTTTGATCAACGACATGTTCCGCGACCAGCTTCAGGGCATCGGGCCGGAGGATCACCGGGCGGTGAAGCGTTATCTGCAGGCGCGCTCGTTCCTGCCCACATTCACTTTCGGGCGGCACTTCGATCTGGCGCAGGTGGAATTCTGCAGCTGGGACGATCTCGCGAGCTGGATTCCCGGACGGGTAAAGGCGGTGCTGGCCGAGGTTCGCGCCGAACAGCCGCTGCTCAAGGCGGTATTCCTCGATAGCGGCGACACGCTGGTGGACGAGGCGACGGAAAAGTTCGACGCCGAGGGCTACGTCATTGAAGCCGGGCTCATACCGGGTGCTTTGGAGATGATCCGGTCGCTGGCGGCGGATGGCTACCGGCTGGCGCTCGTGGCCGACGGGCGGGTGCGCAGCTTTGCCACCATTCTTGGCGGCCACGGCATCAGCCCGCATTTCCACGCGCAGGTGATTTCGGAGGCCGAGGGTTGCGAAAAGCCGGATCAGCGCATGTTCCAGAAGGCGATGACCGCGCTGGGCCTCGGCAGTGACGACGCGGAAGCTATCGTGATGGTGGGCAACCACCTGGAACGCGATATCGGCGGCGCCAATAGGCTGGGCATTATCAGCATTTGGCAAAGCTGGTCGAAAAAGCGCAGCCACGTTCCCGCCGACAGCCATGAAGTGCCGCGCTATACGATCCGCTCGCCGGGTGAATTGCCTGGCCTATTGGCTGATATCGAGCGGCAGATGGCGCGGGCGAAGTCTAATCCGCGGACGATCTAGGACGGTCATTCCCTGCCGTAGGCGGCGGCAACGGCGCGGGCTGCCGCGCCGAGGTCGGCTTCTGCGCCTAATGCCGACAGCGCGCCGCCAAGGGCGACGACATTGGCGAGGACCTGCTCAAACGCTGCGTTTGGACCCGTGTGGTTGAGGCGCACCAGACGTTCGGCGATGCTCCCCACGCCTGCTGAAAGACCGGGTGCGTCCCCTGCGGCGGCAAGGACCTGTGAGGCCGTGAGGTGGTCCGGCAACAAGGCCGCGGTGACCAGGTTGGAAGCGTGTTCGGGCGCAACCCAAGGGGCGAGACCCAGCGCGGCCAACCCGAGACGTGTGGCATCGGCGGCCCGGACATGGCGAGCGATGAGCGCCGGCAGGGTCTCGGCTTCGACGCGGTCGAGGGCGGCGGCAAGGGCCCAGAATTCCAGGGCGGAGGGCATGCCCGGCAAGACGCCCCTACCGGTAGCGAGCCAGAGGCGGCGGTGATCGAGCAGCGACAGAATGGAGCCGGCGGGCGTTGCCGGGTGATCGGCTAGAACCCAGGCGGCTGGGCTGAGCGCTATGGTCGACAGGCCCGGGGAGCCGCCGAGCGATTTTTGTGGGCCGGTGACGACCACGTCGAGGCCGAGAGCATCGACATCGAGGGCGTGGCCGCCGGCCGAGGCGACGGCGTCAACCACGGTGAGCAGACCGCGCCCACGGGCAAGCGCGACGATATCTTCGAGGGGATTGAGGATGCCGCTGGCGGATTCGGCGTGGACGAGAGCGAGCAAACCGGCCTGCGGATTGCCGTCGAGGGCGGCTTTGACGGCGTCGACGGCAATGGGCAGGCCTGGTTCGGCGATCACGTCAATCACCGTGGTTCCGGCGCGGCGAAGCCAGCTGGAGAACATGAGACCGTAGGGGCTGGTGACGATGTTGATGGCGTGGAGGCCGGGTTGGCCCAGGCTGGCCGCTACCGCTTCGAGGGCGACGATGGCCTCGCCCTGGACGAGGAGCACGTCGTTTTTGGTGCCAAGCAGCGCGGCGAGACGGTCGGCGACGTCGGCGTAGCCAGTGGCCGGAAATGGCGGCAGATCGAGCAGCGCGTTTGGGGCGGTCGGCATGGTCAGTCCTGTGGCTGGAGGAGGCGCGGCACGGCGGCGAGGAGCGCCCTGCCCGTCTCCGATTGTGGCGCGGCGATTACCTGGGCGGTCGGGCCGGTTTCGACGATGCGGCCGCGCTCCATGATGGCGACGCGATGCGCGATGGCGCGGACCACCGCGATATCGTGCGAGACGAAGATGTAGCTGACGCCGGTTTCGGCCTGGAGATCGACCAATAGCCTGAGGATATGGGCGCGGACGGAGACGTCGAGCGCGGAGACGGCCTCGTCGAGCACGATCAGGCGCGGCTGGGTGGCGAGGGCGCGGGCGATAGCGACACGCTGGCGCTGGCCGCCGGAGATTTCGTGGACGGCGCGGGTGGCGAGGTTTGTTGGCAGGCCGACGCGGTCGAGCAGGCGGGCGATGGCGGCGGGGCGATCGGCGCGGGTGGCAAGGCGATGGACGCGCAGGGGATCGGCGATGACGTCGGCGACGCTGGCGCGCGGGTTCAGCGCGGCGAGCGGGTCCTGAAACACCATCTGGAGGCGCTTGCGCGTGGCGCGGAGGGCAGCGCCGCGGAGGGCGAGAAGATCGATGCCCTCGAATTGCAGGGTGCCGCCATCGGCTTCGACCAGCCGCATGATCAGGCGCGCGAGCGTGGTCTTGCCGCTGCCAGAGGGGCCGACGATGCCGAGAGTTTCGCCTGACGCGATGGAGAAGCTGGCGTCGGTCACGGCGGCGAGACGTGCGCCGGAGCGGCGGAAGGATTTGCTGAGGTTCTTGGCGGTGAGAAGGTCGGTCATGCGCCAGTCCCGATCAAGGGGGGCGTGCTCAGGTCGAGATGGGCTCCGAGGAGCGCGGCGGTGTAGGGCTCGCGCGGGCGCAGGATAATGTCGGCGGTTGGGCCGCGTTCGACGAGCCTGGCCTGGCGAAACACGGCGATGCGGTCGGCGAGGCCGGAGGCCAAGGCGATGTCATGGGTGATGAAGAGCAGGGTCATGCCCGCTTCGTCCACGAGGCTGGTCAGCAGCGCGACGATTTCGGCTTGCACGATGGTGTCGAGGGCGCTGGTGGCCTCGTCGGCGATCAGGAATTTGGGGTTGGCCGCGATGGCAGCGGCGATGGCGACGCGCTGGCGCTGGCCGCCGGAGAGCTGGTGCGGATGGGCGCGGAGCAGGCTATCGGGATCGGGCAGTTTTACGCGGGCCAGCAGGTCGCGGGCGCGGAGGTGGGCGGCTTTCCAATCGGAACCGAGATGAGCGACGGCGCCTTCGGCGACCTGTTCGCCAATGGTCAGGACTGGATCGAGGCTGGAGGATGGATCCTGGAAGACCATGCCGATATCGCGGCCAAGTGTGGGTTTGCCCTGCGGCCAGTTGATGCTGCCGGATTGCCGGGCGGATGCGGGGAGAAGACCCGCGAGAGCGAGAGCGAGGGTGCTTTTGCCGGAGCCGCTTTCGCCGATGATGGCGAGGCGTTCGCCGGCGTTGATGGTCAGCGTCACGCCGTCCAGGGCGGCGGTTGCGCCGAAATGGACGCTGAGGTCGGTGATATCAGCAAGGACGGTCATAGCCGCACCCGGCGGCGGCTGAGGGCTTCGGCGAGGCCCTCGCCGAAGAGGTAGACGCCGAGGACGGTGATCACCAGCGCGAGACCAGGGATGATCGACAAGAAGGGCGAGGAGCGCAGGACCGCCCTGCCCTCTGCGATCATCGAGCCCCAGGTGACGATGTTTGGATCGCCGAGGCCGAGGAAGGACAGCGCCGCCTCGGTTAGGATGGCGCCGGCGACGATGACGGCGCTGAGGGCGAGGACGGGCGCCAGGGCGTTGGGCAGGATTTCGCGGAAGGCGATCTCGGCGGGATGCATGCCGATGACGCGGGCGGCGGCGACATAGTCGCGTTCGCGCAGGGAGAGGACTTCGGCGCGGGCGAGGCGCGCGGGGCCGGTCCAGGCGCCGAGGGCGATGGCGAGGACGACGACGGGCAGAGACGCGCCGATGACGCTGACGAAGGCCAAGGCAAGGAGAAAGCCGGGCACTGTCTGGAACGCGTCGACGATGCGCATGAGGATTTCGTCGACGAGGCCACCGGCGAAACCGGCAATGGTGCCGACGCTGGCACCGATGATGATGGCCGCGATGGTAGCGGCGAAGCCGACCAGCAGGGATGCACGAGCGCCGTGGACGAGGCCGGCGAGGACGTTGCGGCCGAGGCGATCGGTGCCGAGGGGAAGCGCCCAATCGGTGAAGGGAGCGGTGAGTGCGGGGCCGACGATGGACAGCGGATCGCGCGGGAAGAATAGCGGCGCGCCGAGAGCGATGACGATGAGCACGGCGAGCACGGCGGCGCCGAACAGGCCTTCGGGGGATTTGGCGAAGCGGGCCATCATGCGCTGGCCTCGCTGGCGCCGACGCGTGGGTCGAGGAAGGCGTAGACGACGTCCACGATGAGGTTGGTGAGGATCACCAGCACGGCGCTGATGACGATGATGCCCATGAGTAATGGGGTATCACGGCCAGAGACGGCTTCCTGGGCCAGGCGGCCGAGGCCGGGGATGGAGAAGACGCTCTCGATGACGACGCTGCCGCCGAGCATGGTGGCCGATTGCAGGCCGAGCATGGTGACAAGCGGCAATAGGGCGTTGCGGGCGACGTGGCGCCAGACGATGCGGCGGCGGGAGAGGCCCTTGGCGCGGGCGGCGAGGACGAAGTCCTGGCGCCAGACCTCGACCATGCCCGCGCGCATCAGGCGGAGATAAAGCGCGAGATAGATCAGGGCCAGCGCACCAACCGGGAGGACGAGGTGCCTGATGATATCGAGGGCGCGGTCGAGGCCGGCCTTGCCGGAGGCGAGGGTTTCGATGCCTGAGAGCGGCAGCCAGCGGAGTTGGACGGAGAACACCACCACTAGCACGAGACCGAGCCAGAAACTCGGAACGGCGTAGAGGGCGAGCGAACCGATGGACAGCAGCCGATCGCGGGCGCTGCCGGGTCGGGAGCCGGCGGCTATGCCGAGGAGCGAGCCGATGCCGAAGGACAGGGCGACCGCGCTGCCCATGAGCAGGAGCGTGTTGGGGAGGCGCTCGAGCACCACGGTCAGGATGGGGCGATTGAGCAGGACTGAGTAGCCGAAATCGAGGTGGAGGACGTTCCAGAGATAGAGGCCGAGGCGGGTGATTGGGGATTGGTCGAGGCCCCAATTGGCGCGGAGGGTTTCGACGAGGGCGGCATCGCCACCGCCGGTCGAGACGAGGTAGGCGTCGACAGCATCGCCGGAGGCGAGTTCAAGCAGGAAGAAGGTACCGACGAGCACAATCAGCAGCACCGGGATGCTGCCGACCAGGCGGCGGAGGACGAGTTTGCCGGCACGGTGCAAGGGGTTATTCCGGTGGTTTCAGTCGTCTCCCTCCCCCTTGTGGGGAGGGATCAAGGGTGGGGATATGCTTGCACGCCGGACTCGCGGAGAGATACCCCCACCCTGCTCGATTTAACGGACTTGGCTCACGCTAAGTCCTATCTCGCTTCCCTCCCCACAAGGGGGAGGGTGGACAACTGAGAGGCCGGAGCTCGGGACTAGCCGTCGATCCAGGTGTCGGACCAGTTCGAGACGGCCCAGCGGGGATTGTTGGAAACGTTGTGGACGCTGGTGCGGGCCACGGTGATGAAGCCCCACTCGGCGACGTTGATCAGCGGCAGGTCCTCGGCTGCCACGACCTGGACCTCGTTGTAGAGCGCGGTGCGTTCCTCCTCGTCGACGGCGATCAGGGCATCATCGATCAGCGTATCGAGCGCCGTGTTGCTGTAGCCGCCCTGGTTGGAGAAGGGTACGCCTTCAGCCGTCGCAGTGCGGAGAAGGATGGTGGTCGAGATGGCCGGATCGCCGCGGAAGACCGGCGGAGCGATGGCCAGATCGAACGCATGGTCGGTGTAGACCGCCTGCTGGTGGGCAGCGCTGTCATTGTTGGCGATCTGGGCGTCGATGCCGATCTCGGCCAGGGCCTGGCGGAGATAGTCGCCGAACTGGCGGGTCTCGTTGAAGTATGGCGCGGGCAGCAGGCGCAGGGTGAAGCGGTTGCCGTCGGCGGCCCGGGGGTAGCCGGCTTCGTCGAGCAGGGCGTTGGCCTTGTCGACGTCGAAGGCATATTGCGGCGTTTCGGGGTTGTAGAATTCGGGCGCGTTCTGCGGGACGATGCCGGTGGCGGCAGTGGCGTAGCCGAGGAAGATGGTATCGACCACGAACTGCTTGTCGATGGCGTGGGCGATGGCTTGGCGGACCTTGAGGTTGGCCAGTTGCTCGGTGCGGTGGTTGATTTCGACCACGAGCTGATAGGTCAGGCCTTCATAGCCCTTGGAGATGACTTCGATGCCCTCGACTTCGCCGATTCGGGCGAGGTCGGCCAACGGTACGGCGGAGAAAGCGGCGAGGTGAATTTCCTCGGCTTCCAGAGCGCCGGCAGCAGCGGCGCGGTCTGGCAGGACGCGGTAGAGGATTTCATCGAGGTTGGGCTCGCTCTCGCCCCAATAGGTCTCGTTGCGGCTGAGGAGATAATACTCGCCGGGCTTGTACTCGGTGAACTTGAAGGGTCCGGTGCCGACGAGCTGGGCATTGGCCGGATTCTCGGGAATGTCGGTGCCTTCATAGAGGTGCTTGGGCAGCACGCTCGTGGTGGCGGGCAGCGCGTTGCGGATGAGCTGGAAGGGCGTCGGCTTGGAGAAGCGGAAGATTGCGGTCAGTGGATCGGGCGTATCGACGGCTTCGAGGTTGGCGAAGACAAGGCGGCCGAGATTTTGCAGCGGCTTCCACACGTTGAGCGCCGAGAAGGCGACGTCTTCGGACGTGAAGGGCTTGCCATCGTGCCAGGTGACGCCTTCGCGCAGGGTGAAGGTGGCGGAAAGGCCGTCTTCGGAACCGGTCCAGGCGGTAGCAAGGCGCGGCGCGAGACCATTCTCACCGTCGAAAGAGGCCTCAGCCAGCGGCTCGATGACCTTGCTGGCGATGAAGAAGACGCCGTTGGACGCGACGATGGCCGGGTTGAGATTGCGCGGCTCAGAGTCGGCGGCGACGATGAGGCGACCGCCCTTTACGGCATCCTGGGCAAAGGCGGCACGCGGCAGCGCCGTGGACGCCAGTAGCGCGGCGGTCGCGCCCAACAGAGTACGCCGGCTAACGAGGAATTTGGTCATGTGCTATGCCCTTGCCAGAATTGCGTTATTGACGGTTACTCTAGTCCTTTAGTCGGGTTACGCCAGAGATGGCTTTCTAGCCATTTAGTCGTGGCCTAGAAAATTCTGCCGAACACGCCCAGGTTCGGGAACTTAGCACACACTTCGATCGGCATAAGATGAGCGTCATATCCATCCAGTCCCAGGTCATCCACGGCCATGTCGGCAATAGCGCTGCGGTGTTTCCGCTGCAGTTGGCAGGCTTCGAGGTTGCTGCCGTGCCGACGGTGCTGCTGAGCAACCATCCCGCCTATCCGAGCGTCAAGGGCAGCGTGTTGGACGCCGGTTTGGTGCGTGACCTTTTGGCCGGGCTGGAGGATCGCGGACTGGTCGAGGCGTCCCGCGTGCTGATGACGGGCTATATTGGTTCGCCTGAGATTGCCGCCGTGGTGGTGGATTTCGTAACGCGGGCCAAGGCCAGGAATCCCGGGCTGCTCTATGTCTGCGATCCGGTCATGGGGGATTTCAGGCCGGGCTTTTATGTGAAGCCAGAGGTTCGCGAGGCGATCACCAGGCAATTGGTGCCGCTGGCGGACGTGTTGACGCCCAACCGGTTTGAGTTTGACGCGCTGGTCGGACGGGCGAGTGCGGGCAAAGCCGAACTGGTGGCAGCGGCGCGGAAGCTGGGCAAGCGGGTGGTGCTGGTGACCGGAAGTCCCACCGACCAGACCATCATCACCACGGCCGTGACGCAGGATGGCGCTTGGCAGGCGACGACCCCTGCCCTGTCAACCAAGGCGTCGGGCACCGGCGATCTACTTGCGTCGCTGTTTGTGTCGGCAACGCTCCGGGGCAAAGCCACGCCAGAATCGTTGGCGGATGCCGTATCTGGGGTGTTCGGCATCATCGAGGCCACGGTGGCGCAGGATGGGTTGGAGCTTGATCTGGTGCGGCAGTCGGCGTTGCTCTATGCGTCGCATCGCCGGTTTGAGGCGGAAGCCATCTAGATATTGTCGCCGTCGCTGTCGCCCTCGACCAGTTCGAGCGGCACGACTTTGCGGACGATGCCGAGCGGATAGAGATGGGCATAGGCGGGCATAGTGGCCAGCAAAGATTCCGCGAGCGTTATGCCGAGATCGCGCAGCGACAGTCGGAAGCAGGTCAGCTTCGGATTGAGGTAATGGGCGTGTGGGCTGTCGCGGCCGATGACTGCGATGTCCTTGCCGGGAATCAGGCCGGAGTCGCGCAAGCCGCGATAAAGGCCGACCGACATGACCTCGTTGGTCAGCACGAAACCCGTCGGACGCTTTTCCGGTGGCATGGCGGCGATACGCTGACCCATCTGGTGGCCACCGCGCTCGCTGGGATGGGCGCGGAAGATCATGTCCGGGTCGAATTCTATGCCATGCGCCCCAAGCGTCTGCCGATAGCTCTCGATGGTGATGAAACCGAGATTTATATCGTCGAACGGGGCAAAGATGCCGATGCGGCGATGGCCCTTGGCGATGAGGCGCGAGACGCCGACCTGAGCCATGCCTTCGAAATCGAGATCAAGCCAGGGCTGGCCCGCATCGGTCAGACTGCGGCCAAGGGCGATGAACGGGATCTTTCGTTCAGCAAGGAAGGTGATGCGCTGGTCGTGGCGCTTGGTGGCCGAGATGATCAGGGCGTCTGCGAAACCGCGCGCGACGACGCGCTGCATATAGGCGTCCGGGTCCTCCTCGGACGAACAGAGCAAGGCGACCAGATCAAGCTGGTGACGAGCGAAGACCGTTTGCACGCCGTCGAAGACGCTCATGAAGAAAACGTCGCCCTCCCCGGTTATGTGTGAGCCGGTCTGCATCATGAAGCCAACGACGCCGGTGGAGCCCTTGCGCAGGGCGCGGCCGGCCTGATTGGGCACATAACCCATGGCGCTGGCGGCCTCGAGCACGCGCTGGCGCGTCTGCTCGCTAACATCGGACTTGCCATTGAGCGCACGCGACACAGTGCCGATCGAGATATCGAGCTGCTGCGCCAAGCGCCTGATGCCCTTCATGTTTCCGATGCCCCGCTTTTGTGCGCCGGACCGTTGGAGGTCCGTTGATTTTTTACCATTCAATGAACTCCGGGCTGCGGCTTTGCAAGCCGCGATCCACCGACTTCTCCACAAGGCCCCGACAGTTTCAGAAACGTTTACGAAACCTATTGACACCAGAAAATGAGGTACGTACCTTCGTAAACGTTTACGGGACTCGTGCGGACGATTTCTCACG
This sequence comes from Devosia lacusdianchii, assembly GCF_022429625.1. Lineage (NCBI taxonomy): Bacteria > Pseudomonadati > Pseudomonadota > Alphaproteobacteria > Hyphomicrobiales > Devosiaceae > Devosia > Devosia lacusdianchii. Next base: position 1,521,294 of record NZ_CP092483.1, on the reverse strand, counting down.
CAAGATGAGACGTCAAGGCGAGGTCCAGAGGAGTTCTCATCTTGGTGTTCAAAGCCGTTCTCGCGGGTTGCGGAAGCATGTCCAGGGGTTGGTTGTCGGCGGTTGCCGAGCATCCCCTGCTTAAAGATCGCGTTCAGATCGTCGGACTGGTCGACCTCCACCGCCCCACTGCCGAAGCGCGCGCCAGCGAATTTGGGCTTTCCGATGCGGTGATCGGCACCGACCTCGACCAAGTGCTTGCCCAGACCACGCCCGACCTGCTGTTTGACGTGGTGGTGCCGTCAGCGCGGGCGGACGTGGTGGCTATCGGCCTCAAGCACGGCTGTCACGTGCTGAGCGAAAAGCCGATGGCGGCGAGCCTGGAAGCCGGGCAGCGGATGATCGCTCAAGCCAGTGCTGCGGGGCGCACCCATGCCGTGGTGCAGAACCGGCGCTTTGTCGCTGGCGTGCGCCGGATACGGCGGCTCCTCGAAAGCGGAGCACTGGGCGATTTGACGGCTTTGCATTGCGATTTCTTCGTCGGCGCGCATTTTGGCGGCTTCCGCGAAGAAATGGAAAACGTGCTCCTGCTCGACATGGCGATCCATACGCTCGACGCGGCGCGCTTCATGGCCGGCGTGGCACCCAAGGCGGTCTATTGCCTCGAGACCAACCCCAAGGGCTCCTGGTACGGCCATGGCGCCGCGGCCAATGCAATCTTCGAGTTCGATGATGGCGTGGTGTTCAACTATCGCGGCTCGTGGTCGGCGGAAGGCGCCAATACGAGCTGGGAGAGCGCCTGGCGGGTGGTGGGTAGCAAGGGCACCCTGCTCTGGGACGGCGAGGATCGTTTCGAGGCCAATGTGGCCGCGGATGGGGTCGGGTTGCTGCGTGCGCCGCAGGCGATCGACGTCCCCGAACCTGAAGACCTCGACCAGACCCATGGCCATGCCAGCGTGCTTGCCGACTTCCTCGATGCGATCGAGCAAGGCCGCGCGCCCGAGACGGCCGGCAACGACAATATCAAGAGCCTCGCCATGGTCTTTGCCGCGATCGAAAGCGCCAAGACCCGTCAGCGCGTGACCATTTCAGTCTAGGGATTTTCGACGTGACCAACCCAGCCAAGTCCATTCGCATCGGCACCATGATCCAGGCCACATCAGGCAAGGCGGCCGAGAACATCGCTGCCATCGCCGATCTGGGCTTCGAGAGTTTCGAGCCGTTCTTCTGGCAGACCACCAACGGGCAAGACCTGGCGGAACTGGGCAAGCGTTCGCTGGACGCGATCGGTAACCGCGACATCACCATTTCGACGCTGGGCATGTTCGGCAATCCGCTGGAAGACCAGGAGATGGATCGCCAGACGCTGCAGGGCTGGAAGGACTGTATCGACAACGCGCACCACTTCGGCGCAACCACGGTGGCGGGGTTTACCGGTCGCATCCGTAACAAGCCGCTGACCGATAGCCTGCCCCGCTACAAGCAAGTGTGGAGCGATCTGGCCAAGCGGGCGGCGGACAAGGGCGTCCGGATTGCCTTTGAAAACTGCGCCATGGACGGCAATTGGGCGACGGGCGACTGGAACATCGCCCATAATCCCGATGCCTGGGAGCTGATCTTCAACGAGACGCCAGATGACAATATCGGCCTCGAATGGGAGCCCTGCCACCAGCTCGTCTACCTGATCGATCCCCTGCCCCAGATCCGCAAGTGGGCGCACAAATTCTTCCATGTGCATGGCAAGGACGCGACGGTGCGCTGGGAAGTGATCAAGGAGCATGGCGTCTTCGGCAAGGAGAAGTTCGTGTTCATGCGCACGCCGGGGTTCGGTGACAGCAATTGGACCGACGTGATCTCCGAGCTGCGGCTCGCCGGGTATGAAGGCTCGATCGATATCGAAGGCTGGCACGACCCGGTCTATCGCGGCGACCTCGAAATGACCGGTCAGGTCCGCGCACTCAACTATCTCAAGAATTGCCGTGGTGGCGACTTCGTCGCTGCCGCCGGCTAGGCGCCGCATCGGCCAGGGAGGGCCGACGGCATTTTTGCAAGCAGCAAGGCTGCAATCTGGGAGGACGTCTATGAAGCTGAAATATCTCGGCCTGATGGCCGGCATTGCGTTTGGTGCCATGGGTATGGCGGTTCCCGCCATGGCCCAGACCGTGATCAAGGTGTGGTCGATCGACGGTGCCAATCAGCCCGGCATTGCCGATACGCTGAGCGCGGAGTTTAACGCGCAGAATACCGATATTCAAATCGACTATCGGATCATTCCGTTCGACGATCTGGTCAACGAAGCCCTGCGCGCCTTCGCCACCGGCCAGGCGCCAGACATCATCTCGCTTGATAATCCGGACTTCGCGCTGTTCTCGTCGCGCGGGGCATTCCTCGACATTACCGAGCGCGCGGCTGCTTCCGACATCATCGACACCAGCGTCTATTTCGAAGGTCCGCTCAATTCGGTGAGCTGGGATGGCAAGCTGTTTGGCCTGCCCAAATACACGGACACCATCGCGCTGTTCTACAACAAGGACCTGTTCGCCAAGGCTGGCATTGCCGAGCCGCCCAAGACCTGGAGCGAACTCGTCGACACGGCGGCAAAACTGACCGACCCGGCCAATAACGTCTATGGCATCACCTTCTCGGCGCGTGCCGGCGAAGAAGGCACGTTCCAGTATCTGCCGTGGATCCAGATGGCCGGTGGCGGCTATGATAACGTCAACGTCCCCGGCGCCGTCGAAGCGCTCGATGACTGGAAGGCGATGATCGACGCCAAATCGGCCAGCCAGGACGTGCTGAGCCTGGGCCAGTGGGACTCCACCGGTACGTTCAACTCCGGCAATGCAGCCATGGCCATTTCTGGTCCATGGGAACTGAACCGCATGTCCACCGACGCCAAGTTCGACTGGGCCGTGGCATTGCTGCCGACCCAAACGGAAGGCGGCGAGCGGTCGTCGGCGCTGGGTGGGTTCAACTGGGGCATTTTCTCGACGACCAAGCATCCGGACGAGGCGTTCAAGGTGCTGGAATTCTTCGTGAGCCAAGACGCGCGCATGTTCCCCGAGTTCTCCAGTCTACCAGCACGCAGCGATATCGCCCTCCCCGAGACCGGCGTGCCGCTGAAGGATGCCGCGCTCAAGGTGTTCCAGGAGCAGCTCCAGTATGCGCAGCCGCGTGGTCCCCACCCGGAATGGCAGAAGATTTCCAAGGCTATCTATGACGCCATGCAGGCCGCGCTGACCGGCCAGATGTCGGCCAAGGACGCGCTCGATCAGGCTCAGGCCACGATCAAAGGCATTGTCGGCTAACCCTCCTCCCCGACCTGGGCCGGCCGGAGCAATTCGGCCGGTCATATTGATTTTCCCCTGCGGAGGGCCGTCATGTCCCGAATTCTCAACAGCATGCGCGACGGGGTGGGTTTCGACCTGATCCTGGTCGGCGCGGCCATGCTGTTCCTTGTGGCGCTGGCGGGGCTGCCGCTGGTCTATAATGTGTTGATGAGCTTTCAGCAGGTGGACATGTTCACCCTGGGCTCGTTGATCCGGCCATTTGCGGGCATAGCCAATTATGTCGCCGTGGTGCAGCAGCCCGAATTCTGGCTGGTCACCAAGAACACGCTGATTTTCGTTTTTGCCTCGATGGCTGGCCAGTTTATCCTGGGCTTTGCGCTGGCGGTCTTCTTTGCGCAGAAATTCCCCGGGGCATCGACCATCCGTGGATTGTTCCTGGTCTCCTGGGTGATGCCGGGCCTGGTTGTCGGTGGCATCTGGAGTCTTATTCTTGCGGGCGACTTTGGCGTGCTGAACAGTGTGCTCCGGGGCTTGGGCATTACGCAGGGCACGATCTTCTGGAAATCGGACCCGAACTTTTCGCTGTGGGCGGTGGTCATCGCCAATATCTGGCTGGGGCTGGCGTTCAACATGCTGCTGCTGTCGGTTGGCTTGGCCTCGATCCCGCGCGATCTCTATGAGGCCGCCGAACTCGATGGCGCCAATGCGTTCCAGCGGTTTTGGACCATCACCCTGCCGATGATGCGCTCGACGATCGGCGCTGTGCTGTCGCTCGGCCTGATCGGCACGCTGCAACAGTTCGACCTGTTCCCTGCCCTCACCGAAGGCGGACCGGCCAATACCTCGACCGTGGCGGGTTACTGGGCCTGGCAGATGAGTTTCCAGCTTTATGACTTCGCCAAGGGGGCAACGATATCGGTGATGATGTTCGTGCTCGTGCTGTTTGCCTCGGTGGTCTATGTGCGCTCGACCCGGCATGAGGTGCGCGGATGACCCGGCCTTATGTTCCCTGGCTACTGCTGGTTGCCGCGCTAGCCTTTGCCGCAGTCTATCTGTTCCCGCTCTACTGGATGTATGTGACGAGCCTCAAATCGGGCTCGGAAATCTTCGCCAATCCACCGACCTTCTGGCCGGTGACGCCTGATCCCAGCGTCTATCCGGCGGTGTGGACACGGCGGACAATGGGTACGTTCCTGTGGAACTCGGTGGTCATCGCCTCCGGCGTGACGGCCATCACGGTGATCCTGGGCACCGGCTGCGCCTATGTGCTGGCGCGGTATCGCAGCGTCTGGGTGGATATCGGGCTGTTCATGATCCTGATGCTGCAGGTGTTGCCGGCCTCGGTGATGATCACGCCACTCTTTGTGGGCTTCAACCAGATCGGCTTGCTGAACTGGCCACGGACCGCCGTGGTGCTCGCGGCGGGAGCGAAGTCCATGCCGTTCTTCGTGGTGCTGGTGCGCGCAACCTTCATGAGCGTCCCGCGGGAACTGGAGGAGGCCGCGTTGGTCGATGGCAATTCTCGGGTCGGGGCGTTCTTCTCGATCGTACTGCCGCTGGCGCGCAACGGCATACTGGTCTGTGCGATCCTCACATTCATGGGTTCGTTCGGCGAATACATCTACTCCAAGTCGATCATCCAGGACACAGCGCTCCAGCCCGCCAGCGTTGGGCTTTCCGGCTTTCTCGGGCCGAACTCGACCGACTGGAATTCCATCATGGCCTATTCGGCCATCTACGTGACGCCGATCCTGGCCGTCTTCGTCCTCTTGCAGCGCCGTATCGTCTCTGGCCTCACCTCGGGAGCCCTCAAATGACCGCACAGATCGAGCTCAGCAATATCGACAAGCACTACGGGGCATTCCACGCGCTGAAGAATGTCAGCCTCACGATCGCAAAGGGCAGCTTCGTGGCGCTGGTGGGTCCATCGGGATGCGGCAAGTCCACGTTGCTGCGGTCCATCGCGGGGCTGGAAACGATCACCTCGGGTACGCTCCGGATCGCCGGAGAGCCCATGACCGGCGTGCCGCCGCGCAAGCGCGACGTCGCCATGGTGTTCCAAAGCTACGCGCTCTACCCGCATATGACGGTGGAGGAGAACCTGACCTATTCCCTGCGTCTGCATGGCGTGGGCAAGGCGGAAGCCAAGGCCAAGGCGGCGGAGGTGGCGGCGACCACGGGCCTATCGGCCCTGCTCAAGCGCTATCCGCGGGAGCTTTCTGGCGGGCAGCGCCAGCGTGTGGCGATGGGCCGGGCGATCATCCGCAATCCCAAGGCATTCCTGTTCGATGAGCCCCTTTCCAACCTCGACGCGGCTTTGCGCGTGCACATGCGCAAGGAAATCAGAGCTCTGCATGACCGGCTGGGGGCGACCTCGGTGTATGTTACGCATGATCAGGTGGAGGCCATGACCATGGCCGACCACGTGGTGGTCATGCGTGACGGGGTCATCGAACAGCAGGGTTCGCCGCTGGAGCTCTATGATCGGCCGGTGAGCCGGTTCGTGGCCGGGTTTATCGGATCTCCGGCGATGAATTTCGTGCCCGGCACCATTGGGGCCGATGGGCAGAGCGTGCAGCTCGACTTGGCGGGTGGCGTTTCGTTGCCGCTGGGCCGGCAGGTGTCGGCCGGGCGCAAGGTGATCGTCGGCCTACGGCCGGAGCATCTCGTCGTCGGCGGCGATGGGGCTGGCGCATTGCGGCTGCCGGTGGCGGTGGTGGAGTCGACGGGGTCGATGACCTATGTGGCGACCGCCACGACCCCGGAGCTAACAGTGGTCGAAACACGCCGCACCGACGCGAAAGCGGGCGATACCATTGCCGTGAGCATCGCGCCGGACCATTTGCACCTGTTCGACCCTCAGACCGATCACGCCATCTAAGGTCGCCGTTTTCCGTTCATTTTCAATATCTTGGCCGGCACGCGCCCTAGCGTCGCCGGCCTTTTTGCATGGCGTCGGGACTAAGGTCTGGAATTGGGAGCGACCAACGTCGTTTGCGGATGCCGCCTTGGTCTGAATCATTGACAGACCATCGTAAGTAGAAGTGTGCCGCCCTCTGGGTCCATAAGTAACATACTGACGGAACACCAGATTATCCCGGTGCCCCGCTTGGACCGAGCATTGGATATATTTGGGCAGGAGATGCGAATGGATGGCGCGTTCTCGATCGGCAACAGTCAGCAGAGATACCGGGCTGAGCCCCAGGCCAACCCCGTGCAGAAGCTCATCGCCCCGCCCCGCATTCGGCGATTTTCGCGCGGCGAGACCATCTGCGAACCGGGCCTGTCCAACCTGGTTGGCTGCGTGGTCGAAGGCACCATCAAGCTCGTGAGCTACCTGCCGGACGGGCACACCAATATTGTCGGCGTCATCGAGGCGCCCGGATTCTTCGGCCGGGTGTTTGATGTGAGCGCAGAATTCTGCGTCGAGGCCGCGACGGATGTCGTGCTGGCCTGCGTCGAACGGGCTGCTTTCGAGACGTTGCTGGCGGAGCGCCCGGAGCTGGAGCATCTGATCCATATGGAGAATCTGTGCCAGCTCGACGACGCCCATGAGCGCATCCTGGTGCTGGCGTGCCAGAACACGATGCAGCGCCTGGCAACGTTCATGGTGCTGCGCTTGCTGACGAGCGAGATACGTTTGGGGCGCGCGCGGGAAGCCGGCCTCATCCACGTGCCGATCAATCGTCGCGACTTTGCCAGCTATCTGGGCACGACGGTGGAGACCGTGAGCCGCAATTTGCAGGCGCTGGTCCGACGCGGCACGATCACCATTATCGACAGTTCCAATTTCCGCGTGACGGCGCGCAATGACCTGTTCAGGGTCGCGAGCCAGGACGAGGACGATCTGTGCGATATGATCCGCAGCCGGAGACCGGCAATGCGGGAGCTCTCGTCGCTTTTCGCGCGGAGTGTGCAAGAGCGCGGGCAGACGGTTGCCACTGTAGCACTGGATACAAGCGCAATGGCTGTGGCGGCCGAGTAAGCCGCCCTGCCCGGACAACTCGTTGAGCGCTGGAGCTTAGCGGCTCACAGCGCTTTCCATGTCCTGGTTCTGGCGGGCGGCGATGACTACCTCCACCCTGTTGCGGGCCTTCAGCTTGAGCATCAGCCCGGTCATGTAGTGTTTGACGGTCTTTTCGCTGATGCGAAGCTCGGCCGCGATCTCCCGATTGGTCCGCGCCTGCATCAGGTGTCCGATGATTTGCTTTTCGCGCACATTGAGCTTGATTGCCTCGTCGAGGGCCTGCCGGCGAGCGCGGTCGCGCAGGCCGTTCATCACCTGGCTGGCATATTGCCGGGTGACGAACATCTGGCCGGACATGACAATGTCGATGGCCTCGATCAGCTCGGACGAAGGGCTGCCCTTGAGCACGAAACCGGTCGCGCCGGCATCGAGCGCCTTGAGCGCGGATTCGATGCTGCAATAGGCGGTGAAGACGACCACCTTGGTGTTCGGCAGCGTCGTGGCGATCTGGCCGATGGTGCGAAACACGTCTCCCGGCATGCTCAGATCCATGATCAGAACGTCGGGAGCGAGGGTTGTGGCAAGCTGCAAGCTGGTATCGGCGTCGGCAGCCTGACCTACGATTTTATGCCTGCTACTGGTGGCGAACAAAGAAGTCATTCCAGCCAGTAGGACCGGGTGATCGTCAGCGATCACGACTTTAACTAAGTTCTTCATTTTATTGCAGCAAAATTGCTGCGACCCCTGCCCAAATTCAACTTAGACAACCCTACTTCTTAATTAACACTCCGTAAATTCACGAAATGGAAAATTGATTAATGTGCTTGGCTGCGTCAAGAAAATTGACACACCTACTCTTCGCGGAAGGCTCTCGTAACCTGATCGGTAAAAGGTTTTAGGAAGTAAGAGATAGCAACCTGTTCTCGCGTCTGAACAAAAACTTCGACTGGCATACCGGGCACGAGGCCACGATCGCCAAGTACGGAAAGGTCGCCGGCGACTTCGGCCTCGGCCAGATAGAAGCTCTGACCGGTGGTGGCATCGCTGGTCGCCGCAGCCGAGACTCGCGAGATCGTTGCGTCGATTTCCGGCGTCGTCCGCTGGTCGAAGGCGCTGAAGCGGAGCTTGGCGGGTTGGCCGACCTCGATCTGGTCAATGTCGTTAATCTGTACCCGGAATTCGATCTTGAGATCGGCGTCATCGGGGACGATGGTCATCAACCGCTCGGCGGGGCTGATGACCCCGCCGAGCGTCGTCACGGTGAGCTCGTTGATCACGCCGGAGACCGGCGAGCGGATTTCGGTGCGGGCCAGACGGTCGGTCACCTCCGCCAGCCGGTTTTGGAGTTCCGCGATCGTCGCATCGAGTTGGCGAAGCTCGCGCTGAGCCTCGGTATAGGCCAGTTCGTCGATGGCCAGGATTTGCACCTGAATCTCGCCGATGCGGGCATTCGAGCGCGCGATATTTGCCGTTACCTCGCCCTGGCTGCCCATCATGCGGGCCAGTTCGCGATCGGTGGCATTTATCCTGGTGGTTTCCATCAGGCCCTTTTCGGCCAGCGACCCCATGCGCGCGCGCTCTTCCTGCAGCAGTACCATCTCGCGCTCGAGGGCTGAGGCCTGAAAGTCCAGGCCGATGATTTCCTTGCGGAGCTGATCGACCTGCGACTCGAGCTGTTCGCGCCGCGACGCGCGGTTGCGAACCATGCTGTCGAACAATTGCTGCTCGCCCTGCAAAATCTGCGCGGCATTGGGATATTGGTCGAGGTAGCCATCGGGAAATGTAATGGCCGTCAGGCCGTCGCGCTCGGCTTCGAGCCGCGCGCGACGCGCAACGAACTCGGCCAATTGCCCGGTCAGGATCGCCTGTTCGGTACGGATCTGAACATCGTCGAGCCGCAGCAGGACCTGGCCTTGCAAGACATCCTGGCCCTTGCGCACCTCGATGGCTCTAACGATGCCGCCATCGGGATGCTGAAGAACCTTCAGGCTATCCTCAACCAGCACGGTGCCACTGGAAATGACTGCGCCCGACAGCTTTGCCGTCGCCGCCCAACCGCCGATACCGCCCAACAGCAACACCGCGGCGACGCTGCCGACGACCACCCTGCCCCGTAGCCCAAAATCGGATTGCTTGACGGGCCGTCCCTTGCCAGCGCGCGCGTAGGGCATGCCGATATCCATTGTACTCATAAACTGAACTCCCTGGTCGTCCCGTCAGGCGAAATGATTGCCGATGCCCAAGGGCGCGGCGACACCATCGAGAACGATGGCGAGCTCGTAGAAGTCGTTGCGGTCGATGTCCGCCTCGATGATGGTGTGATCCATGTCGTCATAGAAAGCGTGTCGGACGCGGATCGGCAGGTCGGACTCAAAGCCTTCCTCGAGAGCGTCGTAGAGCTCTTCGAAGCGCTGCTGCTCGTCCTGAGCGGCGTCGTTCCAGTGCGAAATCTCGTAATCGGCGACGTGAATGCGGTCACCGACGACGAAGTCCATGATCTGCTGGACGATCTGCTCGCTCATTGCGGCGTCGTTGACGGTGAAGATGAACAGGTCCTGCCCTTCGCCGCCGGCCATCACGGTCGCCGTCGTGCCGACGACGAAAGTGTCGTCGCCGCGCCCGCCGATAATCTCCTCGATGTTTTCGAACAGGTCCTCATCGACTTCGAGACTGGCTGCGATGCCGTCGTCAACGTGAATGTAGAGGTCGGCCGAGGTCTGGGCATAATCGAGGATATCGTAGCCGACGCCGCCGTCGATCTCGTCATAGCCGGCGTCACCCGAGAAAGTGTCGTTGCCCAGGCTGCCATAAAGCTCGTCGTCTCCGACGCCGCCGGAAATGTGGTCGTCGCCAGCGTCGCCATAGAGTTCGTCGTCGCCGTCCTCACCGAAGAGCTGGTCATTGCCTTCGCCGCCCCAGGCCGTATCGTCGCCCGCTCCGGCGAGAATTGTGTCGTCCCCATCGTCGCCACGGAGAGTGTCGTCGCCCTCGCCGCCATCCATAAGGTCGTCACCGAGACCGCCTATCAGGGTGTCACTGCCTGAGTGGCCCTCAATGGTGTCGTTGCCGGCATCGCCTCGCGCCACGTCATCGCCGGCATCGGCGACCAGCATGTCGTCGCCGTCGCCGCCAGAGAGATCGTCGTCACCTTCTCCGCCATCGAGGACGTCGTCACCAGCACCGCCGGTCATGACGTCATTTCCGGCTGCACCATAGGCGATATCAGCGCCATCCTCACCCTCGACAAGGTCGTCGCCGTCGCCGCCATCAAGGATGTCGTCGCCAGCGCCACCCATCAGGGTGTCGTTGCCCTCGTTGCCATCGATGACGTCATTGCCCTCGTCGCCGAAGAGCCTGTCGTCGCCTTCGCCGCCGCCGATGATATCGTTGCCCCGGCCGCCGAAGATGGCGTCGTCGCCTAGGCCGCCAAACAGCTCGTCGTCACCGTCGCCGCCATTGATGTGATCATTGCCAAGACCACCGACCACAGTGTCGTTGCCGGCTCGGGCATCGACGATATCGTCACCGGCCAACGCGTCGATATCGTCGTCCCACGGCGTGCCCACGAACACGTCGTCGTGCGGCGTCAGGAGCACGGTATTGCGCACCACCTGAAGCGTCGCCGTCTGGACGATCTCCACCAGCCCGTCGCTGATATTGTAGGTGAAGGTGACGATGCCGAGCATTCCGGGCACGGTCGCAAACGACCAGCCCGCCGCCGTTTGAACGAGCGTGCCACCGGTCAGCGTGATGTCGTTGATGGTCAGGATGTCGCCGTCCGGATCGATGGTGCCGAACAGCAGTTGCGAGAGACCAATCAAGACGACCTGGCCGGCAAAAACGTCGTTCAGGCGAACCGACCCCATGGTAATGGGGGCGCGATTGCCCTGGTCCGGGGTATCGTCGTCGTCATCGTCGTTGTCATCGTCATCATCATCGTCATCCGGCTCATCGTCATTGTCGGCCGGAGACGGCAGAGGCTGATTGGGATCAGCGGCGATGGATGCCAGAGGTTCGTCCGCCGGCACACTGACGGGAGCGTTGTCGTTCTCCGGCCGATAGCCGAAGGCCGCCGGGAAGAACGGGGCAATGTTCGGCCCGAAAACCTCGAACGGCGTCGCATAGGCGATCGCCACGGCATCGGGCATGACGAAGCCCTTTGGCCAGGCGACCGAATGACCGATGGCATTGTCCGGATCGTCATTGCCGATGCTGCCCGTGGTCACGGGATCAACGGGGTTGCCAGAAACGGCGCGACCGGCACGTGGTGCTTCCTGATTGCCGGGTGCCGCGCTGTCACCCCCTTGCGAGGGGTCGGTTCCACTCTGCGACATTGCTGGAAAGGCGCTCTTGATGAAGGCGCCGACGCCGGCGATCAGTAGCGCTACGAATAACGGTACCCTCGACTCCCGCTCCGGCTTATTGAGGTCGAACCGCTTGGCGGGATCGACCGGCGGGGCGGATTCGCGATTGGCCTTGGCTTCGATGATCATGCCGGTTCTCCCGCTTCCATGCGCGGCTCGACGACCTTGGGGGCGTTGAAATTGGCTTGCCGCTGGCCCGCGACGATTTCGTCCTTCGGCCCGAACGCGGTCAGTTTGCCGTTCTGGAGGACGGCAACCATGTCGACCTCGGCGAGGATGCTGGGGCGATGGGCGACTACGACGGCGATGCCGCCGCGTGCCCTGATCTGGCGGATCGCCAGGTTGAGCGCCTGCTCGCCTTCGGCATCGAGAAACGCGTTCGGCTCGTCCATGATGACGAGGAAAGGATCGCCGTAGAGCGCGCGCGCAAGGCCGATGCGCTGGCGCTGACCGGCGGAAAGCGCGGTGCCCATAGGGCCGAGTTGGGTGTCATAACCATCCGGGAGCCGGACGATCATCTCATGCACGCCAGCCGCCCTAGTGGCGGCAACGATGGCACGGGCATCGCGATCAGGGGCGAGACGGGTAATGTTCTCGACGATGGTGGCATCCAACAGGGCTACGTCCTGCGGCAGGTAGCCGACGTATTGACCGATCTTGTCTTCATCCCACTGGGTCAGATCGGCGTCGTCTAGGCGGATAGCGCCACGCAGGGTCGGCCATATGCCGGTCAGGGCGCGAACGAGGGTGGTCTTGCCGCCCCCGCTGGGACCGATGACACCGACGGCCTGTCCCGCCTTCAGCTCGAAGCCGACTTCGGTCAGCAGGACGCGGCCTGATCCGGGAGCAGCCACGGTGATCTTGTCGACCTTGAGCGACTTGGCTGGCGCCGGCAGGTCAAGTGGCTTGGTCAGGCCGGAGAGGGCAACCATAGTGTCACGCAGGCGCTTGAAGGCTTGCCGCGCCGCGACCACGCCCTTCCAATTGGCGATCGCCATATCGATCGGCGCAAGTGCACGGGAGGAAGCGACAGAAATGGCGATGATGGCGCCCGCGGACATCTGCCCCTGGATCGCCAGATAGGCACCCAGCCCGAGCAATGCCGATTGCAGCACCATGCGCAACACGCGGGAGAACGCGCCGAAGGTCCCTATGACGTCGCTGGCCCTGGTCTGCAGGGTCAGGTGATCCTGATTGGCCTCATTGAACCGGGCGACGGCGCGGGCGGAAAAACCCATCGCCTTGATGATATCGGCGTTGCGGGCATTGGAGTCAGCGACCGCGTTGCGCGACAGGAAGGCTTGTTGGGATGCCGAGGCCAGCTTGCGGGACTTGAGTTCGGTCCACACCGTCAGCAGCGTCAGCGTTATCGCACCACCCAGGGTGAGGGCGCCGAGCATGGGATGCAGGAAGTAGACGAACAGCACGTAGAGCGGGACCCATGGCAAATCGAAGAGGGCCACGGGGCCCTGGCTGCCCATGAAGGAGCGGATGGTATCGACATCACGTCCACGCTCGAGGGCTTCGCCGGTGGAAAAGCCGAAGCGAGGCATGTCGACGCTCACACGGTGGGCGATCGGCGCCAGCATGCGATCGAAGCGCGCGCCAACGCGCACGAGCAGTTGTGTGCGAACAATGTCGAACACGCCCTGGAAGAGGTAGAGGCCGATCACCAGGATCGACAGAGCCGCCAGGGTCGGAATGCTGCCGCTGGTCAGCGCTCTATCGTAGATCTGCAGCATGTAGAACGAGCCCGTCAGGGCCAGAACATTGATGATGCCGGATATCCAGAACAGGAATACAGCAACGCCCTTGAATTCCTTGCGCAACATCTCGTCGCCGCGATGTTCCGCCAACGCCTTTGTCTGTGCCACGACCCTAGACCCCCGGATTGATTGCTAAGCTGAAAACCCGGCCGGTGAGACACCGGCCGGGAGTTGGAGGCCTAGAGGTTGAAGTCAGCGTTTGTCAGGGCATGGTTGCCCGAGATGCTGATGCGGAATTCGGGGGCGTTGTCATTGCCGGACGTATTGCCGGATACCACCGTATATTCCCCATCCATGCGCGTCTCGTGAGTGACCACGATCTGACCGGGAGCCGTCGTCGCCTGCCCGCTTTCGAGGGTGAAGGCGCTGTTGCCGGCGACCCCGGTGTTGGCGTCAATGCCTGACAGGTCGATCTTGTCGCCCGCCTCGAAGCCGCGGATCGTGTCACCGTGAGCCTCGCCGGCCGAGCCGAAGATGAAGACATCCTCGCCCTGGCCGCCATCAACCACGTTGACGGCGCTGCTCATGGTAATCTGATCGTCGCCGGAGCCGGTGGTGACATTTTCGATGCCCCATAGGGCGTCAGTGCCGCTCTGGGTGCTGACCGCGCTGCCGCGACCGCCCACGCCGGTTCCCAGGCTCACCGCCACAGCGGCAGTCAGGAAGCCCAGGTCGAGGGTGTCATTGCCGGCGTCGGCCGAAACGTCACCGCCGTGGTAGCTGTCGTTGCCGTCGTTGAGCGAGCCAACGAACACGTCGTTGCCGTTGCCGCCGAAGACCGAGTCATTGCCGGCGCCGGCATCGAGCAGATCGTTGCCATCGTCGCCGAAGACGCGATCGTTGCCGTCATCGCCATAGATCATGTCGTCGTCATCGCCGCCGAACAGGTCGTCATCATCGGCATCGCCGAAGATCACGTCGCGCCCCTCGCCACCGTCGACGAAGTCGCCACCGGCACCAGAGCGGACAATGTCGGCGCCTGCACCTGCAACGATGTAGTCCGTGCCGGCGAAGCCGAAGACCAGGTCGCCGCCGGAGGTCCCCATGAGGACATCGTCCTGGGGCGTCCCGATGACCGGGCCGGAGCCCGTGTGATGGTTGCCACCGTCGTCATCGTCATCGTCTTCATCGTTGTCGCAGTCACCGCCACCGTGATTGTCGTCATCATCATCGTCGTCGTCATCATCGCCGTATTCGACAATGTGAGGCATGGCGCCGCCTTCGGTGGTGAAGGTGACGGAGTGGGTGGGGCTGGTCATGGTCACCACACCGCCCTCATCGCTGACGTCATAGTCGTCGAGCGCCGCACCGTCGGGGAGTTCGACTACGTCCTGAGGGCGCAGCGTGCCGATGATGGTGTCGTGGCCACCATTGGAGCGGAAGACGATGCGGTGAGCGGAGTCCAAGGACGAAATGTCGATAGTGTCGTCACCGGCATTGCCGTCGATGGTGATGGTGTTGAAGTTCAGGCTGGTGCCGGTGAAGTCACCGACCACCTGGATCGTATCGCCACTGTTGGAGCCACCCGTGCCCGGAGGCGAGGTGACGAGCAGGGTATTGACCCGTATCTCCTCAATATCATTCAGCTCCGCGATTACCGTGCCATTGCGGGTGATGACGATCTCGGTCAGGCTATTAAGCACGATGCCTGTAAACGCCGTCTCGGCGGCGGCTCGGCTATAGATGACGAAGGTCTCGGCACCCGCTGCCCCGTTGAGCTGGTAGGTATCGACGGCGGCGCCGCCATCGACGAAGTCTCGCCCGCCATTGCTGCCGGTCTGGTTGATCGTGTCGTTGCCACCGCCGGCGAGGATGATGTCATCACCACCCAGCCCATTGATCGTGCTGCCGGCAGCGTTGCCGATGATGATGTTGGCGCCGGCGTTGCCGGTCAGTTCGCCAGCCGTATCCCAGACGATATCGACGTCAGCGGTATCGGTCGCTGTGCCGTCGCTCACCGTGTAGGTAAAGTCGTGGTTGGACGTATTGGTCGAGGTGGCGGTAACGTCACCGGTCGCCCCATTGACGATGGAGAAGCTCCCGTCGTTTTCCGTGGCTCCCGTGACGTTGAGCACGCCACCTTCAGGGTCCTCGTCATTCGCCAACATCACCCATTCAGGGACCACGAAGGCCTCGTTGACGGCATTGGTGATGACATTGTCGGTGTTGGCGACCGGTGGATCATTGACCGCGACGACATTGATGGTCGTTGTCGCGGGCGCACTGTTGAGGAGGCCGTCATTCACGGTCACCGTGACGATCCGGTCGATAGTGGTCGGACTTGCCGAGGTATTGGTGAACGATATGGCCTGGATGGCTGCCTGGTAGGCGGCCAGGGATGCGGCACCAGTCAGGTTGACAATGATCTGGCCGGAGACCGACAGATCGATCGAAGACGAGATACCCGCCGGCAGAGTGCCGATGACGAAGGCGTCATCCAACTGGGCATTGGTCAGGACGATCCGGGCCGACGCCATCTGCGTGTCGTCATTGTCGGTGATCGATGGCCCTGAGGCAATCGCCACGGCGGCAGCACCCTCGGTGAACGTTGTCTCGTAGTTCACCGTCGGTGTCGGAACCGGCTGGACGTAGTCGATGCGGATATTGTCGATGTAGAAGTTTTCGCCGCCCTCCCAGTCACCCTCGGCGCGGAACCGTATTGCGGAGCTCGCGCTGATTTGTGCTGGCGTAAGCGCCTGAACGAAGGTGCCGTCGCCGCTGGCGGTCGAACCGCCCAAAGTGCCGATCACATTCCACGCCGTACCGTTCCAGGCTTCGACGACGACGTTCTCCACCGGGTTGCCAGGGCTGGCGGCATCCAGGCTGTCATCTTCGTAGTCGAAGCGCAGCGTTGCGGAGGTCGCCCCGGCCAGATTGACTGCGCGCTGGATCGTTTCGCCGCCGCCGATATTTTCGTCGAAACGCAGCCTGCCACCGTTGATCTCGATGTCACCGCCCGTCGGGCTATCAGTGGCGCCGTCGTTGGTCTCATCCCAGATGGTTGTCCAAGGGGTGGTGCCAGTCGTGTCGGCGGCGGTGTAGCTCGCGGTGTCGAACAGCTCGACATAGCTGTTGGCAACACTTGTGTTCAGCATCAACGAGGGCGCGCCCAGGACGAGGTCGCCGTCGGCGAAGCGAAGGATCTCGATGTTGCGCACGCGGTCGATACCATCCGACTCGAGGCCATCGGTAACGGTTGTGTGGGCGACCGAGATGCTGCCGTCCGGGTTGGCGGTGATCGTATAGTTCTCCTGGATGTCGCCGAAGACAGCGACGTCGATATCGCTGGCGTCGCCGGTCGCGATGATTTCGCGGACGATCTGGAGTTGGCCGGGGTTGATGGCACCGGAGAACATCTGGTTCGCCAGCGTCGTCATGGTTTCGTGGGAACCGATCTCGGCACCGGTGCCATCGATATTGGCACGGACGCTGATACGCACGTTCAATGACTTGTCGCCATCGATGATGTCGTCGCCGGCACGCCCGGTGATGATGTCGCTGCCGTCACCGCCCAGCAGAATATCGCCGTTGATGTAGGACGTGACGCCCGCACCAAGCACCGCCTGCAGTCCGGCGATGCGAGCAATGCCCTCAGCGTTGAGCGCACTGCCGCGATAGCCTTCGGAGCCAGTCAGCGCCGGGTCGGTGCTGAATGGAGCACGATCCGCCGCAAGCATGTCCGAGCCGGTCAGCCGGTCGTCGAAATCAGAGCCCGACAGGCCTTCGACAGCTTCATAGGCGTCAAGCGTTCCGTTGATCGGCGGGTTGGGATTTTCGTCGAAGACGATGGCCCGGGTCAGGTCAGCGTCAACCCCGAAGACATTGTCTTCATAGGTTGCCCAGTCCCAACCGGACATGCCGGCCATTTTGCCACGACCGGGGCTGCCGACCATGATGTCGTCGCCGCCTTCGGCGATGAACTCGTCAAAGCCGCCGTCGCCGAGGAATACGTCGTGGCCGTTGACCGCGTCGTGGGCGTAGACTTCGTCGAAATTGTCGCCAGGGGCGCCATCGAAGGTGCCCGTTTCGATCCAATCGTCACCCTCGTTGCCGAGGATGCGTTCGGCGTTCTTGTTGCCATAGATGAAGTCGTTGCCTTCACCGGCAAACACCTCCGAGCCCATATCGGTGCCCAGGAAGATGAAGTCCTGCCCTGCCCCGCCCATCACCAGGTCGAGGCCCGGGCCGGCGTGAACGACGTCATTGCCGGAGCCGGCCTTGATGTTGTCGTCGCCGCCGCTGTCCTTGATGATGTCGTCGCCGTCGCCGCCGTTGATGATGTCGTTGCCGAAGCCACCTTCAAGCGTGTCGTTGCCAGCATCGCCAAAAAGCGTGTCGTCGCCGATACCGGCAATCATGATGTCATTGCCGGCCGTGCCGCCGAGCACCACGTGTTCGCCGCCGGTGTAGCGCAGATAGTTGCCATCGGTGCCGGGCGTGGCCGGATTGTTGCGAATGACCAGATTGGTCAGGATGCCGCTGCCGACAGGGTCGGCGCTTTCTAGAGTGCCGTTGCCATCCAAGTCGTTGAACTGCTTGGTCTGGTCGACCTCGAGGATGAGGCCGGGCGTCGAGAACACATCGGACGGCAGATGCGTCGCATCGGTGTTACGCATGATCATGGCCGCGAAGGAGTTGTTCTCCATTTCGCCGAACAGGTGCAGTCCGTCGAGGCGCTGCAGGTAGTAGAAGCGATCGCCGCTCTGGAGCTTTTCCATCTGCATTTCGAAGACGAAATTGAAGGTGGAGCCCAGCATGCCGCCGAACGGCATGATTTCTTCGGCCAGACCACCGATCCAGAGGTCGACGTCATTGAGGCCGCCGAGCGATCCGGAATAGGCACCTGTGCCATTGAGGAAGTCGACGGCATCGCCCTGCACCGCCAAACCGCCGACGGAGACGCCGGTGATGAGGGTCAGCGCAGCATCGCGCTTGCCCTCGATCGTGGTCTGCCCGGTGATCAGCGCGTGCGTGCCATAAGCCGCGATGAAGTTGATGATCGAGGCTTCGTTCTTGAGGTGACCAGCAAAGTCGACCCAGCTCGTATAGGGCTTGAGCAAGGCGTCCTGATTGGTCGCAGCATAGAACTGGGCGCGGGCCGAGTTGAGCGATGGGACGCCCGTATCACGGCCACGCGCCAGGTTGATGGTTGCCAGATCGAGCGGCAGGCCCAGCAGGTTATTGCGCAACGCGCTGGTTACGAATTCGTCGATCTGGTTCCCGACCTGACGGGTCATGCCGCGGATGATGGCGCCGGCTGCGATGTCGGCGTCGACCGTTGCGTTGGTCCCGTTGTTCTGGAACTGCAACGGATTGAGGAAGCCCTCAATCAGGCCGATCTGGTCGGCGGTGAATGTCGGATCGAAGCGATCGATCGTTTCGGTCAACATCGAGTGACCGAAGCGATAGACGACATGGGCAAACTCAGCGACGATCGATGGATCAATGGTAACGTCAAAGCCGTCAGGAACCAGGAACACGTTGATGTTCGGCTGAATCTTGCGGGCGAACTCCTCGAACACCAGGTGCTGATACTGCATTTCCGTGCCGAACTTCGCCGCCTGGAACAGTCTCTCGCCGTCCCAAACCAGGCTGGCAACCTGGGCCGGGGTCGGGAGTGCCGCGAGGTCAACCTGTAGCCATTCGTTGATGAAGGCGAGGTCGTTGCTGGCCAGAACCACGTCCTTGGTGTGCTGGACCAGACGGTTATGCTCGGAGTGGAACACATGGTGGACGGCGGTCAGACCGACGTTTTCGTTCGCACGGCCATCGCCGGCAATGAAGTGAGCGTCGAGCAGCTCGTTGTCGTAGCCGGGCGTGGAGCCAGGGCCGTTGTTCTCAAGCCCGATTTCGATGTCGCCATCCGCGAGGCCTTCCGGAACCGCGCTGTGAGCGATATCGGCGAGGAAAGCGTGGCCGGTGCGAATGGTGGTGTAGGGCGGGATAGCAGAGGGATCGTCCATCAGGACGCCGAGGCCGCCATTGGCCGCGGGGTTACCCTCGATGAGGCCGGCCGTGGTCACCAACTGCGGATAACCGTTGGGTCCACGGATGAACTCGCCATACTGGTCCGTCGCCAGAAGTGGAACGTTGCCGACATTGGAATCGAGCAACTGAATGCCCAGCAGGTCCGCTGCCTGTGCCTTGAGGTTAGCCCAGGTGGCCATGCCGCCGTTGGTGCCCTCGATGAGCTTGCCGGTGGAGACGGGGTCGCCAGCAGCGTTCAGCGCATATTGGCGCAGAAAGACCTGATGGGAGGCGTGTGAGGTGTAGGTTTGGTTCTGATCGACAAAAGCCGTGGTCGTGTTGACGGGACGGTCGGTATCGTCGGCAGTTCCCATCACACCGTCAGCGCCCGGTCCGGACAGGGTGGCGCGGGTGAGCACCATGAAATTGGTGCTGCCGCCCTCGACGTATAGCGGGTCATCGGGCATCAGCGGAATGAACACGGTGCCGCTACCGCCCTTGGCGACCAGATCAAGACCATGATCGAAGAACTGCCCGAACAGGGTGAACCAGGAATTGAACGGCGCGGACAGACCTTCGTCGGGCGCGATGTTGGTGATCACCACATTCGGCCCGTCGAGTTCAATGCCATTGGCGGCGAGCAGCTCGTAGAGGCCGCCGGGTCCGCCGGCACCGGTATCAAGCGCCGTTTGGGCGGCCACCAGGGCCGCCGCGGTTGCGGCTGCTGCCGCTGCCAGCGCCGCATTGCCCGGATTGGCCGACGCAGCCGCCTGAGCCTGAGCATTGTCGCGCTCGGCCTCCTCGACGGCCCTGAATTCATCCGTGAGAGGCTCGTAGGCGGCGGTGATCTGGGCCGCGACGGTCATCTCGTTTTCCGGCGCGACGATACCAGCGCGCTGCAGCCCCGTGAGGATCGCAGACGGGTTTCCGAGTGTTTGATCGACAATCAGGTTAGAGATGGTTCGAACGTATGGGTCGACCACATCGCCCGGATCAGTATCGCCAGGGCTGCCGGGAGGCATTCCCGGAGTGTTGTCTACACCGGGGGTGTAGTTGATGGGGACGAGCGGACCGCCGGGGAATGCGGGGACCATGATGGTCCGGAATTCGGTGCCCAGACCTTCGGGGAACTCGTTATCGGCCGCGCCCCGCTCCGGGTAGAGCAGGTTGTTGTAGGTGCCATCCACCGTGCGCAGGCCCAAGGATAGATTGTAGGCCGGGATGGAGCCGCCGGCGCCGAACAGGGGCTTGCCCAACGTACCGCCGGACTGCGTGTAGAGTGCGTGGTCTTCTGCGATCTTGATTTGGGCCAGGATGAAGTCCAGGTCACTCTTGATGTAGGTTACCATAACAATCCCCTCGGTCGCCCCTCAGCGACGTTGACTCAACAAACCGACTGCCCAGGTACGGCGCGCCGGCCAGCGGCTCACGACGATCTACGCTGAGCCTCAGCTTGGGGATGAGTTTGCCGAAAGCCCGCGCAGGACGTCAGGTCAGAAGGTCGCCTGAACTGATGGCGCGAAGGTCGCAGCACGCTTCAGACCTTGGGCTGATGGGACCCTGTACCTTGGTCCAGCCGCACGAACGGGATGGGTAAATACAGTTGACATAAATTCGATGGCGAATGCCTGTCGCGGATTAGAAAACAACTTATTCGTTTTCAATCCTCGAAATCTTGTGTCTATTATTCGCCAATAAATAAACGCCGATGCGCTGTCATCCGGCAGCCCGTCGGAGGAATTCTGACAACTGGGGTATGATGATGATCGACTTGCTCGATCGTCTGAGGGGTTTTCGAAATCGCTGGAGGAGGCTACCGCTCGCGAGCCAGTTCTTGCTGGGGGGTGGCACGCTCATGCTGGTGGCGATGCTCCTTTGCGGCATCCTCACCACCACATTCATGACCAACAATCTTGTCCAGCGTCGCGGTAGCGCCATAGCGCTGATCAGCCAACATATCTTCGCCTTGAGCGTTGCCGCCTCGCAGGATCAAAGTCCCTCGATCGAGGACTTCAACGGCCTCGACGCCCTGTTCGCGCGGCGGGAATTTACCGCCCAGTTCCCGCACCTCGATGTCTGGCTGCCTGACGGCACCATCGTCTATTCCAATACGCCGGCGATACGCCTGCGCAACTTTCCGCTGCCCCAACCGGTCATCCGGGCGTTTGCCGGCGAGACGATATCGGAGTTCAGCGATGTGGACACAGTGGACTACCGCGAGCACGGGTTCGACACCGATTTCATCGAAGTCTACTTCCCCCTGCGGAACGAACAATCCGGCGAGATCGTGGCCGTGGCGGAGTTGCGGGAGTCGACGGCGGCGCTTGAAAGCGCTCTCTGGTCCCTGACTTTGGCCAGTTGGGCGACGGTGGGCATCATCAGCACCGTAGTGATGGCCAGCCTGTTCGGCATTGTCCTAGAGGGCAGCAGAACGATCGACCGACATCGGCGCATCCAATCCAAGCGCCTCAAGCAATCCCATGCCCGGGCGGCGCAGCATCGCCAGCTCACCGAGCAGGCCCAGCGTGCGTCCAAAGGGGTGACGGAGCTTACCGACCGCTACCTGCGGACAGTTGGCACCGACCTGCATGATGGCCCGGCCCAGTCCATCGGCTTCGCCGTGCTCAAGCTGGAACAAGTCCGCAAGACGCCCAAAGTGAGCGAACGCAACCAGGCCATAGACGAGATCGAATCCGCGCTCGGCGGAGCGCTCCAGGAGATCCGGGCGATCGCCACCAACCTGGTATTGCCTGATATCGGCGATCTCAACCTGGCTGAAGTTATCAACAGGGCTGTGCAAATCCACATCCAGCGGACCGGAATCGCCATTGCCGTGGACAGTCGGGTCGCCGGAGTCCATGTTGACCAGCAGATTAGCGTTTGCGTCTTTCGCTTCATCCAGGAAGGTCTCAACAACGCCTTTCACCACGGTCTGCCGGAGGGGCAGCAGGTGATCGCGTCGTTGCAAAAAGGGGTCCTCAAGCTATCGATCGTCAATTTGTACACGATGGGAGAGCGATCGACCCATGCCGACCATCTCGGCATCGGGCTTTATGGATTGCGCGCTCGCGTACAGAGCATCGGTGGGAATTTCGTCTTCGTGCAGAACAATGGTGTGACGCGGCTGGAAATGTGGCTCACCTCCGTCTGACGATGGGAGGCGGCTGTGGGTGTTGAGGCAATAACCGTCGCCGTTGTCGACGATCATCCGATTTTTCGCGCCGGACTGGCGCAGGCGGTGGGCATGGAAGGCGGACTTCGTGTCGTCGGCGAAGGTGGCAGCGCGGCCGAAGCGGTGCGCCTGGTAGAAAATTTGCAGCCGGACGTACTGCTGCTCGACGCGCGCATGGAAGACAGCGGCATCGAGCGCGTTGGGGACATTCTGGTCGCCTGCCCTTCAGTCAAAGTCATCCTGCTGACAGCATCCCAGGACGAGGGTGATGTTTCCCGCGCATTGGAGGCCGGCGTTTCCGCCTATGTGCTCAAGGGTGCCACAGGGCCCGAGCTGCGCGGCATCATCCGCGCCGTGCATGCCGGAGAGGGCTACCTCGCGCCAGGAGTGATCGGGGCAATCTGGTCGGCGATGAAGGGTGATACAGGCAGCGCCAAGGCGCCTCCAGAACGGCCGCTATCGCCGCAAGAGGCCCAGGTCCTGCGGCTGCTGGCGCTGGGGCTCAACAACAGGGAAATCGGGACCCGGCTGGATGTCACCGAGCGCACGGTCAAGTTTCATCTGTCCAATGTGTTCGCCAAGCTGCAGGTGCGGAACCGGGTGGAAGCCAGCACGGCCGCACGCAAGATGTGGGCCGACCTCTAGATCTTGCACATCGCTCAGCGCTTGCGGCTGGCCGCGGTGGACGCGCGTTCCTTTCGGGCGGGCGCCGACGACCTGGTTTCGCGGGTCGTGAGCGTATCGGTCAGCCCGGCGACGCTGCGCTCCAGCTTGTGGGTTCGCTGCGACAATATCTGATACTGCGTGGCGATGAGGCTCTCTGCTAGCTTGGACTGTCGCAGCTGTGCGGACGTGTCCCGCAAGGCCTTGCCCTTCCGCGACGTCACAACGCCCACCATGAGGCCGGCGGCGACCCAGGATAACGAATCCGCCCAAGCAATGCGGAAGTAAGTCGCGTAAGACATGTCGACCGGCCGCGCGGGCCAGCCACCGATATGGGACAGCATTATCGCGCCCATGGCGGCCAGGATGCCACCATAGATGCCGTATTGGGCGCTCAGCAGAACCACGGCGAACAGCATCGGATGCACTGGCCAATCGTCCATCACGATGACTCCCGCCAGGTCGAGCAAGGTCAGGCCGCCCAGCAACACCACCCCTTCGACCACCGCCAGGACGTTGGAACGTGATGACGCCGTTTCGCGATCGTCGCTGACAGCCGGGGAGATGGGGGTAGCGAGGCCAGTGGAATAGTTCATGGCGTGTTCCTTAGGTACTATGAGCGCTCATCAGCCCGAAACGGATGGATTGTTGACCACGAAGGTCAGCCGGTTGAGCGTGCCGAGCGTGTTGCGCATCGCGGCATAGGCCAGCGTGCCACTCACCATGGACGCCAAGAGATAACCCATGCCGAGATAGTCCGGATTGACCAGCATGGCGGCCGTCATGCCGGCATTGAGCGCCAAGAACAGCGCCTGCAGCCAGAAGTAGACCTTGCCGTACTGAACGAAGAGAATGACGCCGCAGCTCGCCTGGAACAGGAAGTGGAAGGCGGCACCGATCAGCGCAAGACGAAGCACCGAGATCGCGTCGTAGGCCAGGCCGAGAACGTTGGCGAGTAATGGGGCAGCGACAGCCAGCGCGGCGCTGATGGTCAACTGCACCAGGAATGCCAGGAATACGGTATCGACGGCGTCTTGCGCCAACCCCTTGCGCTGCTCGTCGATCTGCCGAAGCGTGCCGCCCGAATGAACGATATCGCGATAATGGCGGTAGTTCTCGAAGAACGTGGTTTCGAGCCACACCACCAGGATCGACATGACCGGCACGATGGAGAGGTAGGCCATGAACACCGGGCTGTCGTAGCGCGGGGCATGCAGCAGGCCGTGCGTGATGGTGACGGCCTCCGAGGAGTTCCATACCACAAGCTTGTCGACCCAGACCGCCAGACCGCTCGCGAGGCCGGCTAGCAGGAAGGTGTTCGAGACCGGCCGCAGCATCTTGAGGCGGCCAAGCGACTGCCAGAATGGCAGCAACCGGCCCGGGAAGGTGGAGAGGATGAGGTAGTTCAGGATGCCGAAGGCGATGCACAGCCCGAAGCTGAAACCGAGCAGCATGCCGCCAGGACCATGGCCAAGCGAGGCCATCGAGGTCCCAAAGACGATCGAGCAGCTCAGACCCAGCGCGAATGCCAGGGTCACCGCTGCGTATTGCTTGATGGCGGCAACGAAGGCCATGGCCAGCCAAAGATGGGAGACCTGAATCACACAGACCGTGGCCGCCAGCGCCAGTCCGACGGGCAGGCGGACGATCAACAGGAAGACAACAATACTGCCGAGGACCGACAGAATCGTGGTGACGAACAGCGCCCCCAGATAGACGCCCTGCACTTCCTCGAAATGACGTTGGAACATCACCCGCGAAACCCTCAGCGTCGCCTCGAGCGACGTCGGCGCGGTGATCACGAGCGACAGCGCAAAGCTGTAAATGACGAGGATGCTGAAAACCTTCAGTTCTTCTGGGGCGATGAGTGGCTGGCCGAGCGCATGCAAAAGCGCCAATCCGGCCATGATAACGATCCAGGGACCCGACGAGATCAGGATCGCGTGGCCGCCGGCCAGCGAGCGCGATGCCAGATTGTCCCGATTGCTCAGCTTTCTGAGCGCGAACCCGATCCCGGCCATTTTACGCTACCTTCATCTGCGCCGCGAAATTGCGGGCATAGAGTGCTCCATACGCAGCGGCGACGGCCTCTGCGCGATACTGTTCGCGAACGCGCTGCTGTAGCCGATCGCCATATTCGCGCAGGCGCTCCGGGCTTTCGAGCAGCGAGGCGATGGCCGCCGCGATGTCTTCGCTGGCGCCGACCGGGGCGACCACGCCGCCCGGGCCGGTGACGCCGGGCATATTGCTCCGGCCTTCGAGAATTTCGCGGCAGGCGCCGACGTCGGTCGCCACGCATGGGACCCCTGCCCCACCCGCTTCGAGGATGACCAGAGGCAGCGCCTCGCTGATGCTGGTCAGCACCAGAACGTCGATGCGGCCCAGATAGTCGGCCACCTTGACGGGGCCGGTGAAGGTCACTGTGTCCGAGAGGCCCCGCCGACGGACTTCGTCGACGCAACCTTCCGCGTATTCGGGGTCTTCATCCATCGGCCCGATCACCAGGGCGTCGAGATCCGGAAATTGGACACGCAGCCGCTCGGCGACGTCAATAAAGGTCTGCACGTCCTTGATGGGGGTGACCCGGCCGATGAAGGCTATTGTGGGTCGATTGTGAGGTTGGCGCTCGACCTGACCGAAGCGATCGACATCCACGCCATTGGGAATGACGCTCAGCTTCTCGGGCGCGGCGCCCAGCGCGTACTGGAACGTCTGGTTCGCCTCGTATAGCGCGACAATCTCTGTAGCGACCGAATAGGCGACATGAGCAAAGCTTTCGAAGCTGCGCGCCCAGAGTTCGCGGATATCCTTGCGATCGTCGGACAGATCGAGGTCGTTATCGATACTGTTGACGATCCAGTCGGCCATCAGAATCTCGATGCGGCGCTCGTTGGAATAAATGCCGTGCTCGGTGATCAGCGAGGCGCGCCCGGTTTCGAGTGCGGCGCGCGCGCCGATCAGGCCGGCATATCCCGTCGACACCGCGTGGTAGACGCGGGCTTGCGGTAGCGGCGCCGTGAGAACGCGGAAAAGTCCGCCGACCAGGGCGCGCCAAGCCCAGAAGTAATCGAGGAAGGCGGCATGCGGCATCGACCGGTAGTGGCGGCACATGGTTTGCCACGCCTCGGGCGAGTCCATCAGCGTATCCAGCGCGACCTTGTGCTTGGCGTCCCCCAGCAAGCCGATCAGTTCACTGAACTGGGCCGCGTTGCCCTCATTGAGCAACTGTCCGAGGAGATCGGCGACATGGTCGGGCGCCGCATTTGGCCATTGATGGACCGAGCCGAAATTGGTGTCATCCAGGCGCAGGTGATCGATCGACAGGAGGTTATCGGGCGCGGCGTAGCGCGGCTCACCCTTGGGCAGGCCGGGCAGGATGGCCAATACCGTGAAGGTAAGCTCCGGATGAGACCGGATCAGCCAATCGATCCAGGTCGAGACGCCCCCCGCCACATAGGGGTAGCACCCCTCGGCAATCAGGCACACATCGGCGATGCGATTGGGTTTGCCGCCGAGAGACAGCATCATGTTTTCGTCACGCCACATTTCAACCCCCTACTTGATAG
Organism: Devosia lacusdianchii; assembly: GCF_022429625.1. Taxonomy (NCBI): domain Bacteria; kingdom Pseudomonadati; phylum Pseudomonadota; class Alphaproteobacteria; order Hyphomicrobiales; family Devosiaceae; genus Devosia; species Devosia lacusdianchii. The sequence goes on along the minus strand of NZ_CP092483.1, from coordinate 1,494,560 downwards.
TGCACTTCGCGCCGGGCCAAGCGGCGGCAGTCAACGCGCCGTTGGTTCCTTGGCCTGGTTGCGTCGGGCTCTCGCCCTGGTATGCGCGGCAACAGCAGCCGCCTGCACACGGACGCGTTGGTCGGGACTGCGCAGGGCCAGTACCAGCGCCGCCTCGACGAGTTCCTCGTCGCCCTGGATCGCCAGGTAGGCGAGAAGGGCCTGCTTTTCCTGCATGGTTCCGGTGTTGAGCAGCGTCTCGAACGGACGCGGCAGCCGTGATTGCTGACGCACCAAGCGGCCGTCGAGGATCTGATCGACAAGCGTGACGGCGGGCGCATCAGCCGGCGCAATCGTGTCATACCATTTGGTCAGAGTATCGGCGTTGAGCCGCCAGATCTGCTGTTCGCCAAACAAGGCGGCGGCAGCACCGACGGGGCCGCCAGCGAATGTAAGCAGGATAAAGGTCTGCAGCGCGCTGGTCTCTGCACGCGCTTGCTCCAGCGCCACGAGGATCATGATCAATCCGGCTACGATGGTGATGTGACCCAGCACCAGCAATTCCCAGGCGTGGCTGGTCAGCGCATTCGCCACCAGCAGGATTTCGGCGACGATCACCAAGACCTTCAGGACCCGGAGTGGAACTGAGCCGGCACCGCCGTCAATGTCGGTATCGGGAACGAAGGCTTGCTTGCCGACATGCTGGTTCATCTTGGTACTCCTGGCCCGGTGCCGATGGGCCTGATGCGGGTTCGATGAGCCTAGGCTAGTGGGCGCGCCGCATTCCGCATTGATGGCCGTCAATGCCTCCTCGCTCGATCCAGCCTTAACTTGGTTCATGCGCAGACCCGTGCTTCGCGCACCTCCGGCGGAACAAGATGACAGTCATGAACCTTCAGCATCGCCATCGAGACCTTGCGCATGCCGCGCCGCTTCTGGGCGCATCGATGGTCATTCTCGCGCTCGCGGCTGGTTCGAGCCCGGCAGCGCCTCCACGCGCCGGGCTCGATGCCGTGCGCAGCTGGGGCTACCAGCTGCAACAGATCGATCCGGCGACCATTGCCGCCAGCCCATACGATCTGGTGGTGATCGATTATGCGCGCGACGGTACGCAGGAATTCGCATTCGACCGGGCAACGGTGACGGCGATGCAGCGCAAGCCAGATGGAGAGCGCCGCATTGTCCTGGCCTATCTCAGTATCGGCGAGGCCGAGGATTACCGGTTCTACTGGCACCATGACTGGATGAGCTCGCCACCCGGGTGGCTGCTCGCGGAAAACCCGGATTGGCCGGGCAATTACGCCGTGCGCTACTGGGATCCGCAATGGCAGGCGATGATCTTCGGCGGACCAGGATCGTACCTCGATACGATCATTTCGGCGGGGTTCGACGGGGTCTATCTCGACCGCATCGATGCGTTCGACGTTGCGGATGCAGAGGTCCCGCGCGCAGACCGACTACGGAGGATGGCTGAGTTCGTCTCCGCCTTGGCGGGTTATGGGCGCAGCAAGGTGCCCGGCTTCCTGATCGTGGGCCAGAATGGCGAGGAGCTGCTCGCCGACCGCTCCTATGCGAGCGTCATCGACGGCCTGGGCAAGGAAGACCTGTTTTTCGGTCTCGATGGCGACGGCGTGCCCAACAGCAATGCCGAGCTGCGCGCCAGTCTCACGCCGATCCAACGGTTCCAGGCGAGCGGCAAACCCGTTTTCCTCGTCGAGTATGTCGACACTCCGGATGCGCTTGCGCTTGCACGCGAAAGGGCCGCGGCCCTCGGCGTCCCCCTGTTCATTGGCGACCGGGAGCTTGATGATGTCCAATCCCGCTGAATTGGCAATGCCTGCGCCAGCCGAGAAAACCGACCGTACTCTGTTGGCCATCGTCGTGCTGGCTGCGATTTCGTTGGCAGGCACAATCGCGTTGCTGCCCAGCTCCGAGGAAAAGGCTGCAGGGCTCGTTGCCGAAGGCCGATACCAGGACGCGATCAGCCTGCTGGTCGATTTGGATGGCGAGCGCGGCCTCAATGCTTATGAGGGTTTCATGCTGGCGCGGCTCTATGTGCTGGCCGGTGAGCGGGACAAGGCGACGGTCGTTCTTGAAGAGGAAGCAGCCTCGCAGGCCGAGAACAGTTGGGCGCTCCGCCAGTTGGCCGACCTCTATCGGCAGAGCCGAAATTTTGGCGGAGAGGCCTCGGCGCTTCGTCGTCTCTACGATGCCAATGCCAGCAACGAGCTGTTTGATCGCTTGCGCATTCTCTATCGATTGACCGGCGACGCCGAAAACGAGGCGTCCCTGATCGAGCACGCGATTGGCGCCGGCAACACGTCACCCGGCCTCGCCGACCGCCTGACTTATCTGCAGTCGGTAACGCAGCTGGGGAGCCGCTCGACCGTCTGGGCATCCGGGAGCGGCCATTTCGCCGGCCTGGCCGACGTCACCCCCGTACCGGACCTCATGCTGTCGGGTATCGCCCCGCAGTCCACCACCGTCGTCATTGAATAGGAACGCACCATCATGGCTATCACCATCGACGGAACGCTGCTGGATTGGACCGCCGCGGATCGCCTTGAGACCGCGGCGACCACCATTGCCGGCTATGCGCTTTACGGGCGGTTGGAGGCTGGCGTCTTCTATTTCGCCATGAGCAGTGCGGTGCCTATCCAGGCGACATCGACGCTGTGGCTCAATACCGATGCCAATATTCAAACAGGCTACAAGGTCTGGGGCTTTGCCAGCGGCGCGGAGTTCAATGTCAATTTCGGCGCCGACGGCGTGCCGAGGCTCTATAGCGGTGCCGATGGACAGACGTTGATCGGTCCCCTCACCTACGCCCTGAGCGGCGACAGGAAAATCCTCGAGATTGCCCTGCCCCAATCCATGCTCGGCGCCAGCGTGAGCAGCGTCGGCATCATGGCCGACATCAATAACTCGGTATTCCTGCCCGCCGATTACACCCAGGCGGCCTACACGATCACCACGCCGGTGTTCAGCCAGTTCGACGGACTGCTGACCGAATGGACGCCCGAGCAGCGCCTCGACACGCCCGCAACCGGCGTCGACGGTTATGCGCTTTACGCCAAGGTAGCCGATGGCGACTTCGTATTCGGCCTGAGCAGCCCCGTGCCCATCGGACCCGGTACGACGTTCTGGCTCAATACCGACAATGACGTCACCACCGGGTACCAGATTTTCGGCTGGTCGGGCGGCGCCGAGTTCAACGTCAACATCGGCGCCGACGGCGTGGCGCGGCTGTACAGCGGCGCTGATGGCGGCACGCTGGTTTCCAGCATCGACTACAAAATCGCTCCGAACGGATTGAGCATCGAATTCGCGGTGCCGAAGGCCTTGCTTGGCGCGGCGGTCAATTCCGTCGTATTGCTCGCCGACGTCAACAATTCGGTGTTTCTGCCACCATCCTATGCGGCGGGCGGCTATGTGATCACGGATCCGGGGACGGTTCCCGCGGGCCCCTATGATGGCCTGCTGACCGAATGGACGCCTGAGCAGCGGCTCGATACGGCGGCCAATGGCGTGGCCGGCTATGAACTCTATGGCAATTTTGCCGGGGAAGCCTTTATCTTCGCGCTCAAGAGTGCGGTGGCGATCGGGCCCAGCACGACATTCTGGCTGAACACCGACGCCAATACCGCAACTGGGCACCAAATCTTCGGGTTTGCCGGTGGTGCGGAGTTCAACGTCAACATCGGCGCCGACGGCGTCGCGCGGCTCTATAGCGGCGCGGACGGACAGACGCTTGTCGGGGAAATCGATCACAAGGTGGCGCCGGATGGCATGAGCATGGAGTTCGCCGTTCCCCGCGGCCTGATCGGCGCCGGGGTGACGGCTGTTACCCTGCTCGCTGACGTCAACAACTCGGTGTACCTGCCGGCGACCTATGCCAATGGGGGCTACACGCTGGTCGATCCAGCCTCGATCCCGGTCAGTCAGTTCGACGGGTTATTGACCGAGTGGACGGCCGGGGAGCGCCTCGAAACCCCGATGACGACCGTGGCGGGCTACGAGTTCTATGGCGAATTCGCCAATGGCAATTACAACTTCGCGCTGAAGAGCGACGTGGTGATCGGGCCCAATACGACGTTCTGGCTCAATACCGACGCCAATGCAGCGACCGGCCATCAGATCTTCGGGTTTGCCGGTGGCGCCGAGTTCAACGTCAATATTGGCTCTGATGGCGTGGCACGCCTCTATAGCGGTGGCGCGGGCCAGACGCTGGTCGGCACCATCGATTACAAGCTCGGCCCCGACGGCAAGACCATGGAATTTGCCGTTCCCCAGACCATGCTGGGCGCGGACGTGACCGCCGTGCGCATTCTTGCCGACGTCAACGACGCCGTATTCCTGCCCGGCAGCTACTCAGCGCCAGCCTACACGGTTTACGATCCGGCATCGCTGCCGGTGCCCACCGATACGGGCTCCAAGATCGCGATCGTCTTCTCCCAGACCACCGCCAACAACTACTTCAGCCAGATGGCGTATTCACAGCTGGTCATGGCCGCGCAAAGCCAGTCCATGGCTGCCGGCATTCCGTTCGACCTGATCTCGGAGACCGATCTCACCGACCTTGCCAAGATGGTCAATTACGACGCAATCGTCTTTCCGTCGTTCCGCAATGTGCCGGCTAACTACGCGGCGATCCAGGACGCGCTGACGACGCTGGTCTATCAGTACGACGTGTCGCTCATTGCGGCTGGCGACTTCATGACCAACGACGCCGCCAATGCCAGCCTGCCCAACAACGCCTATGAGCGCATGCAGGTGCTTTTCGGCCTGCAGCGCACCGGTGGCGAATCCGGCACCGTGACGCTCGAAGCCATCGATGCCGGCCACGCGATCACCGCGGGGTATGGCAATGGCGGGGCCATGCACACCTATACGGGGGCCGCGACATCGTATTTCGCCGCCGCCAACCCCAATGCCGGTTCGGTGAGCGTGATCGCCGAACAGGTGGTCAACGGCGTAACTCACAGCGCCGTGCTGGGGACTGTCACCGGCGGACGAAATGTTCACTTCGCCACCGACGCCTTCCTTGGCGACGTAAATCTGCTTGGCCAGGCCATCGATTGGGTCAACGAAGAAACCGCCGGCCCCACCGTATCGCTGCACATGACGCGCAATGCGTCCCTGTTTGCCTCGCGCAACGATATGGACCAGTCGCAGGAGACGTTCGACGTCGACGGCGGCATCTACGATGCCATGCTGCCGATCCTGCAGCAGTGGAAGACCGACTACAATTTCGTCGGCTCCTACTACGTCAATGTGGGGTTCAATCCTCCTGACCAGGAGACCAACTGGCTGATCTCCGGCCCATATTATCAAGCCATGTTGGCAATGGGTAACGAGATCGGCTCGCACTCCTACAGCCATCCGGAAGACACTAACCTGCTGCTGCCCAATGTGATGACTCAGGAGTTGCTCACTCAGCGGATCGCCCAGTATCAGGCATCACCCTCCGGTCCGGGTGTTGTTGGGCAGGCGCTTGCGTCGATGACGCTGGCGCAGGTCAACGCCAAACTCGCCCAGGTGCTTTCGTCGCCCTCGCCGGAGACACTGGACGCTACGTCCAAGGCCTTCCTGGAAGCCACCTACACCTTCCAGTTCCAATCCGCCCGGGCCGTGCTCGAGGCCAATCTGGGCGTCTCGGTTGGTGGCGCAGCCGTGCCCGGCATGCCCGAGGGGCTCTACCCGGCCCAGCAGATCATCCAGTATTACGACTATCTCAGCGGCGGCGCGTCCATGCTCGGCGCCGGCTATCCCGGGGCCATCGGTTACCTGGCGCCAGGCGCGGACGGCCAGCCCTACATCGCGCCAAACATGTCGTTCGACTTCACCCTGATGGGCTGGCTGGGACTGACCGTCGAGCAGGCGCAGGCAAAATGGGCGGCCGAGTGGACGCAGCTCAATGCCAATTCCGACATGCCTATCGTGGTCTGGCCGTGGCACGACTATGGCGTCACTGAATGGCCGCTCGACGCAGGGCAGACGTCGCCATACACCCGGGAGATGTTCACAAGCTTCATCGCCAGCGCCTATGCGGCCGGCGCTGAATTTGTGACGCTGGCTGACCTGGCCGTGCGTATCAAAGCCTTCGAACGCGCTGACTTTGGTTTTTCGGTCGCAGGGGACGTCATCACCATGCATGCCTTGCCGCAGGCGGGGACGCTGGGAACCTTTGCCCTCAACCTCGACGACCTGGGCGGCAAGGTCATCGGCTCGGTGACCAACTGGTATGCCTATGACGCGGACAGCGTCTTGCTCGATGCCGATGGCGGCACGTTCACCGTACAGCTGGCGGCGAGCGCGGCGGATGTTACCCACATCACTTCGATCGGTTCGCGGGCACAATTGCTGTCGCTGACCGGCACGGGCACCGACCTCGATTTCACCATCGCCGGCGAAGGCCGGGTGGTCATCGACGTCAAACAGGCGTCCGCGGGAATGGTCTATCAGGTTACCGGCGCCAGCGTGGTCAGCCAAGTCGGAGATATCCTGACCCTCGACCTGGGGGCGATCGGCAGCCACACGGTGGGTGTCCGCCAAGTGCCACTCAACCGCGCCGCGAGCGATATCGTGGTCAGCAACCAGATCGTCTTGCCGGAGAACACGGCCGTTCGCACGAAGATCGCCGATCTCGTGGTGCTCGATCCCGATACCGACCCGCTACTGGGCAACAACGTGGTCACTGTCTCCGACCAGCGGTTCGAGATCGATAGCGCTACCGGGGCCCTATACCTCAAGGCGGGGCAATCGGTGAACTTCGAGGCAACGCCCAGCATCGCCATGACGCTTACGGCGACGGATGGCATGCTCAGCTTCGCCAAGACACTGACTCTCACGGTCGCCAATCGCAACGACCTGCCCACCGGCGCTCCGGCGATAGTCGGGGCCGCTGTCGAGAATGTGCGGCTTTCGGTCAACAACACCGCAATCGTCGATGCCGATGGGCTTGGGCCCTTCACCTATCAATGGCAGCGCGGCAGCGGCACCACCTTCACCAACATCGCCGGGGCAACTGCCGCGACGTACAGCCTGGTCCAGGCCGATGCCGACCAGACGGTGCGCGTGATCGTCGGATATCGGGATCTGGGCGGGACACTGGAAAGCATCGTTTCGAACGCTACGACGCAGATCGTTGACGTGCTGGCAGCGACGACTTTGGCGGCGTTGCCGGCCAATAGCTCGCGTACCATTACCACCGCAGAGCTGGTGGCAGGGCGGCTTACCGGCAGCGTCACCATCAACACGCTCACCGCCTCGATCGGCACGCTGACCGCCGCAGGAGATGGTCTGTGGACCTACACACCACCGCCCAACAACTCGACCGCCGTGACCTTCTCCTACACGGCAACGGCAGGTGCCAAGTTGGCGCAAGGCACTGCCGCGATGGACCTTCTGCCGTCGAACTCGGTGATGGGCACCACTGGCAACGATAGCCTGGCAGGCCGGACCACGGCCGACACCTATCGGGCCCTCTCAGGTAACGACACGATCGTCGCCGGTGCTGGCAACGATACCATTTATGGCGACGAAGGCACCGATACGGCCCAGGGGGACGGTGGCAACGACGTGTTCATGGCCACGCTGAACGATGGCAACGATCGCTATACCGGCAGCGCCGGCACCGATACCTACGACCTCTCGGGAACCAGCGCTGCCGCCACGGTGAACCTGACGACCGGTACCGCTTCGAGCGCGCAAACCGGCTCGGACGTTCTTGCCACCATCGAGAACATTACCGGTAGTTCGGCCGCCGATGTCATCACCGGTTCCTCCGGTGCCAATGTGCTGGATGGCGGCTTGGGTGATGACATCCTTCTTGGCATGGGCGGCGCCGATACGCTTGTGGGAGGTGCGGGGATGGACCGGATCACCGGCGGCGCGGGGCGCGATGTGCTGACCGGCGGCGCCGATAACGACATCTTCCTGTTCAACGCCACATCCGAGATGGGTCGGACGCTGCTCACGCGCGACGTCGTGGTGGACTTTGTCCATGGCCAGGACGTGCTCAATTTCGCGGCCATCGACGCCAATACCAGCGTCGCCGGGGACAACGCATTCGCCTTTCTCGCTACCGCGGGCGCTGCCTATACCGGCGTTCGCGGGCAGTTGCGCTGGTTCCAGGAGGACCCGATAGGGACGGCCAGCGACAAGACCATTGTGGCTGGCGATATCAACGGCGACCGGGTGGATGATTTCCAGGTCGAGCTCACCGGCCTCATCCCGCTGACCAATACTGACTTCATTCTGTGACCCCCAGATGGCGGCCACATGCCGCCATCGCCAAATGCCCGGCTTCGGCTGGGCATTTGTGTTTTTGGGGCCGCGAGGGCCGCTATTGACCGCCGTCAATGTCCACCTGGCAAGCCTGACCTAGCCTCAATATCGACGACAAATCTGGAGGTTGGTCATGTGTGGAATTGTTGGAATTGCCGGACGCAACCCGGTGGCCGACCGACTTGTCAGCGCCTTGGCGCGTCTCGAATACCGCGGCTATGACAGCGCCGGGATCGCCACGCTCGACCGTGGCCAGATCCAACGGCGCCGTGCACCCGGCAAGTTGGTCAATCTCGCGTCGCGGCTCGATCGCGATCCACTCGCGGGCAATATCGGAATCGGGCATACGCGCTGGGCCACGCATGGCGCGCCAACCGAGGTCAACGCCCACCCCCACGCGACGCCTCGCGTAGCCGTGGTGCACAACGGCATTATCGAGAACTATCGCCCGCTGCTGGTCGAACTGGCCGCCGATGGCTATCTGCCGATCACACAGACCGACAGCGAGGTGGTCGCCATGATGGTCACCCGCTGGCTCGACCTGGGGCTGGCGCCGGCTGCCGCGGTTCAGGCGACCATCAGCCGGCTACAGGGCGCGTTCGCGCTCGTTTTCCTCTTCCATGGCGAGGACAACCTGCTGATCGCCGCGCGCCAGGGATCGCCGTTGGCGGTGGGCTATGGCGCGGGCGAAACCTTCCTCGGGTCAGACGCGCTGGCGCTGTCGCTGTTCACGGACAAGGTGACCTATCTCGAGGAAGGCGACTGGGCGGTGGTGACGCCGGACGGCGCATCGATCAGGACCCGCGAAGGCGGCGCGGTAACCCGGTTGGTCCATGTCAGCGCCACCAATTCGAACATGGTCGAGAAGGGCCCTCACCGCCACTTCATGATCAAGGAAATCCACGAACAGCCGGAGGCCGTGTCGCGGGTCATCGGGCAGTTCGTCGATCGCCGCAGCGACAGTCTGGTCGAACGCCCCCTGCCCTTCGATTTTGCCACGCTCGATCGGATGACCATTTCGGCCTGTGGCACAGCCTATCTGGCAGGCGCGGTTTCAAAATACTGGTTCGAGCGTTTCGCTCGCCTGCCTGTCGACATCGACATCGCATCGGAGTTTCGCTATCGGCAGCCTCCCATGACGCCCGGCGGCCTCGCGCTCTTCATCTCGCAGTCGGGCGAAACGGCCGACACCCTGGCCGCCTTGCGCTATTGCGCGGCAAACGAGCAGCATATTGCTGCCGTGGTGAACGTCGAGGAATCGACCATTTCCCGAGAGTCCGGAGCGGTGTTTCCGCTGCTCTGCGGACCGGAAATCGGGGTCGCTTCGACCAAGGCGTTCACCGCCCAGTTGACGACGCTGGCCTGCCTGGCGCTGACCGCCGGACGCAAACGGGGCGTCATCGATGACGCCACCTTCGCCGTACTGCTTGCTGCCTTGGCCGCCCTGCCCGGTCATCTGTCCAAGGCGCTCGCAGCCGAGCCGCAGATCGCCGAGATTGCGCGCGGGCTGACCAAGGCAAGCGATGTGCTGTTTCTTGGCCGCGGCGCGCTGTATCCGATAGCGCTCGAAGGCGCGCTTAAGCTCAAGGAAGTCTCCTACATCCACGCCGAAGGCTATGCGGCGGGGGAGCTCAAGCATGGACCGATCGCGCTTGTTGACGAGCACGTTCCCGTTGTCGTCATCGCGCCCTCCGACGAGCTCGCCGGCAAGACCATGTCGAACATGCAGGAGGTCGCCGCGCGTGGCGGGCCGATCATTCTCATCACCGACGCCGAAGGCGCCGCGCAGCACGCGGACCTAGCGGCGCAAAGCATCGTGATGCCGAGCGTGCACCCCTTCGTCGCGCCGATCGTTGCGGCGGTTGCCGTGCAGATTCTTGCCTACCACACGGCCGTCCACATGGGCGCCGACGTCGACCAACCGCGCAACCTGGCCAAGTCGGTGACGGTGGAGTAGTCCCTGAAGCGGTTGAGCCGGCGTATCGGCTCGCCGCTATGGGGTGCTCGGCCCCAAAAGGTCGCTGGCAATGTCAAGCAAATGGCTCGCCGAAGCGAGCCATTTTCATTTCGGTAGAACATTCAATCAGATCAGGAAGTTCTGGGCGCCCGTATCGTCATCGAGAATGATGCGGATGGTTTCCGAGCCACTCGTGAGATTGTTGATCGTGTCCTGAATGGTGGCAACGTCCTGCCATCCCGAACCGGTATTGACCTGAATGGTGACGTCGCCGTCCTGGGCTGGCACGGCCGAACCGGAGTCCAGTTGCCGGGTCGCGCCATTTGCATATTCGAACCGAACGTTGTCCGTGAGGTTCCCCGAGAGGCCCGACAGCAGGTCCGACAAGTCCACAACGTCCCCGGCAGCACCGGTCAGGAAGTCCTCGATGCTATCGGCATTGGTCGTACCGCTCTCGGCGAACTTGAAGGTGTCGACGCCGGCACCGCCGGTGAGAGTGTCATTTCCGGTCCCGCCAAGCAGGATGTCGTCACCATCACCGCCGGTGAGGATGTCGTTGCCAGAGCCGCCGACCAACCGATCGCTACCCGTGCCCCCGTTGAGCACGTCATTGCCCTCCTGGCCATAGAGAACGTCATTGCCGGCACCGCCGTTGAGCGTGTCGTTGCCGCCAGCCCGACCGCTTTCCTTGGCGAGCGTTGCGTGATTGGCAGCGATGTAGGCGAGCGTGTCGGCACGGGTCCAGTTGGCGCCGTCCCCTGCGGGGTCCGAGCTTTCGTTGTTCGGCCTGTTCTCCAGCGATTGCATAACGGCCCAACCTGAACCTGCCGGCAGGTTAACACCCAGTTGAGTCGCTAGGTTGTCGGTGTAGATGACGTCGCCGAAAACGATGTCGTTGCCGTCTCCCGCATTGACGACGTCGTTGGCTGCGGCCGCCAGTTGGGCGGAACCGCCCAGCACGGACAACACAGCCGCCAGTTGCTCAGCAGAAGTCACGTTGGTGGCGCTTCCCGCGCCGCCGCCAGCCACGCCGTCCTCGACATCGCTTAGCCGCCCCAACAATGTGCTATCAACATTAATGCCGATAGCGTCGATGCTATAGCCCGCCGCAATGATTTGCTGCGGTTCATTGGTGCCGTCTGAACCGAGAACCTGGTTCATTGCGTTGGCAATGTTCGTGGACGTTTCGCTGCCAGTGCCGCCCGAATTCCAATAGGTCGGGTTGCCGTCTGAAGCGAATACCACCTTGTTGACATCGGCATTGGGGTGGCCGTTGCCGTTGTTGATCCAGGCAAGAGCCGTCTGCAGCGCGGCCTCGAAATTGGTGCCACCGCCATCTTCCATGCCGTTTATGGCGTTCTTTGCAGCGGTGATCTGCGCCGTTTGGACGACCCCGTTCACGATCAAATCGAAGGTTCCGCGGTCGGAGGCCGAGGTCCAGAACTCTACGATGTTGATGCGAACGTTGTACCCGCCCGACTGAGCAAGTTCGTCGATCAGAGCAGTTGTGCCGTTCTTGAGAGCCTGCAGACGAGAGACGGTGCTGCCACCGAACGAAATCTGGTCGTTCATGCTGCCCGAGCTATCCAAGGCGAGGATAATGTTGGCAGTCTGCCCCTTCGAAATGGTCACAGCACCTGGGTCGCCGATCAACATATCGTTGCCTGAGGCACCTTCGATCGTCCCGGTGCCCGTCCCATCCGCCGCCGCGACGACGTGGGCCTCGTTGCCGCCCGACGTGTCACCAGCACCAGAGCCGACCACCAGGGAGGGAGAGGCCGACAGAGTTATCGCAAGTGAGCTCGCAACGGCGTCTCCGTCACCATCCACGATCTGTATTGGCAGATTGAGGTTTACGGGCTGGGTCGTGACGACCGAGGTACCAAAATCGCCAACCTTGAAGGTGCCGCCGCTGACGTGCGCAAGCTCCAAGCTGTTGTAGCCGCTGCTCGTGTTCACAGCGATCCGAGCATCCGACACCACACCGGAGACCGTGGCCTCGTACTGCGTGCCGGCCACCGACGGATTGTCGGCGAAGCTCACCGTGAAGTTCTGCCCGCCGACGTTTACCGTCTGCGACGAGGCCGAGTAGCTGACCAGAACGGTCGAACCGTTGTAGGAGATCGACACCAAGGTTATCGAGTCCTGCGTACCGTCACCGACCTGCGTCGGATTGGCTCCAGTGTCAGCGTCGTCATAGGCACGGAACTTGACCGAGGTCGAGCTACTGATCCCCGTGAACAGCACCGAAGCGCCGTTGACAGCGTAGTGCTGCTCGAAACCGTGGTTCTGGTTGCCTGACCCGTTGTAGTTGCCATTGTTCGGAGTGCCAGTCAGGTCGCGGACGAAGTCCATCCGCACGCCCTCGCCACTACCAACAGAATTACCGCTACCCACGCCTCCTTCATTGGCATTCGTATTCATTTTGCTGCTGGACGGGATAGGCGTCACCAGCAGGTCCTTGCTGTTGTCGTTGCCCGAGGTGCCGAAGCCCACCCACGCCGTGTTTCCGCCGGCAAAGTCATAGCCGCCGGCGTTGAAATCAACGCTGCTGAGGCTATCCACCGTACCATTCATATCGACGGTATAGGTCGAGTTCGCAGGGTTCAGCGTGACGACGTAAACAGACTGCCCCCCTGCGCTCCCGGTTAGCGTCAGTCCGTCGGCGGATACGGAGTAGATGATCGGTTGACCGCCCGATGTCTGGCCGCTCGCCTGGCCGTTCAGTGACGCCAGGAAACGCACGGTACCGGCGCCGTCGGCGCCGTAGTTGTTAGCGACGTTGGCATCGCTATCCAGCGCAAACGTTACGGCCGAACCGGGGCCATTGGCGACAGTCGCTTGGGCCGGACTGATTGCAACCGCTACGTCGTCGATGACGTCAACCTTCACACCGGTGAAGGTATGGGTGTCGTTGTCGGCGTCGGTGGCCTTGAACACACCGTCGAGGTTGATCGAGCGGACGCCTTCGACATTGTCGGCAGCGTTCTTGGCGTGGTGGTCGATGTTATCGAGCAAGGTGACTTTGAAGACGCCCGTGCTCGAATTCAGTTCGACCTTGAACACAGCGCGGTCAACGGCGGGATCAAACCCGGCGCCGCTGACATTGACGTAGCCGTAGAGGACGCCGCCATTGAGCCCAAACACGACCTGCTGGCCGTCCGAGGTCAGATTGCCGCCGCCCACAAAGGTCACGTTACCGCTTGTGGTATTGAAGCCGTAGGCGATCGCACCGTCGCCGCCATTGAGCATGGTGTCGAGGTTGCCGCTGGTAACGTTGGTCGTGCGGTTGAGATCGCCGACAACGTCGAGATCGACCGAGCCGACCGAAGCCGTGTCGTCAATGCCGCCACTGAGATGCTCTTCTTCGACCAGGCCAGTAAAGTTCTGAGCCTGAACGAACGGGGTGTTGGCATTGGCGATGTTGATCGCCTGCAAGGCCGACGACTGGTCGCCGTCGCTGTCTTGGATCGTGTAGGTGAAGTTGCCGGTGGTGTTGGCGCTCGTGGGGTTGGTCGCCGGGTCAAACGACCAATCGCCATTTGCCGAGAACACATAGGTACCGTTGGCGTTGGTGTGCGTCGTCTGGCCAACTGCGGCGATCGCAACCACACCACCAAGACCCGTGCCGAAATCGACGGAAACCAGCTTGGCACCATCGGCGCCTTGGACGTCGTTGCCCAGCAGATTAGTACCGTTCGTCAGACCATCGGCTTCGCTGACGCTCAGGATAACACCCGGCTTTGCTTCTGGCACATCGTCCACGATGTTGACCGAGAGCGTGCCATTGGCCGCCTGGTTGTCCTGATCGGTGAGGACGACCGTCAGGTTTTCGAACAGGCTATTGTTGCCCGCACCATTGGCGTGGCTCTCGTTATCCAGAAGGGTGTAGGTGTAGCTCACCACGCCGGTGGCGGCATTGTAGCCGGTTACCGTGAGCGTGTTGCCCAGCGGCGTGGTCGCCACCAGAGTGCCAGTCAGCGCGCCGTTGGAGATCACTGTTACGCCATGGATGGTCAGCGTCTTGACCCCGTCACCTGAGGTGACGGTGAAGTCACCGGTAACCGTCGTGCTTTCCTTGCTCGTGTCCGAACCGGCGCTTTCGCCGGAACCACGGGTGGCGAGCAGATCGTCTTCGTAGACCGTCACGTCGCCATTGGACCCCGACGGCGTCAGGTTGGTGATCGTGGGCGTCGAGTTACCCAGCGAGATGGTCAGCGTCGTTTGCACGAGATCACCGTCGCCGTCCTTGACGGTATAGGTGAACACGTCGCTCACTCCGCCCGGGGTACCGGCGCTGCGCACGTAGGAGTAAGAGCCGTCGGCGTTCAGCGTGAGCTGGCCGTAGGTTCCATTGACCACGGCGCTAACAGTGCCGGCAGCCTCAGCTGCAATACCGGTTGCACCCTTGACCACGCCGACCACCGAGCCGCCATCAGCGCCCAGCCTGTCGGCACCACCATCACCTTCCACGTCCGTCAGGACATTCCCGGTCGCCGGGGTATAGACACCAGCCGCGAGAGAATCGGTATCGGCCGCCAGCACCGGAACGTCGTCCACGATGTTGACCGAGAGCGTGCCATTGGCCGTCTGGTTGTCCTGATCGGTCAGCGCGACCGTCAGGTCCTCGAACAGGCTGTTAGCCCCCGCGCCGTTGGCATGGCTTTCGTTGTCGTTGAGCGTGTAGGTGTAGCTCACCACACCGGTGGCGGCGTTGTAGCCGGTGACGGCCAGCGTGTTCCCCAGCGGCGTCGTGATCGAGCCGGCGGTGAACACCCCATTGGTGATCACGGTCAGGCCGCCGACAGTCAGCGTCTTGACGCCATCCGCGGAGGTGACGGTCAAGCTACCACTCGCGGACTCAGCCGTACTGGCTGGAGTCGAGCCGGGGCCCCCCGGAGTGCCCAGATTGAGCGCGTTCTCATTGACTGTCACGTCACCACCCGACGTTGACGAGTCAAGGTTGGTGATGGTGGGTGTGGAGTTGCCAATGGTGATCGTCAGCGTCGTCTGCGCCAAATCACCGTCGCTGTCCTTGACGGTGTAGGTGAACACGTCGTTCACCCCGCCGGCCGAGCCCGGATTGCGCACATAGGAGTAGGAGCCATCGGCGTTCAGCGTCAGCTGGCCGTAGGTTCCGTTGACCACGGCACCGACTGTGCCGGCAGCCTCGGCTGCAACACCGGTTGCGCCCTTGGCAACGCCGACCACCGAGCCACCATCAGCGCCCAGCATATCGGCACCGCCGTCAGCCTCTACGTCCGTCAGGACGTTCCCGGTCGCCGGCGTGTAGACGCCAGCCGCCAAAGCATCGGTGTCGGCTACCAGCACCGGGACATCGTCCACGATGTTGACCGAGAGCGTGCCGTTGGCCGTCTGGTTGTCCTGGTCGGTCAGGACGACGATCACGTCTTCGAAGAGGCCGTTATTCCCGTTGGCGTTGGCGTGGGTCTCGTTGTCGACAAGGGTGTAGGTGTAGCTCACCACGCCCGTGGCTGCGTTGTAACCAGTCACCGTCAGCGTGTTGCCCAGCGGGGTCGTCGCCACCAGCGTGCCGGTCAGCGCGCCGTTGGAGATCACCGTCACGCCATGGATGGTCAGCGTCTTGACGCCATCCGCCGAGGTGATGGTGAAGTCGCCGTTGACCGTCGTGCTGTCCTTGGTGGCGTCCGAGCCGGCGCTTTCGCCAGAGCCACGGGTGGCCAGCAGATCGTCTTCGTAGACGGTCACGTCGCCGTTGGACCCAGAGGGCGTCAGGTTGGTGATCGTGGGGGTGGAGTCGCCGATGCTGATGGTCAGCGTCGTCTGCACGAGGTCGCCGTCGCCGTCCTTGACGGTGTAGGTGAACACGTCGTTCACCCCGCCGGCCGAGCCCGGATTGCGCACGTAGGAGTACGAGCCGTCGGCGTTCAGCGTCAGCTGGCCATAGGTGCCGTTGACCACGGCACCGACCGTGCCGGCAACTTCAGCCGCGACGCCGGTTGCGCCCTGGGCCACGCCCACTACCGAGCCGCCATCGGCGCCCAGCTTGTCGGCCCCACCGTCACCTTCCACGTCCGTCAGGACGTTCCCGGTCGCCGGGGTGTAGACACCAGCCGCAAGAGCATCGGTATCAGCGGCCAGCACCGGAACGTCGTCCACGATGTTGACCGAGATGGTGCCATACACCTTGTCGCCGCTCGAGTCGGTAGCAACGACGCTGACGCCGCTGAGGATCACGTCCAGCACCGAATTTGGTGCGAGATGCGCAAAGCTGTTGACCAAGGTCGCCGTCACGCTGACGGTTGCGTCCGCCCCAGCGGCCGCGCCGGTCGAGCCGGTCAGCGCGAGGACGAGCGCGGGCTGCCCGGCGAACGACAGGGTCAGCGTACGGCCACCGTTGGACAGGGTCCACTGGGGCGTGCCGCTCGCGAGGTTGGCGAGGGCCGGAACGTTGATCGCCGGATCGGCAAAGGCCACCGACGTGATGGCCTCGCCCGTGGCATGGAAGACCAGGGTATTGGCGTCGACGGCCGTTTCGGCGGTCGAACCGGAGGTCGTGCCAGTGGCAACACCGGCGACAAGGTCATTGATGTCCTTGGTGGTATCGAGCGCCGCTTCCTGGACCGTCAGGGCCGACACGCCGTCGGTGACTGTCGGGGTCGTATTGGCGACGACGGAGGTCGAGCCGGCCGTGGTCAGGTGCTCGTACTCGTCGGCCCCCGCCACACTCGTGATGGAGTTCGCGATTGGGCTGGTGAAGCTGCCGTAGTTGTAGTGGACGTTCACCGTCTGGTCGGGCGCGCCCTGCGGGATGACAACTGTCGTGCCGTTGGCCAGGGTAAAGGTCAATGGGCCATTAGTGGGCACCACGGCACCGGGAGCACCCGACAGGCCGATCGTGTAGGCAATCGTCACACCGGTAGCGTCGTAGACGGCTGGGCCAGCGGTGAGCGTTGCGGTTACGGTGTCGATCGTGTCGGTGACGGTTACCGTCGCGGTGTCGGTCGTATTCACAGCCTCGAAATTGTGCGCCGAGATACCCGTGATGCTCACTGGCGTGCTGCTGCCATCCTTATAGACGTCATCGCCCGGGGCAGTCTGCGAGGCGGACTGAGCCGTGAGCTGGCCGGGATTGAAGGTGATCTGTACGCCATTGCTGAGCGTGATGGTCACCGGCACCCACGTCGCGTAGGTCATGTGCGCTGTGTAGACGAACGCGCCGCCTTCACTAACGGTCACGTTGTCGAGGATGATGACGTTGGTCTGGATGGTGTCGGCCACATTGACCGTGACGATGGCCTGAGCAGTGTCGCCATCGCGATCGGTGACCGTGTAGGTGAAGTTGTCAGCTCCGTCGGAGTCGTAGGGTTCTTCGCCCTGCACCTTGTACTCATACTCGCCGTTGGCCTGGACCCGCAGCGAGCCGTGGCCGCCCACGAACCACTGCGACCAGCCACCGCTGCCAAAGGTCAGCGCCTGGCCATTGATGGCCGTCACTGCAGCGCCGTCAGCACCTGGTGAAAAGCTCAGCGTACCGGTCAGCGGCTGCTGACCTTCAATGGCGGACAGCGTCACGCCGTTGGCCGAGGGCACGTCGTCGTTGAACGCCAGGTTCAGCGTGCCGGTTGCGGTATCGGCCGGCGAGGTATCGGCGTCCGAGTCGCCCACGGTGTAGGAGATCGCGGCGGTGACACTGGCTTCGGTGCCGTCGCCCTGGGTGTGCATGACCGGCTTGAGCAGGGTCAGCGTGTAGGTGCCGGTTGCCGGATCGAGGACGATCTTGAACAGGTCCTGCCCGTTACGCGCCCCACCATTGATCACGGCAGTCAGCGTATTGGTGGCGCTGTTCCACTGATACTGCACAGCTTCCTGGCCGATCGTGCCAGCCTGATTGTTCATGCCGACGAGGCTGAACACCAAGGCATTATTGCCGCCCGAGCCGGGCAGCGCGCCGGAGAAGGTTGCTTCGTTGCTGTCCGGATCCGGCGTTACCACGACATCGCCAGGAGCGGCAGTCGTGTTGTTGCCGGGCAGGCCATCGTCGTCCACCGTCGCGCTGGCGGTGCCGGCAACGGGGATCAGGTTGGTTTGCTTCACCGAGAAGACGACGAAGCCGTCGCCGAACGGAACGCGATCGCCATCACCGTCGCGAGCGACGATGAAGTCCCCGAAATCGAGATTGACGTGGCTCGCGGTGCCATGATCGAGCGGGCTGTAGATTTTCAGCACAGCCTTGCCGTCGACAATGGTCAGCTCGAAGACCTTGGCATTGCTGGCGGTAAAGCCAGTGATCGTGGTGCCGTCGGACTTGACCTGCACCTGTTCGCCGCCGGCGTGAAGCGTACCGAAATTCTGGGGCGCGAATGCCTGGATCTGGAAGCCGCCAGCGGCATGGGCACCATCAGCACCGAAGGCCACCAGGGCCGTCAGATCGATCTGGCCAGTCTGTACGGCCGGAGCAGTCACCACCGTCTGGGTGACGCCCATATTGTCCAGAATGACGCGGCCGGCCAGCGTGCTCGGCGGCACGATCTCCAGACGGGACAGGGCAACGCCTTGGAGCGCCGTACCCAAGGCATTGAAAACCGTCGACGGCGTCTGGGCTGCATACCCCACGCTCGCCGTGTTGAAGACAACGGTCGCGACAAGGTTGCCCGCGGCGTCATAGCCCTTGAGCGTAACTTGGCTCGCACCGGAGTTCGCACCGAACAGGCCGATCGCCATGCTGCCGACGGTAAATGTCGAACCCGATGCGGCGGTGAATACGATGGGTTGCGAACCAGGGTCCTGCGGCGGGCCCTGGAGGGCCGACTCGTTCACGTGGTTTGCAATGACGACGCCGGCATTGACCGACAGGTTGGGCAGATTGGGCACCTGCCCGGTCGTGCCGGTGAAGTTGAACGTGGACGTAGTGGTCTGGGTCGAGGGAGCGACAGGCTCGTCCATCTCGGTCGCAGCAGGAGGCGTGCCGATCAGCGCTGGGCTGTCGTCGTCGACGTTGAAGGTCAGCTTGCCGGGGGTAGCATCGCCGTCCCGGTCGATGACTTTGAGGCCGAATTCGAGCCGCAGGTTGTCTTCGAACGAGGTCTCGACGGTGCCGGCTGTTGCCGGGTTGTCCTGCGAAGGATGGCTGAGCGGCCGGAAGACCGTCAGGGTATAGGTACCATCCGACTCCACCTCGAGGGTGAATGCCTTTACCTGGCCAACGCCGGGCACGTTGATTGTACCGACCAGCGTGCCGCCCTGCGCAAAACCGGCGCCAACGCCCGCAGCGTCTGTGCCCGCAAGCCAGCTCGTGACGACGTTGTAGGGCGTGCCGACGCCATTGGCACCGACATAGATAGCCTGGAGCGGATTTACCGCACCGTTCTGGCCGTTGACGGTCAGGCTATCGACAACGATCTTGTCGAGCCCATCCGCACCGGCGTTGAAGTTGATGGCGCCTGTCGCGGTCTTTCCGTCGGCGTTGTCGCCCGGGCCGCCGGGCACACCATGCAACTGGCTGTCGTCGTCGAGACGCTGGACCGTTTCGCTGTCGATCACCTTTGGCGCGTCGTCGCGGAACTGAATCTTGCTGCCAATGTCGACGGTCTGGCTGACGGTGTCGCCATCGTAGTCGGTGACCGTAACCTTGATGCTGATCTTGCCAGCCAAGGTTTCGATGTCGTTGGGACCGTTGTTAGGATCGTGCTGAATCGGCAGATACTGCGCGATAGCAATATGGCCCTCATTGCCGGAAGTGTAGGTCGTAACCGCAAAGGCGACGTCCCCAGCGGGGTCGGCGCTGCCGTCTGCTGCCGCAAGACGCCCGACGATCAGGCCATTTTCCTCGAAGAGGAAGATGGCCGTGCCGCCGGTCGCGAAAAGCCCGGACGGCGTTCCGTTCGCCGCAATTTCCATCGTGACCGCTACGGTCTTGTAGTCGTCGGCTCCGGACGCGCTGTTAATGACGATCTCGGCGTCGCCATCGGCCGCGTAACCGATCCGCGAAGTGATGGATTCCGCCGTCTCGAGCGATTTGAAGAGGTTGCGAACGAAGGACGCGCTGGTGTCATCCGCCTGCGACTGTTGCCCGGCACTCTCGTCGTGCGTCACAACCGAAGCAGTCGTACGCACCGACACCGAGGGAATGTCATCGGTAACCGTGACATTGACCTTGCCGTTGAGCGGCACGCTGTCGCCATCGCCATCGGTCGCCCGGATGATCGAGCCGAAATCTATCGAAGGGATAGATCCGTTCCCCGATACAAGCGCGGTGTTCTCGCTGTTGGTGTTGTCATCGACATGGTCGAGCTGGTCGTTCAGGCGGAAGGTGAAGTCGCCGTCCGCCTCCAAGGTGAAGCCGAACACCAGCCGCGACGCAACCGGGAGATAGAAACCCAGGCCGAGGGTGTCGACGTAACCAATGATGGTATCGCCAATCTTGGTATAGGAAAGCTGCTCGCCCTTGGACTGCAACTGTAGACCGTTCAGCACGGACAACGCGTTGGCAGTGAACGAGAAACCGCCGCCCGCGGCAGCGCCGTCGGCGCCAAAATCCACGGTGGCCGTCAGATTTCCCGAGCTCTTGGCGACACCGAGCCAACCGGGGATCACATACTCCGTTGAAGAGTTGCCGTCCGAACCATTGTCGGGGCTGGACCCACTCGAGCGCAGGCTGTCGATATCGTCTTCATCGACCGTGATCGAGGCATTGGCGCTTCGCACCGCCGGACCGTCATCGTCGAATGACAGGTAGGAGCCCTGGGTGGTGATGAGGTCGATCGTGGCCGACTTGACGATGGTGTCGCCGTCATTGTCCGTGCGAGTGACGGTGTATTGCAGCTGAATGGGTCCGGATTCGCCCTGCAGGCTGAGCACGGCCGACGAATCGAACTGATTGCCGTCCGTATGCTTGATCGCCTGGTAGAGCGTGGTCTGCAGCTGACCATCGACAATCTCGATGTCGAAGACGACCGTGCCATCAGCGGTGCGGCCTTCGATCGTGGTGGCGTTGAGCTGGAACAGGGTGATGGCACCGCCATCGGTGGCCGACAGATTGGTGGCGGTACCCTGGCTGGAAATCCCAACAAAGCTCAGGACGCCGGTGTCGCTGCCGCCGTCGGAGCCAAACGAGCCGCCGACTGCGAATAGCGAGGTCAGGCCGCCGCCACCAACGGTGGTGGTGGTGCGACCGAGATATTCGTTGAGCGGCGCGGTGACGTCGTCATCGGCGTTGCCATCAGCGACCTCGCCCGAACCATTGGCGCGATCCATACCGATGGTTTCGTCCAGTTCGGACTGAAGGCCCTTGAAACCCTCGGGTATGGACGTTTCAACCGTCAGCGTCGGACCGTCGTCGTCGAAAGAGAAGTACGAACCTTCGCTGGTGATGAGGTCGATCCTGGCGGACTCGGTGACAGTGTCGCCGTCGCCGTCTGTGCGGGTCACGGTGTATTGCAGCTGAATGGGGCCGGATTCGCCCTGCAGGCTGAGCATGGCGGACGAGTCGAACAGGTTGTCGTCGTTGGTATGCGCGATCGCCTGGTAGAGTGTAGTCTGGAGTTGGCCATCGACAATCTTGATGTCGAAGACGACGGCGCCGCTAGCGGTGCGGCCTTCGATCGTGGTGGCGTCAACCTGGAACAGAGTGATGGCGCCACCCTCGGTGGCTGACAGATTGGTCGCGGTACCCTGGCTGGAAATGCCAACAAAGCTCAGGACGCCGGTATCGGTGCCGCCGTCGGAACCGAACGACCCGCCAACAGCAAACAGGGAGGTCAAGCCAGTGCCGCCGACCGTGGTGGTGGCGCGGCCGAGATACTGGTTGGTAGGTTCGACTACGTCGTCATCGGCATTGCCGTCCGCGACTTCGCCGGCGCCGTTGGCACGATCGGCGCCGACGGTTTCGTCGACTTCGGACTGGAGGCTCCTGGAACCCTCAGATGAGGTAGCCTCGACGGTGAGCGTCGGGCCGTCGTCCTCAAACGTGATCGCGCCGCCCCGGCCGCCTGAACCGGTCAGCGGGATGGAGGCGGTCTGGCTGGCAACGTCGCCGTCACCGTCTGTCGCGGTGACCGTGTAGGTCAGCGACAGAACCGGACCGGAGCTCTCGCCGCCGATCAGGGAAAGAGACAGAGGTTCATCGGCGTTCAGCGGATTGCCATGCTCCAGCGGCAGCAGCTGCTGCACGACAAGGCTGACGGCGGCCGGATCGGCAGAACCGTTCAGAGAAATGCGGAGGGCGATGAAGCCGTTAGCGCCGCCAATGCGGCCGGTGATGGAGCCGTCGGCCTCGGTGAACAAGTAGATGGTGCGGGCTTCGCTCGGCAGGCCTGCAAGCTCGGTGCCCGGCACATCGGTGACCACGAGGTTGGTCCGCACACCGGCAGCTTCCTCACTCGAGCCGCTGAGGGCGAGCGCGAACTGATGCGCTACGACGCCGCCGTCAGCGCCAAGGCTGACTGTGCTGGAGAACAGGGCACCGAGGGCGCTACCGCCTTCTCCGGCGGAGGTGGAAACCTGCCCGAAAGCCTTCGCGCCGGCCTCCAGGACGTTGCTGGTCAAGTTAGCGGCGGAGAAACTGCCATTCACGTCGTCAAAAGCGGCGTTGAAATCGCCACCCTTTGGGCCGAAGGATTCATCGAGCACCAGATGAACGCCACCAGCGCCCTGCTCGCCGCCCTCACTTCCCTCGCCGCCTTCACCCGACGTCGGGACGAGGCCTACGGTGACAGTCGGGGTATCGTCGTCGACATTGACCGACATGGTGCCGTCGACAAAGTCGCCATCGCTGTCGGAGACGCGATAAGCGATTTCCAGCACGACGTTGTCTTCGCCCGCCCCTGGGTGATGGATGGCGGCCAGTTGTTCGATCGTATAGGCGCCCGTCGTGGTGTCGGTCAGCGTGACGCGCATGACTTCGATGCCATTCTGGCTGATGGTCAGCACCAGACCGTCAGGCGAGACCGCGGAGGAGAAGCCGAGACCAGCGGGGAACGTCGCGCCGGTCAGCAACAGGCTGCCAACGCCGTTATTGCCGTAGTCATGAACGAGCGTACCGGTCAGCGGGCCCGAAGCATCGTCGCCGAGCCCACCGGGATTGCCCCCGGGGAGGTCGTCGTCGTCGAGGAGGCTCGCGCCATTCCCGCCCACGGTCGGCGACGTGTCGGGAAGACCTTCGTAGAACGGCCGATCGACGCCACCACCAAAGGACAGCGCCGTTGGCGGCAGCAGGTCGCCTATCGCGAATGCGTCGCCAATACCGCCCACGGGAACTTCGAAATTACCGCCCGACCCGCGGGCGGCGTCACCACCGGCGGGACCGGCTGCGGCCTGGATGTCGTTGGCAGCAAACAGGGCGGCCACGGTCTGGGGCGGGATTTCCACCGCGCCGATCATGATGGTCAGGCCTTCGATGGCGCCATTGGGCACCACGATGACCGATCCATCCGCCTGAACGAATTCGAGATCGGTGCCATTGACTCGCGGCTGGTCAATGCTGGCCTCGGCCGGCAGACGAACGACGCTGCCCTCCTCGACCGCAAGGACAAGACGCTGCCCGGTTTCACCTAACGCGGGTACTGGTTGCGGTTCGACTGCTGGAGGGGTCGCCTGGGCCACAAGCACGTTGCCCTCGTTCGTCGCACCCTCGAATTGGTCGGCATTCACAACGCCGTCAATACGCTCAACCATGACACACCCATCGACCGAATGGTTAAATATTGGTTGAGTTATAGTCTTACCGAAATGCTAATCACAATTGGGGCACACCGTACTTCACATATCCTGGTATGCTCGACGCGGAAATATCTGCTTAACCTTAATCCATAGGCATATCAGGATATGCGTGTGGTCCGACGGAGTAGCCGGATGGATCGGTGTACCGCCGCGCGCCGTCCAAAGATCGATAAAGTTTTATCGAAACTATTTCACCGAAACAAACCAAGTAAATTTGGCGAAACTCAATACGGCGATGAGAAAGTCCACCTCACCAACGAGGTGGGCAAATGCGCAAGCGCGGTATCAACAAATATCGATCAGTATTGATGACGGCTGCGATTTCAATTCTGTCGCTAGCGCAGATCGGCACAACTAGCGCTATCGATCAGGACTTCAAAAGCAATTCGCCGGCGATCACCAGCAGCCCAAGTATCGTTCAAGAGAAACCGAACGTTGTTTCCCTCGGAGTCTTTCAATCCGTGGCGATTTCTGCTGCGCGGTTGCCGGCCGCCGGCAAATGGATAGATGCGACAAGCAGGGACTATCGGGCGTTTTTCGGGGCGTCCTGCGTCAGCTCCGGTTTCAGCCAGTGCAACACACCCTTTGCGCGCAAAGCTCAGGCCGCCAAGCGCAATGCAACGGATCTATCGGGGCAGCCGCTGCTGCGGTTCGTAAACAGGGCGATCAACAACGCCCTGCCCTACCAATCCGATGCCGATGCCTGGGGACAGGCAGACCGCTGGGTGACCATGTCCGAATTGTCAGCAAAGGGTCGCGGCGACTGCGAAGACTACGCGATTGCCAAGTATTGGTTGCTGCGCTCGCTCGGCTTCCCTAGTGAAAACCTGCAGGTTGTTGTTCTAGCCGATACACGGCGTCAGGTCTTCCACGCGGTGCTGGTAGCGCATTATGACGGTACGCCCTATGTGCTCGACAATCTCTCCAACTCGCTGCGGACAGATGCCAGCCTTCGCAACTACATGCCGATCATGTCGTTTGCCGACGGTAAGAGCTATATCCACGGCTTCACCAACCCAACCAACAATGTGGCCGTAAACCTGAGCACCGTCGCCCCCGGCGAAGGCTTCTAGGATCGGTCAGGTCAGCACGAAGCCAACAAGAACATTGGCGGGTGCAGGCGGCGGAATGACGACGCGAACCTGCGTACGCCGCTCATGGGTGTCGACCCGAATGGACATGGCGCATTCGAGGGTCGTTCCTGGCCGGATTTCGGCAAATAGCTGCTCGATCGGGCGATCCAGCGTCAGTTGGGCTCCATCTGGCGACTGCGCTCGGGCCACGATCGTCTTAAGATAGCGCAAGAACTCGTCATTGACGCGCACAAGCCGCTTCTGGCGGTCGAGCGCGAATGACGGGGATGGCGCCAGCTGCATCAGCTGGACGACCGCCAAAGGCGCTGCCAATGGCGCCATGCGGCTCTGCTCATCCAGAAGGCGCTTGGTAACGGCGCTTCGGACCGCGCGAGAGACGTTGATATTGTCGGGTCGGGCAACTTCGAGTATCTCGCGGACCAGGTCGGTCGGCCGCCGACCCGATTGCTGTGCCAGAACCTGGAGCGCATCCCAAAACGCCGCCTCGAGCCGCAAGGCATGACGTCCCGATGCCGTGCTTACGGTGCGGAAAATCGGCGTAGCCCAGTCCATCGGCGAGCCGGCGGCTTCGGGATTATCGTTCAATGAAGGCCTCCTGCCGGACCTTATTGATCGGCTTGAGGAGGTATTGGAGGACAGAACGGCGCCCGGTGAGAATGTCCACTGTCGTCACCATGCCGGGCAGGATGGCCAGTTCCTGCCCCCGGTAGTCGAGCGCAGCGCGCTCGGCGCGGATGGTGACGAGGTAGTAGGTCTCGCGGGTATTCTGGTCGACAATGCTGTCGGCGGATACGTTCTCCACGGTGCCCTCGAGACCGCCGTAGATGGAAAAGTCGTAGGCGGAAAAACTGATCCGTGCCTTCTGACCGGGGATGACGAAGGCGACGTCGGCGGGCCGCAGCTTGGCCTCGACCAGCAGGAAGTCAGATTTGGGTACGATGTCCAGCAACTTGGCGCCGGCGGTCACCACGGCACCAATGGTCGTCACGTCGATGCTGTTGACGACGCCATCCACGGGCGAGCGGATGTCGGTCCGCGCCACGCGATCCTCAGCGCCGCGCAATTGCTGCTGCGCGCTGGCCAACTCGGCGCTGCGCAAGGTCAGATCAGATAGCGCCTCCTGGCGGAACTGCAAATCCGCTTGCTCCATCTGCAGTTCGGCCTCTCGCAGCGCCGATTCCAGCCGAGCCATGCCCTCTTCTGCTGCCGCGATCTGTCCCGAGAGGTCGCCAACTTCGGCCTGCAAAGCCAGAAGGTCGGTGCGCGCCGCCAGACCGCGCTCGGCCATAGGTGTGATGAGTGCCAGCCGCTCCTGCGAAATGCTGAGATTGCCCTCCACGCGAGCCTTGTTGGCAACGACCTCATTGAGTTCGCGCTGCCGCTGCTCGACGCGCTGCGCGAGAACAAGCTTGGTGCTGGCCAGGCTTGAGAGGCGGGAATTCAGCAGATCGGTCTCGGCTAGACAGACGGCAGGAGCCTGATCCTGGACGGTGCCAGGGCACGTATAGTCCAAGGCCGCACCGCCCGTGCTTTCGACGCGCAGCCGCTCGACCTGAGCGAGCAGCGCAAGTACACGCGCCTCCACCTCGCCCGCGCTGGAGGCGGTCGTCGTATCGTCGAGACGCGCTAGCAGCTGGCCGGCAGACACCTGTTCGCCCGATCGCACCAACAGTTCGGTGACGACACCCTGCTCGGCGCTCTCGATGATCTGTGTCTTGCCCGACGGGATCACCCGCCCCTCGGCACGGCTGATTTCATCGACCTCGGCCCAACTGGCCCACAGCAGGAAAGCTGCAGCAGTCGCGCCGATAATCGCGATGACATAGGCCCAGGACCGTGGCGGTTCATCGGCTGGCAATGCCAGCCGTTGCGCATCCTTGCGGCGGGACGGCCGAAAGAAGTTCATCCGCCCTCCCCGCGAGCGCGCAGTTGCGCCAATACAGCATCCTTGGGACCGTCGGCAATCAGCCGACCGTTGTCGACGACCAGGAGGCGCGTAACCAGGGAGAGCAAGCTGTAGCGATGGGTCGCGATCAGAACGGTCTGGTCGGGCGCGACGCTGGCTTCGAGATGCTTGATGAGCTGCCTTTCGGTAGCCAGGTCCATCGAACTGGACGGTTCATCGAGGAACAACACCTTTGGCTCGACGAGCATTGCCCGGGCAAGCGCGAGAGCCTGGCGTTGCCCGCCAGACAGTAGCATACCGCGCTCGCCCACCGGCATATCGTAGCCCTGCGGATGCCTGGAGACGAAGTCCTCGACGCCGGCCTTGCGCGCGGCGCTGAGCAGGCGCTCCTCGCTTGCGGTCGGGTCGCTCATCAGAATGTTGTCGCGAACGGTGCCGTTGAATATTTCGGGGTCCTGGACCACGAAGCCCACTGCACGACGCAAGTCCTCCGGGTGATATTGGGCGATGTCGATGCCATCGACCAGGATCTCGCCCTCGCTGGCCGTATGGAAATTGACCAGCAGACGGCCGATCGTGGTTTTGCCCGACCCAATGCGCCCAATGATGCCGACCTTCTCGCCCGGCTGGATTGAAAAGCTGATGCCATCGAGGACGAAGACCTTGGAGCCCGGATAGGCGAATCGGACCTTGCTGAATGAGAGGCGGCCGGCCCGAACCACCCGCTGGATTGGGCTTTGCTGGTTTGGGCGCTCATCGGGCAGCTTCATGATTGCATCGATCGTCTGATACGCCTCAACCGCGGTTCGGGCCCGCAACAGGGTCGACGCGATCATGCCGATGGGCGCGATCAACCGGTTGGACAGCATCATCGCCGCAATAATGGCACCGGTGGTCACATCGCCGGACGCGAATTGGTATGATCCGCCCACGATAATCCCGACGAGGGAAAGCTGGGATAAAGCGGCCGTCGTGTTGCTAGCGACGGCCTGCAATTTGCGGATCTGATCCTGCGTACGGGACGATGCCAGTACAGCCGCGTCCCAACGGCGCAGCAATTGGCCCTCTGCCCGCGAGGCCTTCACGGTCTGGACCGCTGTCAGGGCTTCGACAAGAACGGAATTTCGCGCGGAAGATTCACTCAGAGCGGCCTTCACGGCGCGGCCCGACATGCTGCCCACGATCAAGGTCACGATAATGGCGATGACGCCGGCGATGAGCGGGAATACGACCAGCCAGCCGATCAACACGGCGATAATATAGGCGAAGACGCCCAGGAACAGGACATCGACGAACATGACCAGCGAGCTGGCGGCCACGAATTCGCGCAGCACCTCGTATTGCCCGATGCGACTGACGAACGCGCCGGTGGATTCCGGGCGCTTGGCCATGGGGGTATTTAGCACTCTGTCGAACAAGGCGGAGGACAGCCGGAAATCAATGCTGCGGCCGACATATTCGATGACGGCGGAGCGAGCCAATTTCAGCAGGGTATCGAAGATGACCACCGCCGTAACCCCAACCGCCAGCACCCAAAGCGTTGTCTGCGATGCGTTCGGCAGTACCCGGTCATAGACGTTCATCGTGAACAAAGGGAAGGCGAGCGCGAACAGATTGATGAAGGCGGCCGCAAGCAACACATACCAGATGCTGCGGGTATGGCCGGCTACGGCCGACCAGAACCAGTGGCCCTGCTGCGCCAGGCGCTTGCCCGATGCTTCCTGGACGGCCTCATAGTTTGGCGACACCAGCAAGAGATGTTGGGAGCTCTTGCCCTTGATGTCACGTCCGTCGAGGATGACTTCGGCGTGCTGCTCGGGATCGTAGGCCCTGAACGAGCGCCTGCCGGCACGTTCGAGCAGCACGACAGGCGAGCGCGTTTCGGGGAAGATCAGGGCAGGAAAATCGAACTCGCGCAGGCGCGCAGGGGCAACGTGTGCGCGGCGGACACTGACGCCAATCCGCCCGAAGGCCGCCTCAACCTGCTCGGGTCCAAGCAGCCCATCCTTAAGCGGCAGGCCAGCCGTCAGCAGCGCCGCAGAGTCCGACTTCCGCCAGGCCCGTGCGAGATAGCGCACACATTCGAGGATGACATCGATCGGTCGCTCATCGTGAGCGACGACATCGGGCGTAACTGCCGCGTCCATCTATCGCTCTCGTAACAACTGATTACGCCTCCGACTGCCGGCTAATACCATATCGGCAGTCAAACTAGGCGGCCGGTCAATTGCCGTAGGTCGGAATGGTTAGCGGCTGACGTGCCCGCGGCTCGGCATTTTCCCACGACGGGGTGTCTGTCGCGGCCCGCGTATCCGCCACGGCCGTCGGGTCTGCGGCTACGCCGATGAAGGACAGCAGGTCGCCACTTGCGGCGAGAACGCGGTACTCGGCGAACATGACGCTGTACTGCGCCGTCTGCTGCAGCACCTGAACATTGAAGCGTGTGTTCTGTGCATCGAGAACGTCGAGCAAGGAACGTTCACCAATATTGAATTGCTCGCGATAGGAGCCGATCAGCTCCGAAGACGAGGTCAACTGCTGCTGGTAGACATTCGCCAGTTCCGCCTGGCTCTTGAGGCGCAGCCAGGATTCGCGAACCGCCTGCTCTACTTCACGCACCGTCTGGTCGAAGACCAGCTTTGCTTCGCTTTCGCGGCGGATTTCTTCCTGAACCTGCGCTTCCTTGATGCCGCCGTCAAAGATGTTCCAGCGCATGGAGAGGCGCAGGCTGGCATCGTTAGTCATGTTGTCGCTGCCGGAAATGTCGTATCCGGTGGCAACCCGCCCCTCAAGCGACAGCTTGGGGCTGAAAGCGGACTCAGCCTGATCGACCAGCGCCGACGCGGCATCGATATCCGCGCCCGCCGTCAGCATGCGCGGGTTGTTGATGATCGCCTTGGCGATGGCGATTTCCAGCGAGTCAGCGATCGCACCCGCGGCGCGCGGAGGCGCGCTCACAGGGCCGGGCATCATGCCGACAAGTGTCTTGAACTCGATCTGGGCCGCGGCCAGCTCGACACCGGCCTCAGTAAGGCGCGCGCGGGAGGCAGCCAGGCGTTCGATCGACTGGAAGCGATCGGCTTCGGTGAGCTGGCCGCTCTCGATCGCCGAGGCCACGTCGGTGACCATCGCTTCGTGGAAGCCTACATTTTCGCGGGTCAGACCAACGATCTGCTGCTGGAGAAGGACCTGGTAGTAAACCCGGACGATCTGGAGGGCGATGTATTCGCTGCGCTCAAGAACGCGGTAGGAGGCGCTGTCAACACGAGCCGATTGCCGGGCAACCTCGGCATCGCGGAAACCGCCATCGAGCAGGTCGAACGTCGCGACAAGGCCCACCTGGGCCGGAAAGAGCGCGTCGCCGCTAATATTGAGGGCGCGACGCGACGGGTTGTCGAGAAGCTGCACGCCAGCGGACGCTTCGAGATCGACGCGTGGCGAGAAAAGCCCGATCGCCTGACGGAGCTCGAACCCAGTCGCATCGTGATTCTGGACCGCTTGCCCGATCTCTGGATTTGATTCCATGGCGATCTGCACAGCGTCGCGCAGTGGCATGGCGGCCGCAGCATGGGACAAGGCGACGAGCGCCACGCCGGACAGAAGTACGCGCCTGATGAAAACGAGATTCATGTGCTTACACGCTACCTGAACGAGAGGTGACGCTGGTAAAAGCAATCACACTTCTGAATTGACGCAGTGTCGAAATGACCGGTTTCCAAGTAACCGGCCGCAGCCTCGCAGGCCCAGCGCGCTTCCATCGCCCAAACGAAGGATGGGCGCGTGGAAGCCAGAACCGACGGCTCGTTCATGGCACTCTTGGCATTGTCCAGATTGGACCACACGGTTTGACGGATAACGTCGGGTGACTGATTGGCGAGATCGGACTGCGAATAGGAAACGCACGCCCCGCGGTAACCACCCGCAAGGTCGGCAGCCTGAATAGTCCCAGCGGTGCAGAACAATACCAGTCCCGCAACCGCGCTACGCATCAACGAAAATCGCATGAGCCCCCTCCACGAGGGTTCATGATTACTGCA
This sequence comes from Devosia lacusdianchii, assembly GCF_022429625.1. NCBI lineage: Bacteria > Pseudomonadati > Pseudomonadota > Alphaproteobacteria > Hyphomicrobiales > Devosiaceae > Devosia > Devosia lacusdianchii. The sequence goes on along the minus strand of NZ_CP092483.1, from coordinate 1,463,597 downwards.
TCACATAACTTCGAGCAAGCGTTGAGCTAGGCCAACAAGAATTCGGCAGCTGATATGTTGCCGGAAAGTCTCACGCCGCCCTAGACATCAGAACGTTCACACCCCGCATTTTCTCTAACTTGGCAAGATTCTCTCGAGCAATTCTCTGTCCGTCCGGCAGAGGACCAGAAAACGAAGTAACTCCACCAACACTGACGCCAATTTGTTTGATGGCTCCAGCATTATCGAAGACAATGAGGTCCTGGAGTTGCTCGCAGATGCGGTTGCCTATTCCTTCAGCAAGGTCCGGGGCCACATTGAGCAGGTGGATCGAATACAGCCGCCCGTCAATGTCGGCCACGCGGTCACTTGCGCGAACGCATTGCATTATTGCGTTCTTGAACAATTGCCGTTCGGCAGTCTCGACAGTTCGGCCCGCGGAATCAGTAATCGACACCACGAGTACAGCCGACGATCCGGAGTTGACTGGCTGACCCGTTGGGTTCGCCTGGGGCCGGGAGGCATCACGCAGCAAGTAGTGCCAGGCCGCGCCAGCGATGATTGCCGCAACCGCCACCCAGCGGACCACGTCCAGCATTTCCCTGGGTGCCAGGACGAGACCGCCAAGGACCAGGCCGGTCGCTGCCGCACGTACTACCTTCATATTCATCCGCGACCTCCATCGGGGCGGGACAATCGATAGGGAGCCGTGAGTTTTGTGCTTCGGGATTATGAGCAATGAAGCTCAATTTGTACGAACCGCCGCCGCTCGCGGCCAAAGCTGGCGGAGCCCGGAATTCCAGGTTGTTGAAAACTCAAACCATGGGGAATGGCGGAGAGGAAGGGATTCGAACCCTCGAGACAGTTCATCACCATCTGCGCCCTTAGCAGGGGCGTGCCTTCGACCACTCGGCCACCTCTCCGGCACGGGCTGGATAGCGGGCGAGGTGGGGGATGGCAAGCGGTTTCTGCCGCCAGCGGCGCTGGACGAACAACAGTGAAGCCAAGCGGGCACTTCTACCGGCATTGCGACCGCTAATTGGTTTGTTCGGTGGGAGAATGGCGGGTAATCGTCAGGTGCGCGATGCTCGAATCGGGAAACGAGCTTGGCTAGCGGAGTGCGTCGGGATGGGAAACTGGATCAGGTCGATACTGGTGCTGGCGGCAGTGCTTGGCGGGACGATGGCAGCCGTGTCACAGGAGCCCGTGCCAATCATCGCGGATCCGATCGAGGGCATCTGGCGCACGTTGCTGCTGTCGGAAGTAACCATTGCCCCCTGCCCTGAGGGCTGGTGCGGGACGCTCAGCAAAATCGTGGTGCCGACCGAAGGACTGACTCCGGAGGAAATCGCGGCAGCACAGAGTATGCCGGTCGAGAGCTTTACCGATGCGCGCAACAAAGACCCAGAACTGCGCAACCGGCCAATGCTGGGATTACAGATCGTCACCTTAAGGCCCGGCAGCAAGCCGGGGATATATGACGGAGAGGTCTATAACCCGCAGGATGGCAACATCTATTCGGGCTATATGGAAATGCTGGGACCGGATGCGGTACGGCTCAATGGCTGTGTTCTGTTCAACGTCATCTGCCAGGGCGAGGATTGGGTCAGGGTGATACCCGAACCCGAGGTTGAGGCCAGCCAATAGTCAGCGCTGATTGAACAGAATCTTCTGGGCTTCCTTGTCGGTGGCCAGGTTGTTCACGTGGGTGTCTTTACCCCAGTTGAGGCCACGCGCCACGGCGGGACGGGCATTAAGGCGGTCGAGCCAGGCAGCGAAATTCGGCAGTTCGGTCCGCGAAATGCCGTAGCGCTCCCAGCCCTGGGCCCAGCCGATGCTGGCGATGTCGGCGATGGAATAGTCGCCGGCAATGTAGTCCCTGCCCTCAAGCTGCTTGTTCAGCACGCGGAACAGGCGGTGGGTTTCGTCGGTATACCGCTTCTGCGCATAGGGGATTTTCTCGGGTGCGTAGACGTTGAAGTGGTTGTTCTGGCCCAGCATCGGGCCGAAGCCGCCAACCTGCCAGAACAGCCATTCATCGACCTTGACCTGCTGGCGCGGGTCGGTCGGGTAGAACTGGCCGAACTTGAGGCCGAGATATTTGAGAATAGCGCCAGATTCGAAGATCGAGATGGGCTGACCATCAGGGCCCTCGGGGTCGACGATGGCGGGAATCTTGTTGTTGGGTGAGATAGCCAGGAATTCGGGGGTGAATTGTTCGCCCTTGCCGATATCGATGCGGTGATAATTCCACGGGACGCCCAATTCTTCGAGCAGGATGTGGACCTTCTGCCCGTTCGGGGTGGGCAGCGAGTAGGCCTCGATCGGTTTGGTCTGGGTGGTCATCGCCATATCCGTTTTAGTAGGGAGTGCGTCGATATATCGGCGCTTTACGATGGAAGGCAAGGCCACTTATTGGTGACCTGCCTTCCATCAGATGCGGCGGTCATGCTCGCCGCAGCACCATTTGCGGATTGCCGTTGCCGCGTAGGGCCGACGAGATGCCGTGGATATCCACGGTGGCGACGACGCGCTGGCGGTGAGCGGCGAACATAAAGGTGGGCGTGACGTTGACGGGTTCGTCAAAATTCACGGTCACCTTATAGTGCTGCATATCGCTCATCAGCTGCACGCCGATGAGCATGCCGGTGAATGGCTGATCGAGGTACAGCCCCTTGACCCGGTTGCCGACCTGGAACGGAGCGGCCACGCGGTCGGGTAGCGAGGCGCGGGCGGTGTTCCAGTCGCGGAAACCGTGGGCACGGGCGACGACCTCAAGGGCGGCGCCGTGAGACAAGGTTTCGCCGGCCCTCGAGCGCTCTTCGCGCAGAGCCTTTGCTTCGGATTTGAGGGTTTGGGCGGACGGAATATCCAGTGAAAACGACATGACTTAGGTCCTCTCATTTGCATGAGGCGACTGTTTCATGGGAGCTCGCATTGCCATGGTGCGCCTCGCAAAGATGAACCGGAGTTCGTGTCTTTCGCTTGGTCTGGACTTCACCGTCGGAATTGCTTCCGGCGAGCGGCGGGTGCCAGCGACCTGAGCGCGATATGATCCCCAGCGCGGGTTTTGTCAACGGCATGGCTGGGCTGCGATCGTTTCGGGTGATGGCTGCAATCAGACAAATGTGTTGGGCCGGGGTGTTTTCTGGGGGTATGGGCATTGCTGAGAGCCCTCAGGATGGATTCCGGCCTTAGCCGGAATGACATCGTGGGTTGGGGACAGAGCTGATGATCGAGACGTTGTTTCTGCTGGTAGCCGGCCTGATAGGCGGGGCGTTGAACTCTTTGGCGGGCGGTGGCTCGTTTATCGTGTTCCCAGCCCTGCTGCTGGCGGGGGTGCCGCCGGTGATTGCCAATGCGTCGAACACCTATGCCGCCCTGCCCGGCTATGTGAGCGGAGCGTTTGGCTATTGGCACGCCATGGCCAAGTACAAGGATCGGCTGGTGCTCTACGGCATCGTGGCGGCGGTGTTCGGCTATGTGGGCGCGGAACTGCTGCTGGTGGTGTCGGACGAGTTGTTCTCGCTGGTGGTGCCGTGGCTGATGCTGTTTGCCGTGCTGCTGTTCATCTTCGGCAACCGGCTCAATGGGCTCGTGGCAGCGCATGGTGGCGGGCGGCGCGGCATGAAGGTGGCGGGGACGGCGCTGCTGCTGCTGTTCCTCGCCGGCGTCTGCGTCTATGGCGGGTTCTTCAATGCCGGGCTGGGCATTCTGCTGCTCGCTTTCCTCGCCACCGCGGGGATGAGCGACATCCACGCGATGAACGGGCTGAAGCTGTTCATCTCGTCGACCGTGGCGCTGGTCGCGGTGGCGCGGTTCGCGCTGAGCGGGTCGATCGACTGGTACCATGGCTCGATCGCCCTGGTTGGTGTCGTCGTCGGCGGCTATGTCGCGGCACGAAATGCCCATTTGATCCCCACGCAATGGATTCGCGTGGCGGTGATTATCTATGGGCTGTTCATGACCGGGTATTTCTTTTGGGGGGCTTACGTCGCGTGACGCGCCCTGCAAACTCGATCGTCATCCTCGGGCTTGACCCGAGGGGACTGCACTTCATCAGCACTCGGCAAGTGAAGAGCCCTCGGGTCAAGCCCGAGGGTGACGTGCAGTGAGTGGGGGTGCCAAATGCGCTACTGAAGCTCAGCCCGCCTGATCCAGACCGCTGCGTCGTGGAAGGTGGCGCCGCCGAAGGGTGGGGCTGGCGTGGCGTTGGTCAGGGTGTTGATGCCTTTGCCGCCGCGGTGGGCCTTGTTCTGGTGCAGTCCCTCGGCAATCAGCACGCCGGTGGGCAGGCCGGTGCGGATACGGGCGGTGAGGTCGACATTGCCCCTGCCATTGCCGACGGTGACGAATTCGCCGTCGGCAATGCCGAGCCGTGCAGCGTCATCGGGATGGATGAAGACCGAGGGAACGCCTTCGCGCTTCTGGCTGCCGGGGGTTTCGTTGAAGCTGGAATTGAGGAAGGCACGGGCCGGGCTGGTGGCGAGGCGGAACGGGTGCTCCGCATCGGCAGCCTCGATGATGTCCCAATGGTCGGCGAAGCGCGGCATATCGGCGGGATCGCACGTCCAGAGATAGCCCTTCTTAATGCGGGTTGCCTCCCAGTCGGGGGCGAAGCGGAAGCGCTTGTCGGGCCAGGCAAAGCCGTCGGCAAAACGGGCGACGGAATCGGGACGCTCGCGATCGACGAAGCCCGACTTCTCGACCTCAGCCAGATCGGGATAGTTCGAGCGGCGGAAGGTTTCGGCGACAACGTCGCGGTCGGTGGTGCGGAAAATGTCGTCGTCGAGGCCGAGGCGCAGGGCCAGGGCGTTGATGACTTCGTGGTTGGATTTGGTGCCGGCGAGGCGCTCGATGACGGCGGGGCCGTAGAGGACACGGGTGTGGCCGCCACGGGTGTAATAGTCATTGTGTTCGAGGAACATGGTGGCCGGCAGGACGATATCGGCAAACTCAGCCGTTTCGGTCATGAACTGTTCGTGCACGACGAGGAAGAGGTCCTCGCGGGCGAAGCCAGCATGGGTGCGCGTCTGGTCGGGCGCGACCGAGGCCGGGTTGGTGTTCTGGACGATCATGGCCTTGACCTGACCGCCGCCCTTGAGAGCCTTGGCGTCGCCTGACAGGATGGGGCCAATTTCGGACATGTCGAGCCAGCGTGGGTCGCCCTTTTGCAGATGCGTGCCTTCGAGGCGGGACTTGTCGAGCTTCCAGGTACCGGAATTGGAGTGGAAGGCGCCACCGCCGCGATGCTGCCAGGCGCCGGTCATGGCGGGGATACAGAGTGCCGCATGCATGGCGGTGGAACCATTGCGCTGGCGGGTGAAGCCATAGCCGAGGCGGAAGTAGCTGCGCGGAGTGGTGCCGACGAGGTGGGCGAAGGCGGTGATCTGCTCGACGGAAAGGCCAGTGATCTCGGCGGCCCATTCCGGCGTTTTGGTCGCGAGATGGGCTTCGAAGTCGGGACCAAAGTCGGTGTATTTGGCCATGTAGGCGCGATCGGCGAGGTTGTCGCGCAGCAGGATGTGCATGACCGAAACGGCCAGCGCACCGTCGGTGCCGGGGCGCAGCACGAGGCCCATGTCGGCCTGGGCCATGGTGGCGGTTTCGTAGATGTCGATGACGACGACCTTGGCCTTGCGTTCCTTCCTGGCGCGCATGGCATGGGTCATGACGTTGACCTGGGTGTGCACGGCATTGGTGCCCCAGATGACGACGCAGTCGCTTTCGGCCATCTGCTCGGGATTGACGCCGCCGAGCATGCCGGTGCCGGCGATGAAGCCCGGCCAGGCGGTGCCGGTGCAGATGGTGTCGTATTGGCGGGAATAGCCCTTGGCGGCGCGCAGGCGGTCGATGCCGTCGCGGTGCACGTGGCCCATAGTGCCGGCGTAGTAATAGGGCCAGATGGCTTCAGCGCCGTGTTCGGCTTCGATGGCGGTGAAGCGAGCGGCGATTTCGTCGAGGGCTTCGTCCCAGGAGATGGGCTGCCACTGGCCGGCGCCTTTGGGGCCGACACGACGCAGCGGCTGGGTCAGGCGCTCCGGGTGGTGGACGCGCTCGGCGTAGCGGGCGACTTTTTCGCAGATGACGCCGGCCGTATAGGGATCATCCTTGGCGCCACGAACGCGGCCGATGGTGCCGTTATCGATGATGTCGACATCTAGCGCGCAGGCGGATGGGCAATCATGCGGGCAGACCGAGCGGGCGGTGCGAATGGCGACAGATTGGTTCATGGCGCGAAAGTAGCCGAGGGCGGGCCGGCGCTCAATTGAATTGGGGTGATGGGCGGCATTCGCGACGTGAATGCGTGCGGAAGCGCCGCCTGTGGTGCGGTTGTCGTGTCGTCCCGTGTTCGCCCGCGAGTAGAGCGATGGTGGCGAGGCATCTGCCTCGATGGGTAGTTTGTGTTGAGGCAGTTGCCTCGCCACCATGCCGGGTTGTCTAGCGGGTCCGGGTTCAGGCGCTACCAATATTGCAGGCGCGGCTGCCGAATTTCCCCCGCACAAGGAAGGCGACCCCTCCTCCTCCGGCTATCCCCACGACCATCACTCGTCATGACTGGGCTCTGACGTGGGCAACGGGGGAAGTATGGCATGGGTGTTGAGGGCGGGGATAAGGGGAATAGGGTGGGAGTGTCATCCTCGCCCTCGATCGTCACCCTCGGGCTTGACCCGAGGGGTCTATGCTTTAGCCGGCGCTCAGAAAGTGCAGAGCCCTCGGGTCAAGCCCGAGGGTGACGACCCGGTGGGTGTGATTGGCGAAGGGGTGATTGGCGCGGATCGCCACGGACATTGATTACGGCCGCAGCCTGTCCTCGGGCGCGAAGCGACCCGGGGGCCGGAATGACATCGTGGTGGTGGAGATTGCCGCTTGCTCGATCGTCACCTTCGGCTGATCCGAGGTCTATCGCCGCTTGTGCCGTGTTGGGAGTGGCTCTCGGGTCGAGCCCGAGGGAACGCTGGTGCGTGTATTGGATATTGCCCTCACCAACACCTTTCACTTGCACACAGCCCAATCATTCGGGCGCAGCCTTCGTGGCCTCCGGGCCAAAAAGCTCCATCGGAGCGATTTTTCTGCGGCCAGCTCAGAGGGTCGCGAAAGCCTTCGTGCTCGTTTCGGCGTTGCGGCGGGCGCGGTTGGTCGCGTGGATGGCAAGCTGGGCGGCGCCGGAGTGGAATTGGGAGAAGGTGACCTTTTGAGCGTCGTGCGTGGTGATGGTGACACCACGCCAGTTGGGGCGGACAACCCGCACGTCGGACCAGGCCAGCTTGGTCTCGCGGCCAAAGGCGGTCTTGTGTTCAAGCAGGGTATTGTTCCAGCGGACGCGGTTGAACAGGCCGCCGAGGCCAATGCCAATGGCCCCTGCCCCCAGCAAGACCGAGGCGGCGAAGGTAGCGAGCATCTGGGTTGCTTCGACGTGCTTGGTACCGCCGATGAAAATGACGGCGGACATCAGCACCACGGCAAGGGCGGCCGCACCGTAGCAGGCGAAATATTCGACCATCGATGGCCGCAGTTCCGACCAGCCATCGACGCTGACGGCCTCTTCGCTCTGTACGAGGCGTAATGCAAGGAAAGCTGCATAGCCAAAGGCGACAACACCCGCAGCGCGAGCAAGCGGCAGACCGGCGGTAAAGGGGACGTATTTCAGAACCAGAAGCGAAACGATTACGAACAGTGGCACAGCCACTTCCTGCCAGCGCAAGGGCACTATTGCTCTCCAAGACTATTGGGGGGCCGGCGACGCGAGTTCGGCATTCCTATGCCGTGAATCTAACAAGGATAGCTGATTTGACCATTAACAATTTTGGGAGCGGCCCATGTTCGGATGGAACATCAGCTTTTTTGCCACAGTCGGGCAACTGAGAAAGTGATTCAAGGCGCTGGCCGACTGATTCCGAGAATCCGCCTAACCGATTGAAGCTATGGGTACTTCCCGCAGACCAAACCTGCGGGAAGCGTTAGTTCCTTATGACACCAGCTTGAGCCCGATGATGCCGGCAACGATCAGGCCGATACTGGCCAGACGGGCAGCGGTTGCCGGGTCGCCGAACAGGTACATGCCGAGCAGCGCGGTGCCGACGGTGCCAATGCCGGTCCAGACGGCGTAGCCCGTGCCAACAGGCAGGTCGCGAAGGGCGATGCCCAGAAGCACGACGCTGATGATCATGGCGCCGACGGTGAGCGTGGTGGGAACGAGCTTGGTGAAGCCGTCGGTGTATTTGAGGCCAATCGCCCAGCCCATCTCAAACAGGCCGGCGATGACGAGATAGACCCAAGCCATTGGGATCTCTCCTTGCATTGGCGGGTCGTCCCGGCCGATGAGCGAAAACGCGAGGTCGTCCACGCGCCGCAAAGACATAGGTGGGGCAGTGGGAAAGCGGAAGAGCTTCCCCGGGCCATGAGATGGTCTGGGGAAGCATGGGACTAGCGCGATGCGACGATGGGTGCGCCAACAGCGGCAGCGGTGGCGTGTTCCTCGGCATCGATCTCGGCCTCGGGTTCGGTGCGCAGCGTGGTGGCCAGCGGCAGTTCCTTGAGCAGGAAGGACAGGCCGAAGGCGATGATCGCCGCAGCGGCTGCGGTGAGGAACACCGGGTGGAGGGCCGCGGCGAAGCCTTCGAGCACCTGAACGCGGACAGCTTCCGGTAGCTCGGCGATGGCCTTGGCGTTGAACGCGCCCGGGCCATGCGCCGGCATCACGTCGCCCAGTTGCGCGGCGAGGCCGCTCGAGAAGATGGCGCCGAAGACCGAGACGCCGATGGAGCCGCCAATCTGGCGGAACAGCGTCGAGCCGGCGGTGGCGACACCAACGAGGGACCGCGGCACGGCATTCTGGGTTGCAGTGACGCCGACACTGTTCACCGGACCGATCCCGAGGCCGACGATGAACATATAGACGGCGATCTGCCAGTCGGGCGTATCCAGACGCATCATACCGAGCAGCAGCAGGCCGACAAAGAGGACTACCGTCGCCAGGATTGGCAGGATCTTGTAGCGGCCGGTCTTGCTCATGACGAAGCCGGACAGGGTCGAGGCGCCGATGAGGCCGACCATCATGGGCAGAAGCTGGAACGCCGAATTGGTGGGCGATATGCCCTTGGCGATCTGCAGATACATGGGCAGGAAGGTGATCGACCCGAACATGGCCATGCCAACGAGGAAGCCAATGGAATTGGTGACCAGGAAGGTGTTGTTGCGGAAGAGCTGGAGCGGCAGCACCGGCTCGGACGCGTGGGCTTCAACCCAGATGAAGGCCGCGAGCGTTGCGGCCGCAAGAGCGACGAGGCCGATGATTTGTACCGACAGCCAGGGGAAGGTGTTGCCACCCAGGCTGGTGGCCAGCACGAAAGCAGAGAGCGCCGCGGTCAGCAGGACGAAGCCCATATAGTCGATCTTGTGCGAGACCCGATCCGCCCGTGGCTTGAGGGCGACGCCGATAACGGCGAGCGCCAGCAGGCCGAGCGGCAGGTTGATGATGAAAATCCAGCGCCAGCTCAGGTGTTCGACGATGAAGCCGCCGAGCAACGGACCAACAACGGTGGCCACCCCGAAGACGGCGCCGAAAATGCCCTGAACCTTGCCGCGCTGGCGGGGTGGAATGATATCGGCGACCACAGTCATGGCGACGACCATGAGGCCACCGCCGCCCAGACCCTGCACCGTGCGAGCGAGGATGAGGAAGGTCATGGAATTGGCGAAGGCCGATAGCGTCGCGCCGATCAGGAAGATGACGATGGCGGCCTGCAGCACGATCTTGCGACCATAGAGGTCGCCCAGCTTGCCGTAGATCGGCGCGACCACGGTGGAGCTCAGCAAATAGGCGATGACCACCCAGGTGAGGTGATCGAGGCCGCCGAGCTCGGTGACGATGGTCGGCAAGGCAGTCGAAACGATGGTCTGGCCGAGCGAGGCCAGCAGCAGCGTGACGGCAACAGCACCGATGATAAGGCCCACCGACTGCGCCTGCGACGCGTCGGCGGCCGAACGCGTCTGCGACGCGTCGACGGATTGAGTGTTCTCGGACATTGGGCGATCCTTTGCCCGCAGGTGAGGCCGGATTCGGCCGTTCACTTGCGGATTGCGTTACTGAGGCATATATCTGCCTACAGCAATTACATGTCAATAGCATGCAATTGTGAGAAGCATGCGAAATTGCGAGGACTGCCATGCCCCATACCGGCGGCACGACCGACATCAACCTGCTGTTGCGCAAGGCCGGAATCTCGGAGGCCACGGCCGAGGCGACGATCGGCATCGATGCCCTGTTGCAGAATTGGCGGCGGCGGGCGCAGAAGCGCGAACTGGGACACCGGGCCCTGGCGGACCTCAAGATCGGGCTGGACCTGGCACAGCTCGACGTACTGTTCGCGATCGAGGCACCGGTCGATGAATTCGGCGAGATGGCCGCCGGCGAAACCATGGTGGCATCGGTTGCGGAGCGGCTCGCCATCGACCCGTCGCGCGCGAGCCGGGTGGTCAGCGAGATGGTGGAGATGGGCTACGCGCGGCGGGCTGTGAGCCAGGCCGATGCGCGGCGCACGATCATCGAGCTGACCGATGCCGGACGGACAGTGGTGCGGGCGGTGCGCGCCTACAAGTTCCTGATTATGGGTGATTTTCTCAGTGGCTGGGATGCGGCTGAATTGGCGGCATTCCTGCCCATGCTGCGCAAGTTCGGGCATTGGTCGGAACATACCGATCTCGGCGCGACGAAATTCGCCGACGACATCGCAGAACTGGCCAAGCAAATCGGCGCGGCGACAGTGAAAACCGGTGCAATTGAAACTGTCTGATAAAGAGATCGCAATCTTGACCCGGGGGGCTGCGGCCTCGATATAGAATTGTACAGTCCGAACCGACGGACAATCAGGCCCAATCGACCAGCAGGAGGCTAGCCGATGGACGTGTTTGCAAGCGAGACTGCGCCGTTCGTCGTCGCGCTTGGGCTGACTCTTGCCATTGCATTGATCGAATTGCTGGGCCTGTTGCTCGGCGCCCAGCCGTCGGCCGTGGTCGACAGCGCCCTGCCGGATTTCGATGCTGACGTCGATGGGGTAGAGCTTGGGCCTCTGAGCCAGACGCTGAGCTGGCTGAGCTTCGGCAAGCTCCCTGCCCTCGTCGTGCTCATCCTCATCTCCGCCAGCTTCGGGCTCATCGGTTTCATCGGGCAGGATGTGCTGCGCCGGACGATCGGCTTTGCCATCGACCCCTGGATCGCCAGCGTGCCCGCTGCCATTGGTGCGGCCTTTGTGACGCGGCATGTCGGGCTGGCGCTGGCCAGGATCATGCCCAAGGAAGAGAGCGAGGCCGTCAGCACCAAGGCTTTTGTCGGTCGGGTCGCGACGGTGTTCCGCGGCATAGCCGGCAAGGGTCATCCGGCTGAAGCAAAGCTCACAGATATTCACGGCAAGACGCATTACGTGCTGGTTGAGCCCGATGAGGGCGAGCCGAACATGCCGGAGGGTTCGGAGGTGGTGATCATTGCCCAGGAGGGGCCGGTCTACCGAGCGATCACCAAACTCAAACCGGCTGACTGATGCCCAAGGCCAAGACGCCGCCTGGCGACGCCGGGCCATTGCCCGACATCCCGCCGCCGACGACGACCCAGGACATTGTCGACCTAGCGCCGCCGCCTGATCCGAATACTCTGCCGACAACCACTATCCAAGCAACGCCGCCAACCCCGATCCAGGAGTTCAGCCCCGTGTCCCAATCCCTCAACGACATCCTGATCATACTTGCCGTGATCCTCGTCGCGCTCTTTGCCATCGGCATGGTGTTTGCGCGCCTCTATCGCCGGTCGTCCAAGGAGGTGAGCTTCGTGCGCACCGGCTTTGGCGGGCAGAAGGTGATCATGAATGGCGGCGCGCTGGTGTTCCCGGTGCTGCATGAGCAGATCCCGGTCAACATGAACACGCTGCGGCTCGAAGTGCGGCGCGCGGCGGACCAGGCGCTGATCACCAAGGATCGCATGCGCGTCGATGTGCAGGCCGAGTTCTATGTGCGCGTGCAGCCGGTGATCGAATCCATCGCCAATGCGGCGCAGACGCTGGGCCGGCGGACGATGGAGCCGGCGGCGCTCAAGGAGCTGGTGGAAGGCAAGTTCGTCGATGCGCTGCGCGCGGTGGCGGCCGAGATGGCGATGGAGGAATTGCACGAGCAGCGCGTAAACTTCGTGCAGAAGGTGCAGGCGGCCGTGTCGGAAGACATTCTCAAGAACGGGCTGGAGTTGGAATCGGTGTCGCTGACCGGGCTCGACCAGACCAATCGCGAATTCTTCAATCCGGACAATGCCTTCGACGCGGAAGGTCTCACCAAACTGACGCAGGCGATCGAGGAACGGCGCAAGGCCCGCAACGACATCGAGCAGGAAACGCAGGTGTTGATCGAGCGCAAGAATTTCGATGCCCAGGCGCAGAAATACCAGATCAGCCGCGACCAGGAGTTTGCGCGACTGGAACAGGAGCGTGAAATCCAGGTGCGGCAGGCCGAGCAGAGCTCGCTGATCAAGCAGCAGCAATCGGATCGCGAGCGCGAAGCCGAACAAGCGCGCATCCTGGCGGCGCAGCAGGTGCGCGAGTCCGATATTGCCTCGAGCCAGATCGTGCAGGAACGCGAGATTGCCACGGCACTGGCCGTGGAAGCAGCGGCGGTGGAAAAGGCCAAGCAAATCTCACTGGCCGAGCAGGCGCGCGACATTGCCGTGGCAGTGAAGAGCAAGGAGAAGTCCGTTGCCGACGCTGCCGCTGACGAGGCGCGCGCCCTCGCGGCAAAGGCCGCAGAGGAGGTCACGACATCGCGGCAGACGGCGGTGGCGGAACGCGAAAAGGCGATCCAGCTGATCGAAGCCCGCAAGGCAGCCGAGCAGGCGGCGATCTCGATCACCGTGGCGGCCGAGGCCGAGAAGGCGGCGGCGGCGGACCGGGCCGAGGCCGTACGCATCGGCGCTACTGCAGACGCCGAGAAGGTGCGCGTGGCGGCGAAGGGTTCGGCCGATTCCGAAAAGCTGCGCGCCGAGGCGCTGGCGGCCATCTACAAGGTCGAGGCCGAGGGCAAGCGCAATGTCAACGAGGCGAGCAACACGCTCAACGCCGAGCAGATCGCCATGCAGGTACGGATCAAGCTGATCGAGGCCCTGCCCCAGATCATCGCCGAGAGCGTCAAGCCGATGCAGAATATAGACGGGATCAAGATCCTGCATGTCGATGGGCTGAATGGGTCGAGCCAGAATGGTGGCGGCGAAGGTGCGGGTGTTGCCGGCGGCGGTCTGGCCGATCAGGCGGTGGCGGCTGCATTGCGCTATCGCAGCCAAGCGCCGCTCATCGATGCGCTGATGAGCGAGCTGGGGCTGAGCGGGGGGACGCTGGATGGGCTGGCGGGTTCGGTGACGAATGGCGGGGCGGTGGCCAAGCCGGAGATCGATGTGAAGGCGCGGAAGTAGGCTTAGCCCACTTCCACATTTCACCCACCGGTGCTGCCCGCGGACTTGATCCGCGGGTATTCCGCTGCCTGTGCTGTGCTGAGAGTGGCCCTCGGGTCAAGCCCGAGGGAACGCCGGCGGGTGTGAATGCCACGAGCGGGCCTTGGGTTGCGCGTGCCCCCTCATCCGCCCTTCGGGCACCTTCTCCCACGAGGGGAGAAGGGGGGAGAACTTCGGCCGGTGCCCTAGACCTGTGGTTTGCGCTTTGGCTTGTGGTCTTTCTTGGCGGGCTTTTCCTTCTTGGCGAAGGGGGCGCCATCGGCGGGCTTGCCGGCCCATTTGGGCTTGCCCTTGTCCTTGCTTGGCGGAGCCTTGCTCACTTTGGGCGGGCGGGGCTTGTCGAAGTCCGGGCGTGGGGCGCGCGGTTCGTCGCCTGCGGGGTTCCAGCCGCCGGTGGATGCCGGAGCTTCAAGATCATCCGGGCGGAGGCCAGCCGAGCCATAGCGGGCCTTGCGGTCGGCGCGCTCGGGGCGCGGTGCGTTGGGGTCGTAGCGTTCGACGGGACCTGGGGGACGACGCTGGGACGGGGGCGGACCGGAGCGGCGTTCGCCGGGGCCGTCGACAGCGGAGATGGTGACGCCGCGTTCGCCCGAGCCGTTCTTCTCGATGCTGCGGGCAAAGGCGTCGGCCTTCTGGGCGGCGACTTCAAAGATGGATTCGGTGTCGAAAATGCGGATCGAGCCGATGGCGGTCTTGGTGACGTTGCCGGCCTTGCACAGCATGGGCAGCAGCCAGCGCGGCTCGGCCTTGTGCTTGCGGCCGACGGAGACCTTGAACCAGGTGCCGCCCTCGAACTTTTCGCGGGTGCGCGGGTCCTTGTCGCCGGGTTTGTCGAAGACCGGAGCATCGGACACATCCTCGGGCGCGGGGCGCGCGGCGAGCTGCTGACGCAGGTAAGCGGCGGCAATGGCCTCAGCGGAATGGCGGGCCATGAGCTGGGCGATGAAATCGGTTTCGTCTTCAGCGATGGGTTTGCTCAGCATGTCGTTGGCGAGGATGCTCTCGCGATAGCGGGCTTCGATGGCCTCGGCGGAGGGCGGCGCCATCATGGTAACGTCGAGCTTGGCGGTTTTGAGGACGCGCTGGGCAACGTTGCGGCGATGCATCGGCGAGATGATGACGCAGGTGCCCTTGCGCCCTGCCCGGCCGGTGCGGCCCGAACGGTGCAGCAGCGTATCGGGATTGGTCGGCAGATCGGCGTGGATGACGAGGTCGAGATTGGGCAGATCGATGCCGCGGGCGGCGACGTCAGTGGCGACGCAGATGCGGGCGCGACCGTCGCGCATGGATTGCAGCGCATTGGTGCGCTCGGCCTGGGAGAGTTCGCCCGAGAGGGTAACGACGTCGAAGCCCCTATTGTGGAGCCGCGCAGAGAGGTGCTTCACGCCTTCGCGGGTGGAGGCGAAGACGATGGTGTTGACCGCCTCGAAATAGAGCAGCGTGTTGATGATGGCGTTTTCGCGCTCGGCTGCAGGAACCAGCATCAGCTTGTAGTCGATGTCGGCATGCTGCTCGTTGGCGCTGGTGGCGGCGACGCGCAGCGCGTCGCGCTGGAAGGTTTTGGCGAGCTGGGCGATCGGCTTGGGGACGGTTGCGGAGAAAAGCAACGTGCGGCGATCTTCGGGGGCGGCGTCGAGAATGAATTCAAGGTCTTCGCGGAAGCCGAGATCGAGCATTTCGTCGGCCTCGTCGAGCACGACGGCGCGAAGCGCGGACATGTCGAGACCGCCGCGCGTGATGTGATCACGCAGGCGGCCGGGCGTGCCGACGACGATGTGGGCGCCGCGATCGAGGGCGCGGCGTTCGGTGCGGGCATCCATGCCACCGACGCAGGACGCGGTCTTGGCGCCGGCTTCGGCATAGAGCCAATCGAGCTCGCGCTGCACCTGCAGGGCCAGTTCGCGGGTGGGTGCGATGACGAGGGCCAGCGGGGCGCCGATTTCGGTGAAGCGCTCGGCGTCGCCGAGCAGCGTCGGGGCGATGGCCATGCCGAAGGCGACGGTCTTACCGGAGCCGGTCTGGGCGGAGACGAGCAGGTCGCGGCCGGCGGTTTCGTCTTCGATGATAGCGGCCTGGACGGGCGTCAGGGTCTCGTAGCCTTTGGCAGCAAGGGCACGGGCGAGCGGGGCGAGAATGGTCTCGGGAAGGGACAATGCGTTTCTTTCATGGGACGCCGATCAAGCAACGGCGTCATTCCCGCGTAAGCGGGAAGCCCACTTCTTGCGGATGGATCGGTAAGGGAGACCCGCCGGGGCGGGATAAGCTGTGGTGTTACCGGCACCATAGCACAAACAAAGCAAAAAGGCCGCCCGGCGGGCGGCCTGGTGTTCAATCGGTTTGCGCCACGTCAGTCCTTGGGCTGCTTGGCCAGTTCGGCCACGGACTTGCCCTTATAGCCCCAGTTCTCCTGAGGCACTTCGTCGATCACGACGAAGGTGGTTTCCGGACGCTTGTCCAGCACGCGGACCAACACGTCCGTAATACCCGCGATAACCTCGGACTTCTGCTCGGCAGTGACGTTGTTCTCGAAGATACGGACGTTGACGTAGGGCATTCTTATTAGCCGACCAGTTCGTCGTCGTTGAAGAAGAACTTGATCTCGGAGGCAGCGGTTTCCGGAGCGTCCGAACCGTGGACCGAGTTTTCGCCGATCGAGAGGGCGAATTCCTTGCGGATGGTGCCTTCGGCAGCGTTGGCCGGGTTGGTGGCGCCCATGACTTCGCGGTTCTTGAGGATGGCGCCTTCGCCTTCCAGAACCTGAACGACGACAGGCGAAGCAATCATCTGCTCGACCAGTTCGCCGAAGAAGGGGCGGTCCTTATGGACGCCGTAGAAGCCTTCGGCCTGAGCGCGGGTCATGTGGATCTTCTTGAGGGCGATCGGACGCAGACCGGCTTCTTCGAACTTGGCGATGATCTTGCCGATGAGGTTACGACGGACGGCATCCGGCTTGATGATGGAGAAGGTGCGTTCGAGCGCCATGGGGTCGATCCTTGAATGGGTCTGTTGGAAAGGTCGCGCCTTGTAGCGGGAGACTGCGACGGAGACAAGACGGGGCGGCGATCAGTCGGCTGGTGCGACACAATCCGCACCGGGATCGGCGATCTCGACCGTACCATGCGCCTGCGCATTGTTCTGCGGGTCGAGGACCGTGACATCGAGGTTGGCGATGTCGGCATGCGCCTCGATCACCTGCTCTACCGCGATAGGCACGATCTGCATGGTGCACATTTCAGATGTGCTGACCGTGGGAATAGTGACCGCAACGATGGTGCCGCGCGGCTCGGCCAGCTGGGCCGGCTCAACGGCCTGGCAGGCGCCGCCGTCAAAGGTGGCCGTGAGCAGCACGCGCTCGGCGTCGAGCCGGCAGGCCGAGAGGTCGGTGAAGCTCGGGGCCTCCTCGGCGAAGACAGCGCTGGCGAAGAGGCCGGCGATCAACAGGGCCGGAAGGGTCGTGAAGGGGGCGGGCATAGAATGTCTCTCCTCGATGAAATTCAGGGCCGTCCTGTCGGGGCGGTTGACCACCATGCGACGGCAACGGTTGCCATAAGCCTTGCTTAACTCTATCCAGCGGCAAACACTTTGTCGCAGGTCGTTTGCCGCATTGGCGCCGTTTGCCTTTCGGACCCTGCCCTCTCCTTAGATTGCCTGATCATGCTCGTTATCAATAACCTCACCTATCGCATCCAGGGCCGCGAACTGTTCGAAGACGCTTCGGTGGTGCTGCCGACTGGCTCCAAGACCGGCTTCGTGGGCAAGAACGGCACGGGCAAGACGACGCTGTTTCACCTGATCCAGGGGCATATCGGCGCCGATTCCGGGACGATGGAGCTCAACAGGAAGGCGCGTATCGGCGCGGTGGCCCAGGAAGCGCCGGCCGGCAATGAGAGCGTGCTCGAAGTGGTGCTGGCGGCCGACAAGGAACGCACGGCCCTATTGGCAGAGGCCGAGACAGCGACAGATCCCAACCGGATCAGCGAGGTCTATACCCGCCTGGCCGATATCGACGCCTACTCCGCCGACGCGCGGGCCTCGTCCATTCTCAAGGGACTGGGCTTCGAGCAGGATCGACAGAATTCGCCGACGCATGAATTGTCGGGCGGCTGGCGCATGCGCGTAGCACTGGCCGGCGTGCTGTTCAGCCAGCCCGACCTGCTGCTGCTCGACGAGCCGACCAACTATCTCGACCTGGAAGGCACGCTGTGGCTGGAAAAGTACCTCGCCACCTACCCCTACACCGTCTTCATGATCAGCCACGATCGTGACCTGCTCAACAAGTCGGTCAATTCGATCATCCATCTCGAGCATCGCAAGCTGACCTTCTACAAGGGCAATTACGACACGTTCGAAACGACGCGCCGCATGCAGATGGAGCTCAACAACAAGAGCCGCGACAAGGCGCTGGACCAGGTGGCCCATCTGCAGAAATTCGTCGACCGCTTCCGCGCCAAGGCCACCAAGGCCAAGCAGGCCCAGTCGCGCATGAAAATGATCGAGAAGCTGAAGCCGCCGGCGGCGATGTTCGACGAATATGCGGCGCCGTTCACCTTCCAGCAGCCCAAGGCCGAACAGGCGACACCGATGATCACGCTTGATGGCGTATCGGCCGGCTATGGCGACAGGACGGTGCTGCGAAACGTCACCATGCGCATCGACCCGGAAGATCGCATCGCGCTGATCGGCGTCAACGGCAATGGCAAGTCGACCTTTGCCAAGCTCTTGGCCGGCGACATCAGCCCGATGGGCGGGCAGTTGCGCAAGGGCAAGAAGCTCGAAATCGCGCATTTCGCGCAACACCAGATGGACAAGCTCAAGCCCGAATGGACGCCGTTCGAGCATGTCGTCGACCTGATGCCCACGGACAGCGAGGCCCGGCGGCGGTCGCGGCTGAGCCAGATGGGGCTGACCAAGTCGCGCATGGATACCAAGGCGAAGAACCTGAGCGGCGGCGAGCGGGCGCGCTTGCTGATGGGTCTCATCACGTTCGGCGGTCCGGGGATGATGATCCTCGACGAGCCGACCAACCACCTCGATATCGACAGCCGCGATGCACTGGTACATGCGCTGAACGACTATGAAGGCGCCGTGCTGATCATCAGCCACGATCGCCACCTGATCGAGGCGACCTGCGACACGCTGTGGATCGCCGAGAACGGTACCGTGCGCGAGCTGGACGAGGATCTGGACAGCTACCAGCGCAACATCACCTCGACCAAGGAAGGTAAGGGCAGCGGCGGTTCCAAGGGCGATCGCAAGGCCAACAAGCAGGAGGCCGCGGCCAAGCGAGCCGAGATCGCGCCGCTGAAGAGCGCCATTAAGGATGCGGAAACCAAGATCGCCCGTTTGAAGGTGGAAATCGGCAAAATCGACGCCCAGCTCGAGGACCCCAAGGTCTACAACGGCGCTCCCGACCGCATGATTGCGTTGGGCAAAGACAAGGCGCGATTCGGCGCTGATCTAGAGACCACCGAAGAGCAATGGCTGGCGCTGAGCGCCGAGTTAGAGGAAGCCGAGCGCGCATGAGCAAGCTCGCCGCCAAGGATGTGATCTTTACCCTCGGGATGGAACGCCACCCCGAGGGCGGCTGGTATGCCCGCACATTCGAGGACCAGGTCAGCGCCGACGGTCGTGCCCAGTCTACGGCGATCTATTATCTGCTCGAAGCGGGCGATGCCTCGCATTGGCACCGCGTCGATGCGGTCGAGGTGTGGCACTACTACGCCGGTGCGCCGCTCAATCTGCGGATATCGGACGGCAAGACGGTGGTCGAGCACCGCCTGGGCAATGACCTGCATGCTGGTGAGCGGCCGCAGGTCGTGGTGCCGCGCGATGCCTGGCAGTCGGCTGTCAGCACGGGTGGCTGGACGCTGGTGGGATGCACGGTGGCGCCGGGCTTCCAGTTCTCCGGATTCGAGCTGGCCGACCCCGATTGGGAGCCGGGGAAGGATTAACCTGTCCCTGCCGCCCCCGTTGACAGTGACAGGCCGTTGCCGTCTGCTGTCGATCTCGAAGGTTGCCGAAAGAGCATCATGCGCATCCCTGGTTCAAAGCTGGCCGTTGCCTTGCTGCTTTGCCTGCTCGCATTTATCGGCGCCATTCAGGCGCAAGAGCTGACCAAGAGCCAGCGCGCAGAAATCCGTCGCTTTGCCTATAATAACAGCCTGTTCGTGCTCTATCACGAAGTGGCGCATCTGCTGTTCCACCAGCTCGAACTTCCGATCCTGGGTAAGGAAGAGGATGCGGCCGACAATATGGCCACGTGGATTTTGCTCAACAAGCGCACCGAGGCGACCGACAAGGCCCTGGCCGACGCGGCGCAGGGTTGGGTTCTGTCGGGCATTGCCTATGACAGCGGCGGCGAGGAAAGCGACTACGCGGCCAGTCACAGCCTCGACAAGCAACGCGCCTACCAGATCGTCTGCCTGATGGTGGGCAGCGACGACGCTGCGTTCCGTCCCATCGCCAACGAATACCGGATGGACAGCGACCGCCAGGAAACCTGTGCCTGGGACTATGAGACGGTCGATCGGAGCCTGAAGGGCCTGCTGGGTGGGCGCAATAACAAGGCCGGACAAGGCACTGATGTGACCGTGACCTATCACGACGCCGGCGGCCGGCTCAAAGCGGCAGCGGATGCGTTCAAATCGAGCGGCGTGTTCGATCAGGTTGCGGACGAGCTGCGGCAGAATTACAGCCTGCGCGAGCCCGTGCAGTTCAACGCCAAGCGCTGTGGCGAGGCCAATGCCTTCTATGATCCGGAAACGGTGGAAGTCATCTTCTGCTACGAGCTGATGCAGGACTATATGGACCTCTATGCCGACAGCATGCCCGAGGAAGTGGCCCCTGCCCCACGCCAAACCGGCGTCGGTAAGGAGAAGAACTCCAAGTTCTAGGACCTCGCCTAAAACTTGATATTGACAGTCAATATTAAGGCGATCCACAAAGCGCAGCATTGTTGCCTTGGGGATCAGCCATGACGCTCACGCTTTCTCGCCGCCATTTCGCTCTGGGAGGCGCGGGCATCGTGCTTTCGGGCCTGCTGCCCCGTGCGGCGTTCGCGCAGACGGCCACTCGATCAGTCACAACCAAATACGGCACTTACGACATTCCGGCCGACCCGCAGCGTGTGGTCTGCATCGACTCCCGGCTTGACCTGCAACCGGCGCTGGCGCTGGGCCTACCGGTGGTCGGATACGGGCACTCGCAGCCCGGAGGCTGGGTGCCTGTCCCCGAAGGGCTCGAATTCTATGGCTCCGAGGTCAATATCGAGCAGGTGCTGGCGTCGGACCCCGACCTCATCATCTGCGCCGACTACGATCCGGACAGTGTGTGGTGGCCGGCCAACAAGCTGCGCGAGATCGCTCCGGTAGTGCCGACTTCGGGTGGCAAACCGTGGAAGGAAGCGTTCCGCGAACTCGCGACCCTGCTGGGGATGGACGGCCATGGCGAAGCGGCCATTGCCGAATACGATGCACTGATAGCTGAGATCAAAGAGCGGCATGGCGAGAAGCTGGCTACCAAGACCGTGGTCAGCGTGCAGCCAGGCGAAGGCGTGCTCTATGTTATGAACGGGCCGAAAATGCTGCAGCCGCAAGTGCTCGCCGACCTCGGCGCCAAGACGTTGCCGCCCGCCGCCGACCAGCTCTACGACAGCGGCGAGATTGCTGCGGAGGCGTTCGGCGATACCTTGGGCGGGGTCGACGGCATCCTGCTGGCGACGACATCGCCGGAAGGGGCCAGCATGCTGGATGGGGAGGCCCTCTGGTCGCGCTTGCCGGCAATCGAGGCCGGGGCCCTGATCGCGTCAAACGGCAATATCAACTATGGCAGCCTCTATTCAGCAATCCAGGTCGCCAAGCTGGTGGACGAGCTCTACGGCAAGATCACCTGATCAGGAGAAGCCGACATATCGCCCTGGCTTGTGGTTGAGGGCGATGATGAAGTTCATCACCAGCGCGCCCAGGATCGAGTAGAGCACTCGGTCCAGCGGCAGGATGAAAAAGGCCGCGACCAGGATGACGGCATCGACGCCGAGCTGGAAGTAGCCCGCGCGGATTCCGAAGTTTTCCTGCAAATAGAGCGACAGGATATTGATGCCGCCGACGCTGGCCTTGTGGCGGAACAGCGAGAGAATACCCAGGCCAATCATGCCGCCACCGACCAGCGCGGCGAAGAGCGGGTGAATGCTGCTGATATCGAGCCAGTCGGGAATGTGCGCAGTGAAATAGGATACCAGGCCCACGCAGACGAAGGTCTTGATGGTGAAGGGCCAGCCCATGCGCAGGACCGCCAACACGTAGAACGGCAGGTTGACGGCGAAAAACAACCAGCCGAACGGAATGCCGGTGACGTATTGCAGCAGCAGGGCCAGACCGGCGGTGCTGCCGGTGGTCAGCGTAACCTGCGCGTAGAAGACAATGCCCAGCGATAGCAGCATGGTGCCGATAAGCATGGCGAAGATGTCTTCGTGCAGCCGATGGCGGCTGGGCGTCGAAAGATCAGGCGTCATGCTTTCTTGACCCAGCGGCCGTCGGCTTCCTGCTGCCAATAAGTCAGGGAATTGCCACCTTCCTTGAGGGCCTTCCAGGCAATTCGAGCCTCAGCCACAGCGTCGGGATCGTGGCCGGAGAACATGTAGACGACGCGTTCGTAGCCGTCAGCCGACTGAGGCACGGCACGATCGATGAAGAAGCGGCATGCGGCGCCGTTGGGGTTATCGGTGCCGGTGGTGATCAGGATCGGCTGATGCGCGTCGGGGCCCTCGCCCGCCAAGCCGTGGGCGAGGAAACTGTCCTCGCGATAGGTCCAGAGGTGGGCGTCCAGGGCTTCGGCGCGCTCGGTGGAGCCGACTTCGATGACCGCGCGCCAACCACGCTCAAGCGTCTTTTCAAGAAGCTGGGGGATGACCGCTTCGAGTGGACGGACTTCGAGGTGGTAGAAGAGAACGTCGGGCATGAGCCTACTTAAGCGGTGGAGATGGGCGGGCGGAAGCGAATTCTCCACATTCGCTGTGTCATTCCGGCGAACGCCGGAATCCAGCCTGAGATGACTGAGCCGGCCGTGCTCGTGGAAAGCCCTCAGGATGGATCCCGGCTTTCGGCGGGATGACATCGTGTTTGCCGAGCTTGCGCCGATCAGCCCTGATAATAATCCCTTACCAGCCGATCCAGCAGAGCTACGCCGAAGCCGGGGGCCCAGGAGGTGTTGACCTCGCTGTTGCTGGCGCCGAAGGCGGTGCCGGCGATGTCGAGGTGGGCCCAGGGTACGTCGTTGACGAAGCGCTGGAGGAACTGGGCTGCGGTGATGGAGCCGGCGGGGCGGCCGACCGAGTTGCGGATATCGGCGAACTTGGACTCGATCAGCTTGTCATAGGCGGCGGCCAACGGCATGCGCCAGAGCTTCTCATTGGCGTTGAGGCCGGCGTTGAGGAGCTGGATGGAGAGCTCGTCATTGTTGGAGAACAGGCCGGCATGCTCGTGGCCGAGGGCAACAACGATAGCGCCGGTGAGCGTCGCGAGGTTGATCATGAAGCGCGGCTTGAAGCGGTCCTGCGTGTACCAGAGCGCATCGGCCAGCACGAGGCGGCCCTCGGCGTCGGTGTTGATGACCTCGATGGTGGTACCGCTCATCGCCTTGACGATGTCGCCCGGGCGAACGGATTTGCCCGAGGGCATGTTTTCGACGAGACCTATGACGCCAACGGCGTTGACCGGCGCCTTGCGCGTCGCCAGCGCCAGCATAAGGCCAGTGACGGCGGCGGCGCCGCCCATGTCGCCCTTCATATCCTCCATGCTCGCGGCGGGCTTGATGGAGATACCACCGGTATCGAAGACCACGCCCTTGCCCACGAAGGCCAGCGGCGCGGCGCCGACATCGCCACCGCGCCATTGCATGACGACAAGGCGCGCCGGACGATCGGAGCCCTGGGCGACGCAGAGCAACGAGCCCATGCCGAGCTTTTCGAGGGCTGCGGGTTCGAGGATTTCGATCTCGACGCCGAGCTTGCCAAGCTCCGCGGCGCGGGCGGCGAACTCGACCGGGCCCAGGGCGTTGGCAGGCTCGTTGATGAGGTCGCGGGCCAGCAGGGTGCCGTCGACCGTAGCGCCGCGATCGGCGATGGCCGCAGCGGCCGCAGCGGGATCGGCAACGTGCAGGGTAACGGCGAGATCGGCGACCACGTCGTCGGCGCGGGCCGACTTGTATTTGTCGAACTTGTAGTGCCGCAAGCGCAGGCCGGCGGCGAGTTCGCCGATGGCGGCGGGGGTGACGCCGGGCTCGTCGACTACCACGGCTACCGTTTCGGCGCGCGTCGCGGCGATCTTGGCCAGCAATGAGCCGCCACGATCAGTCCAGCCGTTGAGCGGCGTTTCGCTACTGGCCTTGCCGCTGCCGAGCACGAGGAGGCGTTTGCCGCCCTGCCCCAGGATATCGAGCGACTGCCCCTGCTTGCCCTTGAACGCGCCGGCCGCCGCGGTCACCGACCAATCAAGCCCGGTGGCCGACCAGATCGCGGCAGCGGCGCCAGCGGGCGCCTCGCCTTCGGCGGCATAAATGACGATCAAGGCGGCAGACGCGCCGGCGAGAGCTGACGTGCGGATAGCGAGAGACTGGGACATGAAGATTGGCCTTGGTGGGCAAAATGGCGTGGACGCGCCGGAGACTGAAAGTCCTACATTGAGGTGTTTAGGCGGCGCGTCAATCCCGCAACAGGCGAGCAGACAAATCCGTGCACAGCCGGCGATGCGCTTGTCTGGCGAGACGAACTGGACCAAGTTCGCCCCGGCAGCCGGGACATATTTCTGGCATGCGCGACGACTAGAACGGGCAGCATGAAACGACTGACGGCCTATCTCTCACGCCTGTTCATGACAGACGCGCTGATTCTGTTCGGCGTGGTGTGCTTCCTGCTATGGCTGGTCAACTGCCTGCGCTCGTTCGACGTGGTGTCGGTGAAGGGCCAGAGCATTCTGACGCTGGCGGCGCAGGGCCTGCTGACCATGCCGCAATTGTCGATCGCGTTCTTCTATGTCTGTGTCGGCATCGGCCTGGCGCGGGCGCTGCAGGCCCTGCAGGCCAACCGCGAGCTGCACATCATTCACACCAGTCACGGGCTAGGCTCGCTGTGGAGCGCCACGGCGGTGGTGGCCGGCGCGGGCGTGATCTGCGTGCTGCTGCTGTCGAATTTTCTCGAGCCCTATGCCAACCGCCGCCTCAACGTGCTCACGGCCAGCGTAGCGGCGGACCTGGTTAGCTCGACCCTCAAGCCGCAGCGCTTTACCCAGGTCACCCCGGGCGTGGTGCTGCTGATCGGCGGGCGATCGGGCGACGGCGAAATCCAGGAATTCTTCGCCGATGACCGGCGCGACCCGGAAACGCGGCGAACCTACATCGCACAAGCGGCGCGCGTGTCGACGGATGGCACGAATTACGTGATCGAGCTGCGCGATGGCTCGCTGCAATACACCGAGGCCGATGGCCGGTTCTCGAAGGTCACGTTCGGGCGATATGACCTGAGCGTAGACCGGCTCTCCCAACCGATGGGCGTGCCAAATCCGCTGCTCGAGATCGACAGCCTGACACTGGTCAGCAACGCGATCCGTTCGGGCGCATGGCCGCAGGACGTGGTGTCGCTGCTAGTCAATCGTGCCTCCGAAGGCCTGCGGGTGATCGGCATCTGCATGGTCGTGCTGGCTGTGTCGGGCTTTCCCAGTGGGCGCCGGTCTCGCTTCAATGTGCCGATGGAGGCCATCGTCATGCTGCTGGCCTTCGGGGAGCGTGGCATCAGCGCTTATAGCCCGTTGGGCCCGTCAACCGGGGCGCTGTTGATGATCATCGGCGGTGGCGCGGTTCTGATCGCCAGGACCTGGGTGCGTCCCGCTCCGCAGGTGGTGACGGCATGACGCGCGTCGACTGGGTCGTCCTCAACCGGCTGGGCAGCCGCATCGGTGTGACGGTGTTCGTCTTTTACGGGCTGATCGCGCTGGTGGAATCGCTCGACACTTGGCGGTTCAATTTCGTCGCGGACAATCATGGCCTGCCGATGGCCCTGGTAATGGTGGCCATGAGCGCGGTGCGCTGGACCATCAAGACCCTGCCGGTCACGGTGCTGATGGGGGCCGTTCTGGGCTTCATGGAGTTGAAAGCGCGGCACGAGCTGACGGTCATTCAGTCCAGCGGCATTTCGATCTGGCGGCTGGTTCGGGCACCGACTATCGCGCTGATTTTGGCTGGTTTTGCGATCGCGCTGGCGGCCGAAACCGTGAGCACGCAGATCAACCGGCAGCTCAGCCCCACCCCGCCTGGCCAGGTGAGTCAGTTGGTCCCGGCGGGAGAAATCTGGCTGGAGCAGCGGAGCGGCGACAGCCACTATGTCATCATGGCCAATGGCATGCTGAACGGCGGACGCCTGCTGGCCGATGTTACCTTGTTCCACCTGACGCCGGGAATGGAGGAGCGCATCGAAGCGCCCGAAGCAATGCTCGAAGATGGGCAATGGGTTATGCCGCAGGCGACGACGCGCAGCGCCGACCAGCCGGCGCGGACGCTGCTGAATTATCGGCTGCCCACGAATACCACGCCGGCCGAGCTCAGCCTCAAGCTCTCTTCGACCGAAGACATGACATTTTTTGAGCTGGCGCAGTTACTTCAGGCGGGCGTCGCGGACCCCACGATCCGTACGGCGGCGACCATGCGGCTGATTAAACTGCTGGCTCTGCCGCTGGTGCTAACGGGTTCGCTCTTCATTGCTTTTGCGTTTACCGCAGGTTATCGAAGGTCATCTAATTATGGTCCGGCGGTCCTCTATGGGATCGTGCTTGGCTTCGTTGTGTTCGTGATTACCGAGATGGCCGACCGCGCCGGGTCGACCGGTGTTCTCGATCCCACGTTTGCGGCGGTCGGGCCGGCGTTTGTAGCTATCGTCATCGGTGTGACGGTGCTGTTGCACAAGGAAGACGGGCGCGCGTGAAGACAAGGGGCTGGGGCGAAAGGATTGTGTCGTCGCTTCGCCTGGCTAGCGCCAGCGCGGTGCTGATGCTTGCCCTCGCCACCGCAACCTCAGCGCAGGGTCTTGTTCCGGCTGATCTTTTCAATGCGCCCATCGACTCGTCCGCGCCAGCCGGCGTCGAGGCGAACAGCCTCGTGTTCGAGGGCGCCACCGGCATCATCACCGCCAATGGCGACGTGGTGTTGACGCAAAGCGGCTACACGCTGACCGGGCAAAGCCTGGTCTATGATCGCCGCAGCAAGACGGTTCATTTCAGCGGCGCCGTGACCATCCTCGACCCATCGGGCAATCTGATGGAAACGCAGGACCTGGAAGTGACCGGCGGGATGAAGCAGGCCTTCATCAATTCGCTAACCATCACGACCTATGACGGCGCGCGCATTACCGCTGACAGCGTGGACTATGACGCGGCGCTACAAACGCTGCTGCAGGATGCCAGTTATGCACCCTGTGGCGAGTGCGTCGACGATCAGGGCCGCCGGATCGGCTGGTCGGTCAATGCCGCGCAGATCACCTACAATGCCGAGGATGGCTCGCTCTATCTCGAGCAGCCCACCCTGTCCTTGCTGGGCATTCCTGTTGCCTGGCTGCCGTTTCTGTGGCTGCCTGATACGAGCGAGGCGGCCCTCGCCAATGTGCGTACGCCATCGATCGACTATAGCGATGCCATCGGCCTCAAGGTCGAGGTGCCGGTGACGGCCTATTCGAGCCGCTGGACCGATATCATCCTGACCCCGACGCTGCTGACCCGCCAAGGGTTCCTGTTGGGCGCAGAGTGGGTGCAGAGGTTCGACGCCGGTTCATTCCAGATCAAGGCGTCCGGGCTTTATCAGTTCGACAAGAATGCCTTTACCTTCAGCGAGGCACAAACCGACTGGCGCGGCGCCGTTCAGACATCGGGTGAATTCCGCCCGATCGAGGACTGGAAGGTGGGCTGGAGCTACACCGCCTTCACCGACGCTGCCTATCTTATCGACTACCGGATGAGCACAGCCAAATCGTCGGTCAACGAGGTCTACGCGACCCATGTTACCGACGACACCTTCATCGATGCGCGCGTGCAGCAGTTCAACTTGCTGGGCAATGTGACGGCGGCCGACCAAGGCAAACAGGGGCAGGCCCTGCCCGCCTTGCGGTATGAGCATATCGAAGAACTAGCGCCGGGCCTGGGCCGGATCGAGATCAGCGCGCGGCTGCTGGGCGTGCGGCGCGACCTCGATTCCGCCACTGATATCAACGGCGTGCCCTACACATTCGGCTATTCCGGCAACAAGCAGCATGCGAGCTTCCAGGCCGGATGGCAGACGCAGTGGATTGGCGCGGGCGGCTTCGTCGCGACGCCCTATCTCGGTGGTCGCGCGGATGTCGCATATTACGACGGCAGCAGCGCGCTCCCCGCGGCCCCTGGCGAGACGACGCTATGGAGCGCCACACCGATCGCGGCGATGGACGTGCGCTTTCCCATGGCAGCAAACGACGGCTCGACCGTGCATCTGATCGAGCCGATCGGGCAGTTGGTCTATCGCGGGTCCAACACCACGGCGGTCGGCATCACCAATGACGACGCTCAGAGCTTCGTGTTCGATGACACAAACCTGTTCAGCTACAACCGTTTCTCAGGCAATGACCGGCAGGAGACCGGCCTGCGGGCCAATATTGGCGGCCGCTACCAAGCTAACTTCGCTGACGGCAGCTATCTGGAGCTGATCGCGGGTGGATCGTTCCAGCTCGCCGGCCCCAATGCGTTCGCGGCGGCAGACCCGGCGCAAACGGCTGTCGGCGCGGGCCTGAGCGACGGAGCCTCTTACGCAGTGCTGGGCGCCTATGGCTCGTTCCTGCCGGGGTTCGAGGTGGGCGGCAAGCTGCAGGTCAATGCGAGCGACCCGAAGGTCACCCGAGCCGGACTGGGCGCCAGTTTTGCGAATTCGGGCTACTCTGCGACCCTCGACTACAATTTCATCGCGGCCAACGCCGCGACCGGCCAACTCGCGGACCAGCACCAGATCGGTGCCGAAGTTGGCGTGCCGGTGGCCGAGTACTGGACGGTCCGCGCCAACACCTATTGGGACCTCGCCGCGAACAACTGGCTGCAGGTGGGCGGCGCGCTGACCTATGACGATGGCTATCTGGTGGTCGGCGCCGGTGTGACCCGGACGGGACCCACCCACACGACTGCCAACGATACCCGGTTCACGGCAACGTTCCGTCTAAAGGCCCCCGCCGGGTTCGATCTCGGCTATAGTGGCGGTGTCGGCTTGCCCAGGTGAACCGGATTTTGGCCGTATTCAGCGAGCAATTGACAGCGACATTTTCCCGCCGCATGGAAGCGGGAGCACACGAAATTCGAGGCGAGCGACAATAATGGCGAACGGTTTCTGGGGGCGCGCAACTGGCGCCGTTATCATGGGTGCGGTGCTGACCATTGCTGCGGCTATGCCAGCCCTGGCTCAGAACGTGCGCGTCACCGTCAACGGCACGCCGATTACCGACATGCAGGTTGCCCAGCGCGTGAAGCTGTTCGCGCTCGAAGGCAACAATGGTGGGCAGAAGGGCGCGACCGATCAGTTGATCGATGAAGCCATCCAGATGACCGAGGCCAAGCGCCTCGGCATCACGGTCTCCAATGCGCAGGTGGATGACGCGTTCCTGCAGATCGCTCGCAACCTCAATGTCAGCCAGGAACGGCTGGCGCAGATGCTGCAGCAGGGCGGCATCAACATGGATACGCTCAAGGATCGCCTGCGCGCCGCGATCGCCTGGAACGGCGTGACAGAAGCGGCCATCATGCCGCAGGTGCAGATTTCGGACCTTGACCTGGACCAGCAGGCGGCAGGTCAGCTCCAAGCCTATCAGAACTTCGACTATATCCTCAAAGAGATCATTTTTGTCGGCCAGGGCTCCAGCAACCGCACCGGCCAGGCCAATCGCTACAAGGCGAGCTTTGCTGGCTGCGATACGGCCGTCGATCTGTCGCTTGGTTTCACCGACGCCGCCGTGATCGATGTCGGCCGTCGTCATGCCACGCAGATGCCTGAAGCCATCGCCAAGGAACTGGCCGGCCTCAATGTCGGCGGCATCACCAAGCCGCGTGTCGTGGAGAATGGCGTGTCGATGCTGGCAGTCTGTGAGAAGACGCAGGCGCAGGATCTGACCTTCATCAAGGGCGACCTCCGCGCAGAGGCCGGCAACGAGGCTCTGAGCGGCCGCGTCAGCAGCTACATGGAACAGCTGCGCAAGAACGCCAAGATCATCTACAACTAAGCACGGATGGCCCGCGTCGCGGGCCTTTCTGCCTGTTCACCGACGGGGGCCGAGATGGACAAGCCGCTGGCCATCAGCATGGGCGAACCTGCGGGTGTGGGGCCGGACATCGTGCTGGGCCTCTATGCGCGCCGGCGGGAGCTGGGGCTGAGTCCATTCTGCCTGTTCGGAAACACCGACTTTCTGAGGGCCAGGGCCGAACGCCTGGGTCTGAGGATCGAGATGATCGAAGTGGCGGTGGCCGATGCGGCGCCGGCGTTTGCCGATAGCCTGCCGATCGTGCCAATCGAGGGTCTGGTTTCCGACAATCCTGGACATGCGTCGCCACTATCAGCCAATGCGGTTATCGGATCGATCGCCGCTGCAATGGACGCCACTCTCACCGGAACCTGCCGGGCGCTGGTAACGGCGCCGATTCACAAGGCTGCCCTCTATCATTCCGGCTTCAAGCACCCTGGTCACACCGAGTTTCTCGCTGAGCTTTGCGCGCGGGGCGGCAAGCCGCCGCTTCCTGTGATGATGCTCGCCCACGGCGGATTGCGCACCGTGCCGGTGACCATTCATGTGCCGATCAAGGATGTGGCCAGCCTGCTGACGCGCGACCTCATCGTTGAGACCGTGCGGGTGGTGGCGCATGACCTCAAGCAGCGCTTTGGTATCGCAGAGCCGCAGATTGCCGTGGCAGGCCTCAATCCGCACGCGGGTGAAGGCGGAGCCATCGGGCGGGAGGACCTGGAGATCGTGGCGCCGGCGGTGGCACAGTTGCAATTCGAGGGGATCGCCGTGGAAGGCCCCCTGCCCGCCGACACGCTGTTCTACCCCACGCATTGGGCGCGCTATGACGCGGTGGTAGCGATGTATCACGATCAGGCGCTGATCCCGATCAAGACTGTCGCATTCGAGGACGCCGTCAACGTGACGCTGGGCCTGCCCATCGTGCGGACGTCGCCCGATCACGGAACAGCATTCGACCTGGCTGGAACGGGCCGCGCCTCGTCCAAGAGCTTTCTAGCGGCCATCAGCATGGCCGACGGCATGACGGCGCGCTCATGAGCCAGATCGACAATCTGCCGCCGCTGCGCGAAGTCATCGCCGAGCACGGGCTGCGCGCCAAGAAGGAGTTGGGGCAGAACTTCTTGCTGGACCTCAACCTGACGTCGCGCATTGCGCGGGTCGGCGGTTCGCTCGAGGGTGTGCGGGTGATTGAGGTCGGACCGGGTCCCGGTGGTTTGACGCGAGCGCTGCTGGCCGAGGGGGCGCGCGAAGTGGTGGCGATCGAGCGCGATGCCCGGGCGCTGCCGGCGCTGGTGCAGATTGCCGAGGCTTACCCGGGTAGGCTGACCGTCATCAGCGGCGACGCCATGGAGATGGATTATCGGCTGCTCGCCGATGGCCCGACGAGGATCATTGCCAACCTGCCCTACAATATCGCAACGCCGCTGCTGACCGGCTGGCTGACGCTCGACCCATGGCCGAGCTTTTTCGAGAGCCTGACGCTGATGTTCCAGCGCGAGGTTGCCGAGCGCATTTGCGCCAAGCCCAGTGAGGATCCCTATGGCCGGCTCGGCGTGCTCGCCGGATGGCGGACCGAGGCGCGGATTGCGTTCAATGTGGGCCGTCAGGCCTTCGTGCCGCCGCCCAATGTGACATCGGCCGTGGTTCATCTGGTGCCGAAAACGATCGGTGACGATGTGACGGTGAAGAACCTCGAACATGTCACCCGTGCGGCTTTTGGTCAGCGGCGCAAGATGGTGCGGCAGAGCCTCAAGGCCGTGGGTGTGCCGATGGAGGGCCTGCTGGCGGCCGGTGGACTCAAGGGCGATGAGCGGGCCGAGGACCTGCCGGTGGAAGCATTCCTGGCTATGGCGCGAGCGCTGCCGGCATTGCGGCAGGGCTAGACACCCGCGGGCGGCTCTAGTGGCCGTTCGGGCATAGGCAGCGCTGGCAGCGCCATCAGGCGGATGGCGATGAGCATGGCGACGATGATGGCGCCGCCGCTGACCAGCATGACGCCGTTCCAGCCCCAGGCGATCCAGGCGTAGCCACCCAGCGTGCCGAGGATGGACGAGCCGAGATAATAGGCGAAGAGGTAGATGGCGGACGCCTGTGCGCGCCCGACCAGCGCACGGCGGGCAACCCAGGCGCTGGCAATGCCGTGGGCGGCGAAGTAGCCAATGGTGGCGATCGCCAGGCCGGCGATGATCGCGGGTGTGCTGGGGAGTAGCGTGAGGAATACGCCGACGGCCATTGTCAGGACCATGGCCCAATAGACCTTACGTCGACCCAATTGCTGGGCGAGGCCACCGGCCCAAGCGGAGCTGACACTGCCGAAGAGATAGACCACGAAGATGGCCGCGATGGCGGAGTGGCTGAGCGCGAATGGCGGCAGGGCCAGGCGGAAGCCGGCATAGTTGTAGAGCGTGACAAAGCTGCCCATCAGCAGGAATGCCGAGGCGAATAGCCAGGGAAGCCCGGCGTCGTTGAACTGCACCCGCACGAGATGTGCGAGTTGGCGCAGGCCTGGCCGGGTGCGGGAGGAGTTCTGTGGTGTCGGCAGCAGGATCACGACAACAATGGCCGCTATTGCGATGGCGCCTCCGAGGACGCCGAGCGCCGGGCGCCAGCCGATCCAGTCCGCCAGCACGCCGGAGACCAGTCGCCCGGCCATGCCGCCAATAGCCGTACCGCCAATGTAGAGCCCCATCGAGAAACCCAGAGCGTCAGGGTCGATCTCTTCGGCCAGATAGACCATAGCGACCGCCGGGAGGCCCGAGAGCGTCAGCCCCATTGTGGTGCGGATGATCAGCAGTGACCACCAGTTGGGGGCAAGCGGCAGCAGGAGGCCAAGGCCGGCCGTAAGGAGGATCGCCCATACCATGAGCGCCTTGCGACCCACACGGTCCGCCACCCAACTGGCGAATAACAGGGCGATGGCCAGCGTGGCGGTGGTGACGGAGAGGGCCAGCGAGCTGGCGCCGGCATCGAGGCCGAACTCGGCGGCAAAGATCGGCAGCAGCGGCTGCACCGAGTAGAGCGAGGCGAAGATGGCGAAGGCTGAGAGAAAGAACGCGATGTTGGCGCGGTAGAAGGCCGGGGTACCTCGGCGGATGACGGTGGGTGGCCTGATCATGTCCTGCCTCCTGTTTCCACCGTCATTGCCCGGCTTGTCCGGGCAATCCACCGGCATCGCATGGACCACCCGGATAAGCCGGGTGGTGACGATCGCGAGAAACCTGCGACGTACGTCCATCGCCCGATATGCGTGCCACGACCTCGTGGTTCGACAGGCCCCTCATGAGGTCTCTGATGCCATCGCCCTCTTGTCAGATCGAATCGATCTGACTCTGCAAGTCTTTGACGAAGCTAATCAAATTGATCTGGCGCTCGCGCTCCAAGCGCGCTGATACGAGGATGGAGCGGACGCGTTGGGTTGAGGCTTCGAGATCTTCGTTGACGATGACGTAGTCGTATTCGCTGAAGTGATCCATCTCGGTGCGTGCGTTCTGCAGGCGCTTTTCGATGGTGCCGACGCTGTCCTGAGCACGGCGTTCGAGACGGGCGCGCAACTCCTTGATGGAGGGCGGCAGGATGAAGACCGTCACCATGTCCTTGCGGCTATTGCGATAGAGCTGGAGGGTGCCCTGGTAGTCGATGTCGAACAGGATGTCATTGCCGGCGGCAAGCTGTTCCTCGACTTTGGCGCGCGGGGTGCCGTAGAAATTGCTGTGAACTTCGGCGGATTCCAGCAGTTCGCCGTCGGCCTGCATGCGCTTGAAGGTGGGCACATCGATGAAGTGATAGTGCTTGCCATCGACCTCGTCGGTGCGGCGGGCACGGGTGGTCACGGAGACAGAGAGCCGGATATTGGGGTCGGCACCGAACAGGGCGCGCGAAATCGAGGATTTTCCGGCACCCGAGGGCGAAGCGATGACCAGCATGACGCCGCGGCGCTGAAATTCCATCAGCCAGATCCTACTCGATGTTCTGCACTTGCTCGCGTAGTTGATCGATCGCCGCCTTGAGGTCAAGGCCGATGGCGGTCAGCTCCACTGCGTTGGATTTGCTGCACAGCGTATTGGCCTCGCGGTTGAACTCCTGCGCCAGGAAATCCAGGCGTCTGCCGACTGCTCCACCGCCGGCGATCAGTTGGCGAGCACTGGTGATATGGGCGGTCAGACGGTCGAGTTCTTCGCGGATATCGGCCTTGGTGGCCAGCAGGAGCGCTTCCTGGGCGAGGCGGTCTTCCGGGATAGCGATGTCGGCAGCGATGTCGCTGACCTGCTGGCGCAACTTGGCGAGGATGGCTTCGCGGCTACGGGCCGGATGGGCCTCGGCGCGGGCTACCAGGGACTCGATCTCTCGCAGCCGTTCCAGCAAAACTGTCGCCAACTGGGTACCCTCGTGGCGACGGGCCAGCACGAGGTCGACAAGGGCCTGGGAGACGCCGTCGAGGATGGCAGAGGCGAGGGCTTCCTCGGCATCGGGGGACATCGGCCGGTCGCGCTGCTCGAGCACGCCCTTGAGGGCGAGGATGCCATCAAGCGTGGGTGGCGCTGCCGTTATGCTGCCAGCAAGCTGGTCAAGTGCTGCAAGAACGGTCGCCAATGCCTGTTGGTTGATCAGCAACTCGCCCCCTGCCCCATCGCGCTCGACGGACAGGTTGCAAGTGACCGAGCCGCGCGACAGCATCTTGCCGATGAGCTGGCGGATGTCGCTTTCCAGAGCGTCGAAGCCCGGGGCGAGGCGCAGCCTGATATCGAGACCGCGGCCATTGACCGACTTGATCTCGCAGGAGAACGACGCTCCGGCTACCCCGCCGGTGGCGCGGGCATAGCCGGTCATGCTGGCGAGCGATTGGCTCACGGCTGGGCCGGTGCTTCGCCGGCCTGCTCGGCTTCCAGGGCCTGGCGCGCGGCCTCGGCCTCAGCCTCGGACTGCTGCTCGGCTTCGCGGGCGATCTCGCGGTAGCGGGCGACGTTGTCCTGATGTTCGGCGTAGGTCTCGGCGAAGACGTGGCCCTCGCTGGGGGTTGCGCCCTTGGCCACGAAGTAGAGGTATTCGTGGGTATCGGGATTGGCGACGGCCTTGAGGGCCTCGACGCCGGGATTGGCGATCGGGGTCGGGGGAAGGCCATCGATCTGGTAGGTGTTGTAGGGCGTCTGCGCCTCGATCTCGGAGCGGCGCAAGCCACGGCCCAGGGTGCTCTGGCCCTTGGTGATGCCATAGATGATGGTCGGATCGGATTGCAGCCGCATGCCTTCGCGCAGGCGGTTGACGAAGACGGCGGCGACCTGTGGCCGCTCGCTGGCGACGCCGGTTTCCTTCTCGACGATGGAGGCAAGGACGAGGAGTTCCTCGGGCGTTTCGATCGGCAGATCAGGCGTGCGCGCCGCCCATATGGTGGCAAGTTCGGCGGTCATGGCGGCCTGCATCTTGTCGAGCACGGACTGCCTGCTATCGCCAGGAACGTAGTCGTAGCTGCCCGGGAGAATCGAGCCCTCGGCCGGCAGGCTGGAAATCTCGCCGGTCAGCTGGTTGGCGTCGTCGTTCAGGCGCGCCACGGCCTCCCACGAGGTCCAGCCTTCGGGAATGGTGACCGCGTAGCGGATCGGGTTACCCTCGGTGAGTTCTTTGAGGATATCGGCCATGCTGGCACCGGCCGGGATGCGGAAATCGCCGGCCTTGATGCTGCCGGCGCGCTCCAGGGCGCGACCGCCAAGCTGGAACACGTAGCGATTGCTGATCAGCCCCTGCTCTTCCAGACGCCCGGAAATGGTACCCAGACCGGCACCGGAATCGACGCGGAAGGTCGTTTCCTCGCTCAGGGGGCCATCGCCGTAGAACTGGGAAGCGCCATAGAGAAATATGCCGCCAGCGACGAGCAGGCCGATGACCAGCAGCGTCAGCAGGCCGTTGAGGATATCGATGAAGCCATTACTGGAGCGTCGGCGCTGCCGCCGGGCCTTGCGATCATTCATCGGTG
Organism: Devosia lacusdianchii; assembly: GCF_022429625.1. Classification (NCBI taxonomy): domain Bacteria; kingdom Pseudomonadati; phylum Pseudomonadota; class Alphaproteobacteria; order Hyphomicrobiales; family Devosiaceae; genus Devosia; species Devosia lacusdianchii. Next base: position 1,427,885 of record NZ_CP092483.1, on the reverse strand, counting down.
TTCATCCTCGAAGCCCGTTCGCGTTGAGATAGCGCCGGATCTTGTCATCATCCCGACACGGGAGTGCCGGTGGGCGGCATTGTTCGCATGACTTACCGCAAAGACAAGGGGCACACCGCGCGACAACGCGACGTGCCCCTTCACAATCCAAAGAAAAGTCAGCCGACCTTGCGCATAACCAGGGTCGCATTGGTGCCGCCGAAGCCGAAGCTGTTGGACAGTGCCACGTTGATCTCTTTCTTGAATGCCTTCTTGGGCACCAGATTGATCACTGTTTCGACCGATGGGTTGTCGAGATTGAGCGTCGGCGGCGCGACGTTGTCGCGCATGGCGAGTAGCGAGAAAATGGCTTCGACCGAACCGGCGGCGCCCAGCAGGTGGCCGATGGCCGACTTGGTGGAGCTCATGACCGCCTTGGAGGCGGCATTGCCCAGAACGCGGGTGACCGCGCCCAGTTCTATCTCGTCGCCGAGCGGCGTCGAGGTGCCGTGGGCGTTGATGTAGTCGATTTCCGACGCATCAATACCGGCACGCTTGATGGCAGCGCTCATGGCGCGGAAGCCGCCGTCGCCATCGGGCGATGGCGCGGTGATGTGGTAGGCATCGCCGGAGAGGCCATAGCCGATCACTTCGCCATAAATCTTGGCGCCACGAGCCTTGGCGCGTTCGTAATCCTCGAGGACCACGATGCCCGCGCCTTCGCCCATCACGAAACCGTCGCGGTCCTTGTCATAGGGCCGAGATGCGGCTTCGGGATTGTCGTTGAAGTTGGTCGAGAGCGCGCGAGCGGCGGCGAAGCCGGCCAGCGCGAGGCGATTGACGCAGCTTTCGGCACCGCCGGCAATCATCACGTCGGCATCGCCGAGAGCAATCAGCCGGGCGGCATCGCCAATGGCGTGCGCGCCGGTGGAGCAAGCCGTCACCACTGAATGGTTGGGGCCTTTGAGGCCGAAGCGGATCGAAACATAGCCGGAGGCCAGGTTGATCAGGCGACCCGGAATGAAGAAGGGGCTGATGCGGCGCGGGCCCTTTTCGTGAAGGGTAACGGAGGCATCGTAGATGCCGCCGACGCCGCCAATGCCCGAACCGATCAGAACGCCGGTCCGCTCCTGGTCTTCCAGCGTCTTGGGCTCAACGCCCGCATCGTCAATGGCCTGCTTGGAAGCGGCCATGGCATAGACGATGAAGGGATCAACCTTGCGCTGTTCCTTGGTGTCCATCCACTCATCGGGATTGTACTTGCCGTCGGCATAGTCGCCGAGCGGCAAGCGATGAGCGATCTGGCAGGCGATATCGTCGACCTGGAAGTCGTCGACGCGCTTGGCACCACTCTTGCCGGCCAGAATATTGGCCCAAGTGGCTTCAACTCCGCAGCCGAGGGGCGTGACAAGGCCCAACCCGGTGACGACGACGCGGCGTAATTCCATGGTCAACTTGTCTCTGTCGGCTATTAGCCGACAGCCTTGGTGAGGAAGGAAACGGCGTCGCCAAAAGTCTGGATGGACTCGGCGGCATCGTCCGGAATTTCAACCGAGAATTCTTCTTCGAAGGCCATCACCAGCTCGACCTGGTCGAGAGAGTCAGCGCCCAGATCGTCGATGAAGCTCGCCTTCTCGACAACCTTCTCGGCATCCACATTGAGGTGTTCCACAACGATCTTGCGGACCCGATCAGCGACATCGCTCATATTTGACTTCCCTTTTCGAAATCGAGGTTTCGTTTCGCTTCTTATTGGCGCAGTGCCAAATCTTCAAGCACCGTGTTGGCTGACTAAGCGGCAATGTAGGCGCGCTTTCCAGCGCCTGCAAGGCGGTCAGCTACGGCCGACAGCGGGGGCGAGTATCACACTTGCCCTAGCATAGCCATAAGCGGAACCCTTGGTTTTCAACGGCTTTTAACCGCGTCAGATCATTGCCATGCCGCCGTTGACGTTCAGCGTGTGCCCCGTGATGTAGCCCGCCGCGTCGCTGGCGAGGAAAACGGCGCAAGCCGCAACTTCCTGCGCGGTCCCCAGCCGGCCGGCCGGAATCGTCGACAGGATCGACTCGCGTTGCTTGTCGTTGAGCTCATCGGTCATGGCCGAGGCGATGAAGCCGGGGGCGATCGAGTTGACGGTGATGTTGCGCGAGGCAACCTCGTGCGCCAGCGCCTTGTTCATGCCGATGAGGCCGGCCTTGGAGGCGGCATAGTTGCCCTGCCCCGGATTGCCCATGACGCCCACCACCGAGGAGATGCCGATAATGCGGCCGAAACGCTGCTTCATCATTCCACGCAGCACGGCGCGATTGAGGTGGAAGGCGGCAGTGAGGTTGACCGCGATCACCTCATCCCACTCCTCGTCCTTCATGCGCATGAAGAGATTGTCGCGCGTCATGCCGGCATTGTTGACAAGGATATCGAGCCCGCCCATGGCCGCTTCGGCCGCCGGAACCAGCTTGTCGACCTCATCGAGCTTGCTGAGGTTGCAGGGTAGGATCGGGCTTTCTTTGCCGATTTCCTTGGCCGTGTCCTCCAACGCGCCGACGCGGGTGCCGCTGAGGGCGACCGTGGCTCCAGCCGCGGCGAGGGCCTTGGCAATCTCGCGACCGATACCGCCGCTGGCGCCGGTCACCAGGGCGCGCTTGCCAGTCAAATCAAACATTTAGTCCTCCCCACGGAGATAGAGATTCAAGTCGTTAATCGCTTGAATCAGGTGCTTAAGCCGAAAGCTCAGCCACGAAGGCGTCGATGTCACCGGGCGCGCCGATGGCCGAGGCACTGGCGTCGCCGTTGATGCGTTTGGCGAGTCCGGTCAGCACCTTGCCGGTGCCGAGTTCGACCAGATTGGTGACGCCACCGGCTCCGGTCAGCCAGGTCACGCTCTCGGTCCACCGCACGACGCCGGTCACCTGCTCGACGAGGCGCTGACGGATTTCGGCAGGGTCTGAGATCGGTGCGGCGAGAACGTTGGCGACCAGCGGCACCACGGGCGCACGCATGGCCACTTCGCCCAGAGCCGCCGCCATGGCGTCGGCTGCAGGCTGCATCAATGAGCAGTGGAACGGCGCGCTAACCGGCAGCAACAAGGCGCGCTTTGCACCCTTGGTTTTGGCGATTTCGACGGCGCGTTCGACAGCTGCAGTTGCGCCGGAGATGACCACTTGGCCCGGTGCGTTGTCATTAGCGACGTCGCAAACATCGCCCTGTGCGGCCTCTGCGGCCACTTCAGCGGCTGTCGCAAGATCAAGGCCAAGCAGGGCAGCCATGGCGCCGTGGCCAACGGGAACGGCCTTCTGCATAGCCTGACCGCGTGTTTTGAGCAGACGGGCGGTGTCGCTCAGAGAAAACGTTCCAGCGGCACAGAGGGCCGAATATTCGCCCAGGGAATGCCCGGCCACGTATCTTGCATGGTCGGCGAGACGGATGCCCTTGGATTCGAGGACACGCACCACCGCGACACTGACGGCCATCAGGGCGGGCTGAGCATTTTCGGTGAGGCGAAGGATATCATCGGGCCCCTCGAACATGATGGCGGAGAGACGCTGGCTGAGAGCCTCGTCAACCTCCTGAAATACCGCGCGCGCCTCTGGATAGGCGGATGCCAAGTCCTTGCCCATGCCGACCGCCTGGCTCCCCTGCCCGGGAAAGGTAAATGCATAGCTCGTCATGGGACCCCCTTGTTCATCTCAGTTAGACAATCCTCGAGCGGTCTGTCCAGTTGCGCGGCGTTTGCAGTGAGTGTGTGGCGGAGTCAAGGCCACGCGCAGTTGAGCAGATGTCTGACCAATTTCATTAACTTCAGCGATTTACGTTGGAATTTGCTCGCGGGAGTTTCTGAATTGTCTGAACGGCCGGTAACGTTGCGCAGTTGGAATCTGTTGCCAACGCAACCTGTGCTGCAGTCCCTTTTCGTCGGGTTTGTGGTGATGGGGCTGTGCATTGTGGGCATCCACACGCAAGTCCTGTTTTCCCTAGCGAGCGTCTGGCCTGCCAACGCGGCGCTGCTGGCTCTGCTGATCGTCAAACCCGAAACGAATCGACCGCTCACCTGGCTAGCCGCGACGGTCGCATACTTGCTGGCAGATCTGCTGGCGGGGAGCGATATGAGCCGCAGCGTCCTGCTTACGCTGGCCAATCTCGCGGGCGTTGCCGTGGGCGCGATGGTCTTTCGGCTCATGCCCACCGGCGTCACCAAGATTCGCGAGCCGGCCGACGCCATGCATCTCATTGCCATTATGGGTGCGGCCGCTGGCGGGGCAACCGTGGTGGGCGGCATTATTGCGGTCATGCTCCTTGGCATGGAATACTGGGAAGGCATCTACTTCTGGTTCGCCAGTGAGTTGGTCAATTACGCGGTCATCATGCCGGTTGCCTTTGCTTTCGTGATGCAGGAGGACCGACCGGCCAGGACCGACCGCCGCGGCGCACTTCCCGACATGAACCAGGTCGCCGCTCTGGGTGCCCTGGTAGTTTCCCTGGGCGCGCTTCATGCCTGGGGACGGGTCGGTGGAATTGCGTTTCCCATTCCGGCACTGGTCTGGTGCGCAGTGTGTTTCAGGCCGGTTACGGCCATGCTCATCACGGCAATGACATGTAGTTGGTTGCTTTTCGCCGCGCCGCTTGGTCTCATCCCCCTGCATGGGCATCTCGACGAGACCGCGGCCCTGGCCTCGCTGCGCCTGGGCGTGGCGATGATTGCAATTGCCCCCTTCACCGTCGCCGCCCTGAACGCGGCCTGGCTTGGCGCGCATAGACGCCTGCATTTCGCGGCAAGTCACGACGCGATGACGGGCCTGTTCAACCGGGGCGCGTTCGTGGAGCGCGCCAACAATGCCCTCTCCCTGCGATCTCCGGGAGACGACATGTGCCTGCTCATGGTCGACATCGACCACTTCAAGGCTATCAACGATACCCACGGGCACGGTGTTGGCGATCAGGTCATCACCGAGCTGGGGCGAATGCTGCGCGAGAGCCTGCGAAGCGACGACCTTGTGGGGCGCGTCGGGGGCGAAGAGTTTGCCATCGTGCTGCCCCGCACGTCGGAAACGGCAGGCGAAATCATCGCCGAGCGCATTAGACATGGCGCCCAGAGCCTGACGATCCGGGCACGGGATGGGGCCGTCGTCCCAGTCACCGTCAGCATCGGACTAGCCGTGACCATAAGCGGCGACGATCTGAGCAGCCTTATGTCGGTGGCCGATACCGCCCTCTATGAGGCCAAGCGTGGCGGTCGGAACAGGTTGCAACGTGCCGAGCGCGAGTATGAAGGGGTGGCAGCGCAGGTCGCCGCTGCTCGAGCGAAATGGTCGCGCGGCGGAGCGATCACGTTTACACCCGCTCGGCGGAGGCGTAATTTCGATCTGTGACAGGCTCTCAGAAAGGGAGGAAGTTATGCTCACAGATCATCGTGCTTACGCAACCATCCCGGCTGCAGACATGAATCGTGCAAAGTCCTGGTATCGCGACAAGCTTGGCCTCACGCCGGCCATGGAGGACGACATGGGGTGCATGTACAAGCTGGGCGGCGGCACCAGCTTCCTGCTTTATCCCACGCCCAATGCCGGCAAGGCGCCGAACACCCTGCTCTCCTTCGCCACCGACGATGTGGAAGCGGAGGTTCGCGATCTGCGCGAGCATGGCGTCAAGTTCGAGGAATACGACATGCCGGGGCTCAAGACCGTCAACGGCGTCGCCACGATGGGCAAGTTCCACGCTGCCTGGTTCAGGGATTCCGAAGGCAATATCCTGGCCGTTGGCGACGAGCCGAACTAAGCCTGGCGCATCAGTAGGCCGGGCTCGTGTACGACATGGCCCGGCTTCCACCCCGCTGAGCGGCCTTTTCGCTTGATCTTGAGGCGGTTTGGTCCTATGGGACCGCCAGCAATTCGTTTGGCCGGGGGCTGAACGGAGGGTTTGTCGTTTGAATAGACGGCAAATAGGGCCAGCAGCCCGGCCTCCCGTGTTCCCGCTCTTTGCAAGACTGCTTTGATGCCCTTTCCGGCTTCAAGGAGGCTCCGCGCCAGGGATTTGCTGTGTTTGAACCACTTAGGAAGGCGCATCAATGGCCCTTTACGAGCATATCTACCTGGCTCGCCAGGACGTTTCCCAGCAGCAGGTCGAAGAACTGACTGCTGCCCTGACCGAAGTCCTCGCTTCCGGCGGCGGCAAGGTCACCAAGAACGAATACTGGGGCCTCAAGGGTCTCTCCTATCGCATCCGCAAGAACCGCAAGGCGCACTACACGCTGCTGAACATCGAAGCTCCGGCCCCGGCCGTTGCCGAAATGGAACGCCAGATGCGCATCAACGAAGACATCCTGCGCTTCATGACCGTCCGCGTGGACGAGCTCGAAGAAGGCCCGTCGGCAATGATGCAGAAGCGCGATCGCGACGACCGTGATGGCGACCGCGCTGGCGGCCGTCCGGATCGCGGCGGCGACCGTGGTGGCTTCGGCGGCGGCGAACGCCGTCCGCGTCGTTTCTAATTGAAGGACTGAACAGCTATGGCAATCAAAGACCTTACCACCGCCCAGGCCCGCCGTCCGTTCCAGCGCCGCCGCAAGACCTGCCCGTTCTCGGGCGAAGGCGCGCCAAAGATCGACTATAAGGACGTGCGCCTGCTCTCGCGTTACGTTTCCGAGCGCGGCAAGATCGTGCCGAGCCGCATCACCGCCGTTTCGGCGCTGAAGCAGCGTGAACTGGCCCGTGCGATCAAGCGCGCCCGCTTCATCGGCATCATGCCTTACGCTGTCCAATAAGCTCACTGGGACGGCCAGCTAGCAGCAATCTGCTGTGCTTCCGGTGCTCACGTACTTCAGTACGCTCCGCTCCGGTTCTCGCAGATCACCGCTATCTGACTCGTCCCAGCGTCTTCTTGTCCGCGTAAGCGCCAGACTACTCGTGCCCGTTAGGGCACATCGTTGGGGTTTCGGATGGTCCGGGGCTCCTAACCGCCGGATGGCGGGACAGCTACAAGGAATATTCCAATGAAAGTCATTCTCCTCGAGCGCATCGGCCGCACCGGCTCGATCGGCGACGAAGTCAGCGTGAAGGACGGCTTTGCCCGTAACTTCCTGCTGCCGCAGGGCAAGGCGCTCCGCGCGACCGAAGCCAACCGCAAGAAGTTCGAAGGCGAGCGCGCTCACATCGAGAAGCGCAACGAAGAACGCCGCAATGCCGCTGCCGGCATCGCGGAAGGCCTGAACGGCAAGACCGTCGTCATCATCCGCCAGGCTGGCGAAACCGGCCAGCTCTATGGCTCGGTCGCTTCGCGCGATATCGTGGAAGCTCTCGCCGCCGATGGCTTCATCGTGCAGCGCAGCCAGGTCGACCTCGCCGACCCGATCAAGTCGGTCGGCGTCCATGCCGTGCCGCTGAATCTGCATGCCGAAGTCGCCGTTTCGATCAACGTCAACGTTGCCCGTTCGGAAGACGAAGCCGCTCGCCAGAGCGCCGGTGAAGACGTGACCGTGACCGTCTACGAAGACGACGTCGAAGGCGATTTCGCCGCCGGCCAGAAGGACGCGCAACAGGACGACCGCTTCGACGACGAAGTCTGAGACTTCGCTGCAGCGAATTGAAAAGGCCGGGCGTTTTGCCCGGCCTTTTTGTTTGAGCACGCCCCAAACGTCGCCGGCGTCATCCCGCGAAGCGGGGACCCTCTGTTCGGTTGGAGGAAAGAAACGGAGGTTCCCGCTTTCGCGGGATGACGCCGGTGAAAGTGATGCGACTCGTCGGCCATGCTTAGGGCTACTTCGGATGCAATCTTCCGAGTCGGTTATCCTCGCTATTCTCAGTCTTAACGAGGTGAGGCTGTGGACAGTTAACCCATCCGCAACGTCCAAAAGTTTAGGAATCGACTCCAGCATCATGACGGTTAAGACACGTTAACCGTCCCCCGAGGCACCCATGGCAGAGATAGCGCGGCTTCATCCGGCCGAAGACAAATCGTTTCGTCTTGCGCCCCATAACGTGGAGGCCGAGCAGGCCCTGCTGGGTGCATTGCTGCTCAACAATGATGCCTTTTATCGCGTTTCCGATTTCCTGGAGCCGATCCACTTTTACGAACCGATCCACCGCGACATCTATGAGCTTGCCGGCAAGATCATCCGGGCCGGTAAATCGGCCGATCCCACCACGATCAAGACCCACCTGCCCGAGCAATTGCTGCCGGATGTGACCATGGCGCAGTACCTGGCGCGCCTGGCTGCCGAGGCGACGACCGTGCTGAACGCGGCCGATTACGGCCAGGCGATCTACGATCTGGCGATCCGCCGCAACCTGATCCTCGTCGGCGAGGAGATGGTGCAGGTTGCCTATGAGTCGGACGTCGAAATGACGCCGGTGAAGCAGATCGAAAAGGTGGAAGGCGAACTGTTCCAGCTCGCCGAAAAGGGCCGCTATGACGGCGGCTTCCAGAATTTCTCCACCGCGCTCAGCGCGTCGATCCAGATGGCGGGCGAGGCCTATCAGCGCGATGGCGGCCTTTCGGGCGTGGCCACGCTGATGGACGATCTCGACCGGCAGATGGGCGGCCTGCAACGGTCGGACTTGATCATCCTTGCCGGTCGCCCCGCCATGGGCAAGACCTCGCTGGCAACCAATATCGCCTTCAACGTTGCCAAGTCGTGGAAGGGCGAAGTCACCCCCGACGGCAACCAGAAGACGGTCAATGGCGGTATTGTGGGCTTTTTCAGCCTCGAAATGAGTTCGGAACAGCTCGCCACGCGTATCCTGGCCGAGCAGGCCGAGATTTCGTCATCGGATATTCGCCGCGGCCGCATTCACGACAGCCAGTTTTCCAAACTGGTGGATGTCTCCAACATGATGAGCAAGCTGCCGCTTTATATCGACGACACGGGCGGTATCAGCGTGGCGCAGCTGGCGGCGCGTGCGCGACGCCTCAAGCGCCAGAAGGGGCTCGATTTTCTCGTCATCGACTATCTGCAACTGCTGAGCGGCTCGAGCAAGGCATCGAGCCAAAACCGCGTGCAGGAACTGACGGAAATCACCACGACGCTCAAGGCGCTGGCCAAGGAACTGGAAGTGCCGATTGTGGCGCTCAGCCAGCTGTCGCGACAGGTTGAAGCACGCGATGACAAGCATCCGCAACTGGCGGATCTGCGCGAATCGGGTTCTATCGAGCAGGACGCCGACGTGGTGCTTTTCGTGTATCGCGAAGAGTACTATCTGAAGAACAAAGAGCCCAAAGAGGGCACGCCGGAACATCTGACCTGGCAAGGGGAAATGGAAAAGGTGCACGGCAAGGCCGAAGTCATCATCGCCAAGCAGCGCCACGGCCCCACTGGCACGGTGCAGCTCAGCTTCGAGGCGCAGTATACGCGCTTCGGCAATCTGGCACGCGCCGACTACCTTCCCGAGCGCATGGAATAGGCATGGCGCTGACGTCTGGCCTCGGGGGGCAACTTAGCATCGATCTCGGGGCACTGGCCCGCAACTGGCGCGCACTCGACAAGGTGAGCGCGGGAGCGCTGACGGGCGCCGTGGTGAAGGCCGACGCCTACGGTACCGGCATCACCATGGCGAGCAAGGCGCTGCACGCGGCGGGAGCGCGGTTCTTCTTCGCCGCCACCCCGGACGAAGGCATGGCGGTGCGCGCCGCCCTGCCCGATGCCCATATCTTCATTCTCAATGGGCTCTATCCGGGGGCGGCCAACCTCTACATTCGCCAGAACCTGATGCCGATCCTCTCATCCATGGCGATGCTGGAGGAGTGGCTGGCCAAGTGCCTTGAGCGCAATGAGGCCTACCCTTCGGCCTTCCACTTCGACACCGGCATCAATCGGCTCGGCTTCCGTCTCAACGAGGCGAGCCTGGTCCGCGATCGCATCCAGAACCTTGGCTATGCGCCACAGATGGTCATGAGCCACCTGGCCTGTGCCGACACGCCGAGCCACGAGAAGAACCGCACGCAATTGGCGCTGTTCGGTTCTGTCATGACGCAGTTTGCGGGCATTCCGGCGTCGCTGGCCAATTCGGCCGGCCTGATGACGGGCCGCGACTATCATTTCCAAATGGTCCGGCCGGGCATCGCGCTCTATGGCGGGCGGGCGGTCAGCGGGCGCAAGAACCCGATGGCGCCTGTCGTGACGCTGCATGTGCCGATCCTGCAAGTGAGCGAGGCCCGCACGGGCGAGACCGTGGGCTATGGTGCCTCCTATTCGCTGTCGCGCAACAGCCGGCTGGCGATTATTTCGCACGGCTATGCCGATGGGTTCTTCCGGTCGCTCTCGGGCAGCAATACGCGGCCTGGCGGCAAGGTGGCGATCCGCGGCAAGATTTGTCCGGTGGTGGGAAGGGTCTCGATGGACCAGGTGGTGGTCGATATCACCGAACTCGGTTCCGACATTCCCAGCCCTGGAGAAGGCGCCGAGGTGCTCGGCAACCTGATTGGCGTCGACGATCAGGCGGATGCGGGTGGCACGATCGGCTATGAAATCCTGACCGCGCTGAAGGGGCGGTATAGCCGCAATTATGTCGGCGACGGGAATTTGCCGCCGGGCTGATCGCCGCCGCCGAGGGTCTTAGCCCCAGAAAGCGTCCTCAGCCGGCTGGTCGGCGGAGAACAGCCAGACCTCTGCGATCCTGCCATTTTCGACGCGCAACAGATCGACACCCGCCATCGACATGGCCTTCCCACTGGCCCTGGCCGAGAAGACGATGGTGGCAGCCACCAGATCGCCATTGGCAAACAGCTGATCTACGCGGTCGATGCGGAAGCTGCCGGCACTGCGCTCCATGAAGCCGCCGAGCAGGCCGAAGACGGCGGGCTTGCCCCGATGGGTTCCCGACAGGCTGTTACCCCCAGGTTGATGCCAGACCAGATTGTCGGCAAAGGCGTTGCCGGCTGCCTCGAGGTCGCCGCGCATGAGGGCGTCGAAGTAGGCTCGGACCAGATCGGTGTTTTGCTTGCTCATTCGTTCTCTCCAAAGTGAGTAGCCGAATTAGAGACATACATAATCGATTGCAAGTAAGCACCCGAACGTTGTATAGGTACCCAATGGTGACTATTGATAACACCCAACGCCCGGCATGGGACGTCTACAAGCTGAACTGCCCCACCCGGCAGGTGCTTGATTGTATTGCCGATAAATGGGCAGCGCTCGTCGTGGGACTGCTGCTTGATGGCACCTGCCGCTTCGGCGAAATGCGCAAGGCGATCGAGGGTGTATCGCAGAAAATGCTGACGCAGACGCTGCGCAACCTGGAGCGCGACGGGATCGTTGCGCGGAAAGTCTACGCAGCAGTGCCACCGAAGGTCGAGTATTCGCTGACGCCGCTCGGCCACTCGCTAGCGCGAATCGTCGATGACCTGCGGGCATGGTCAGAGAGCAATATCGAGGTCGTACTGGCCAGCCAGCAGGCCTACGATTCCAGGCCCAAAGACGATTGATTGTTCTTTATTTGTTCTTGAATTGCATGGCATGATGCCTTATGGGCTCGTTCGAGCCGAAAGGGACATGATGGGCGTCTTTGTCATCCTGCTGCGGGCCATTGGTCCGGTCACGCATAAGGTCATGTCGATGACCCGGTGGCGCGAAGCCGTGGCCGCTGCCGGTTTCATCAAGCCCGAAACCTATGTCGCCACCGGCAACATGATCGTGGAGAGCGATCTCGATATGGCCGAGGTCACGCGCCGGATGAACGAGATCGTCCGCGCGCTGGGACTTGGGCCCGGCAACACGGCCATTGTCCGGACGGCGGGACAAATGCAGCGTCTGCTTGCTGCCAACCCGCTGCCCGAGGCTGCCGCCGCCAACCCGCAAGCGCTTGCCGTCTATTTCTTTGCCGAGCCGAGACCCGACCTCAAGTGGGTGGCGGAATATGCCGGGTCGGAGACAATCCACATCGAAGGTACGCACCTGATCGTGGACTATGTCACGCCGGTGTCCGGCTCAAGACTGCCTGCCGTCATCGAAAAGAAGTCGGGTACCGTGACAGCACGCAACTGGAACACCCTCAAGGGCCTCGCCACCAAGGCGGCGGCCCGCGAGCATGGGAACGACTGACTTGGCCAAATCGAAATCCTCCTTCATCTGCCAGGCCTGCGGGGCCGTGACCACCCGCTGGCAGGGGCGCTGCGATGCCTGCGGCGAGTGGAACACGATCGTCGAGGAGATCACCGATAGCGGTGTGGGCGCGGGTCCGAAATCGGCGAAGGCCGGCGGGCGGCCGACCAACTTAGTGCCGCTGTCCGGCGAGACGGAAAGCGCGGCTCGTGTGGTGACCGGCATTGCCGAGCTGGATCGGGTGACCGGGGGCGGCTTCGTCATGGGTTCGGCGCTGCTGGTGGGCGGCGATCCGGGCATCGGCAAATCGACGCTGCTGCTGCAATCGGCGGCGGCGCTCGCCAACAAGGGCAGCAAGGTCGTCTACGTCTCGGGTGAAGAGGCAGTGGCGCAGGTGCGGCTGCGGGCGCAACGGCTCGGGCTGGGCGATGCGCCGGTGCTGCTGGCAGCGGAAACCAATGTCGAGATTATTCTGGCAACGCTGGAAAGCGGCCCTGCCCCGGACCTCGTCATTATCGACTCGATCCAGACGCTGTGGACGGACCGGGTAGACAGCGCGCCGGGCACGGTGACGCAGGTGCGAACTTCGGCGCAGGCGTTGACGCGCTTCGCCAAGAAAAGCGGCGCTGCTGTGGTGCTGGTGGGGCACGTGACCAAGGACGGGCAGATTGCCGGGCCACGCGTGGTGGAGCACATGGTCGACGCCGTGCTCTATTTCGAGGGCGACACGAGCCACACCTTCCGCATCCTGCGCGGCGTCAAGAATCGCTACGGCGCCACCGACGAGATCGGCGTGTTCGCCATGACGGAGCTGGGGCTGGAGCAGGTTGCCAATCCATCCGCCCTGTTCCTCGATCAGCGCGACGAAGGCGCGGCCGGTTCGGCGGTGTTCGCCGGCATGGAGGGTACGCGGCCGATCCTCATCGAAATCCAGGCGCTGGTAGCGCCCTCGCCGCTGGGTACGCCGCGACGGGCGGTGGTGGGCTGGGATTCGTCGCGCCTATCGATGGTATTGGCGGTGCTGGAAACGCGTTGCGGCGTGCGGATCGGCGCTAATGACATCTACCTCAATGTGGCCGGTGGGCTGAAGATAAACGAACCGGCGGCTGACCTGGCCGTGGCGGCGGCGCTGATTTCGTCGCTGACCAGTTCGCCCCTGCCGTCGGACGCGGTCTATTTCGGGGAAATCTCGCTGGCGGGCGGGGTGCGGCCGGTGGTGCATGGATCGCTGCGGCTGCGCGAGGCGCAGAAGCTGGGGTTCAAGTCGGTCTCAACCGGACGGCTCAGCAATGCCGACCGCAATAGCGGGATGGACGTGTCCGAATTCACCGCGCTTTCGGACCTGGTGGCGGGGATCGCGGCCAAAGGGAAGCCGCGCGAGCCAGACCGCGAGGAGTGGTAGACTAAGCGGCGCGTTGCTGCCGCAGGATCTTTGCCATGGGACGACCCTTGGCAAGTTCGTCCACGAGCTTGTCGAGGTAGCGGATTTCCTTCATCAGGGGTTCTTCGATCTCCTCAAGGCGGACGCCGCACACCGATCCGGTGATCAGCGACCGGTCGGGGTTGAGACGCGCGTGGGCGAAGAAGACCTCGAAGGTGGTCTTGTTGGCCAGCTCACGATCCAGGGACTCCTGGCTATGGCCGGTCAGCCAGCGGATAACTTCATCAAGCTCTTCCTTGGTCCGGCCCTTGCGTTCGACCTTTTCGATGTAGAGGCGATAGACGCTTGCCACGCTCATGGCATAGACGCGCTGGTTGTTTTTGCTGTTCATGGCCTCGCTCCGCTCGGTGCCAGCAATTTATCGCATGGAGCGGTTCACCAGCAAACAGTCCGGCCGAAGCCGATCCCTGTTCCCGTGTGCGCGGCGCGGGTGTTGCGAGGTTAACAGTTTCTTTTGAAGATCGAACAGCGGGGCGCCTGCCACCCTTGGCATTGTGGCACAAAGCCGCTAAACGAAGCCCCAGACGGCCGGGGCGGCAACTGGAGCTTAGCGAAGTAATATGCTGACAGCGTTCGACGTTGGTGTTGGTGTTCTGGTGCTGATTTCGGCCATCCTGGCTACGGCGCGCGGTCTCACCCGCGAAGTGCTGTCGCTGGCCACCTGGGCTGGTTCGGCGGCCATTGCCATCTATATGTGGCAATACCACCCCGATATCGCCCGGCAATACATTGCCGAAGACATCGTGGCCGACATCGCCACGGTGGTGGTTTCCTTCATTATCTCGCTGATAGTGCTGCATCTTTTGACGATGCGCATTGCCGACTTCGTGGTCGATAGCCGCGTCGGGCCAATCGACCGGACGCTGGGCTTCGTGTTCGGCGTGCTGCGCGGCATCCTGATCGCCATCGTCATCACCATTTTCGGCACCTGGCTGCTGCCCAACAACCTGCCACCGTGGGCCGCTGAATCGCAGTCGCTGCCGCACCTGCAGAATATGGGCAATACGCTGATCTCCATGCTGCCCGAGGGGCTGGAACAGCAGGTTACGGAAATTCTCCAGGGCGGCACCGGTCTGGCCGAAGATCCCGAGGCACCGGCCTCGCCGATCGACGAAGGCACCGATGCGACCGAGGACAGCACGCCAACGCCGCCGGCCGCGGTGCCTCCGGCAGCACCCGCGGCGACGCAGACCTGATCATAATGTGGTGAGCGCGCGGCGTTCGCCACATCCCTGGCCGCTTCGATGAGCAATGGTCGGGACCACCAAAATGGGCTATGGCGTGGAGACAAATCCACCTATTGGCCCCGTCGCCTTTGGCGACACGCAGTTCTGCGGTTGAGGCAGCATTGGCATGGAGAGCCCGGTGAACGTGAACCATCCGAGCGACGACTCTTTTGATCTTGAAAGCGACACGCTGCATGAAGAGTGCGGCGTGTTTGGCATTTTGGGGCATAGCGACGCCTCAACGCTGACAGCGCTGGGCCTGCATGCCCTGCAGCATCGCGGTCAGGAGGCGGCCGGTATCGTCAGCTTCGACGGCCGCCAGTTCTATACCGAAAAGCGCATGGGACTGGTGGGCGACCACTACACCGACCCGGCCGTGCTGGCGAAGCTTCCAGGCTCGATCGCCATGGGCCACACACGCTATTCGACGACCGGCGAAGTGGCGCTCCGCAATGTGCAGCCATTGTTTGCCGAGCTGGAAGCCGGTGGCATCGCCATCGCCCATAACGGCAACTTCACCAACGGCCTGACGCTACGCCGGCAGATCATCGCCACCGGTGCAATCTGCCAGTCGACCTCGGACACCGAAGTGGTGCTGCACCTGGTGGCCCGCTCGCGGCACAGTTCAACCACCGATCGATTCATCGACGCCATCCGCCAGATGGAAGGCGGCTATGCCATGCTGGCAATGACGCGCACCAAGCTGATCGCAGCGCGCGACCCGATCGGCATTCGGCCGCTGGTGATGGGTGAGCTCGACGGCAAGCCGATCTTTTGTTCGGAAACCTGCGCGCTGGACATCATTGGCGCCAAGTACATCCGCGACGTCGAGAATGGCGAAGTGATCATCTGTGAACTGCAGCCCGATGGCTCGATCAGCATCGAGGAGCGCAAGCCGGCGCGCCCGATGCCGGAGCGTCCGTGCCTGTTCGAATACGTCTACTTCGCCCGTCCCGATTCGGTGGTTGCCGGTCGCAGCGTCTATGGCGCGCGCAAGCGCATGGGCATCAACCTGGCCAAGGAAGCGCCGGTGGAAGCCGATGTGGTGGTGCCGGTGCCCGATGGGGGCACGCCCGCGGCGATCGGCTATGCACAGCAGAGCGGCATTCCGTTCGAGCTGGGCATCATCCGCAACCACTATGTGGGCCGCACCTTCATCGAGCCGACGCAGTCGATCCGGGCCTTCGGGGTTCGCCTCAAGCATTCAGCCAATCGCAACGAGATTGCCGGCAAGCGCGTGGTGCTGATCGACGACTCGATCGTGCGCGGCACGACATCGCTCAAGATCGTGCAAATGATCCGCGATGCCGGCGCCACCGAGGTGCATATCCGCGTCGCCAGCCCGATGATCTATTACTCGGACTATTACGGCATCGACACGCCCGACCCGGAAAAGCTGCTTGCCAACCAGCACAAGGACCTGGCGTCGATGTGCAAGTTCATCGGCGCGGATTCGCTTGAGTTCCTGTCGATCGACGGGCTTTACGACGCCGTCGGCGGAGAGGCGCGCAATGCTGCCGCGCCGCAATTCACCGACCATTATTTCACGGGCGACTATCCAACACAGTTGACCGATCTGAACGGCCGCGCCAAGAACGAGCCGAAACAAATCTCCCTGCTGAAAGAGGCCGGCTAATGGCTCAATCGACGGACCTTGCCGGCAAGGTCATCCTCGTCACCGGCGCATCGCGCGGCATCGGCTATGCGGCTGCCATCGAGGCGGCACGCCGTGGTGCGCATGTTGTTGCGGTGGCCCGCACCGTAGGCGGACTTGAGGAACTGGACGACGAAATCCAGGACCTCGGATCGTCCGCAACGCTGGTGCCGCTGGACCTGCGCGATGGCGATGCCATCGACCGGCTGGGCGCTGCCATCTTCGAGCGTTGGGGCGCCCTTGACGGACTGATCGCCAATGCCGGGCAATTGGGCGTGCTGAGCCCCCTGCCCCATGTGAAGCCGGAAGACTTCGAGAAGGTGATGGCGGTCAACGTGACGGCCAATTATCGCCTGCTGCGGGCGACCGACCTGCTGCTGCGCCAATCGGTGGCGGGACGCGCCGTATTCGTATCGTCGTCGTCGGCCAAGTCGGCGCGGCCGTTCTGGGGGCTCTATGCTGCCAGCAAGGCAGCCGTTGACGCCATGGCCAAATCCTATGCCGGCGAAGTGGCGCAGACTAAGGTTCGCGTCAACGTGTTCTACCCCGGCGCCGTCCGCACCGCGATGCGGGCCAAGGCCATGCCGGGCGAAAACCCGGATACGTTGCCCAAGCCTGCGGACATCGCGCCCAAGCTGGTCGATATGGTCAGCCCATCGCTCAAGGAAAACGGCCGGTTGTTCGACGCCGACAAGGGCGCATTCACCGACATTTAGGACGGACACGCATGGTCGAACTGCGAGGCTACGAACCGCGCGATCTCGATGCGCTGTATGAAATTTGCCTGTTGACCGGAGCGGCGGGCCATGACGCCTCCAGCCAGCACAATGACCGCAAAGCCGTCGGCCACATCTATTCAGCGCCCTATGGTGTGCTGGCGCCGGCGCAAGTCATTGTTGCCGAGGATGAGCAGGGCGTGGCCGGCTACATCGTGGGTGCCTACGACACCACTGCATTCGACGACCGGCTCGAGCGGGAATGGTGGCCCGGCCTGCGCCAGCACTATGCAAGCGTCCCGCCGGCCAGCTTGACCGAGGCGGATCGGCAGCGCATCGCGGCCATCCAGCGGCCATCTCGCAACCCGGCGGACATTGTGGCGCAGTACCCTGCGCATATTCACATGAACCTGCTGCCGCGCCTGCGCGGACAGCGCGTGGGCACGGCGTTGCTGGAGCGCTGGATCGAGCAGGCGCGAGCCGCCGGCGTCACCGGCATCCATCTCGGCGCCAGCGCCAGCAATACTGGCGGGATTGCGTTCTGGCAGCGCAGCGGCTTTGAGCCGATCCGGACCGCCGGGACGACGGTCTGGTTCGGTATGTCGCTGGAGGCCTGAGCCTCATTGCGCGGTCTGCCTGGGCAATTCAGCGATGGCGCGGCACTCTATGGACCACCCGGACAAGCCGGGTGGTGACGGCGAGGCAGGATTTCGCCAGAACGTAGCCGCGTCAGTCGAGCTTGGTCATCAGGATCTTGTCGATGCGGCGGCCGTCCAGGTCGAGAATCTCGAACTTCCAGCCATTGTGCTCGAAGGTCTCGCCAACATTGGGCAGCCGGTTGATGATGGACAGGACGTAGCCCGCCACGGTTTCGAACTTGGCATCGCGCGGGATGGACACTTTGAGCCGCTCGCCAAACTCGTCCACCGGCATCCAGCCAGCGACCAGCCACGAGCCGTCCTCGCGCTTGACCAGCGCCGGATCGTCCCCTGTTTCTTCCTGGAACACGCCGGTGATCACCTCAAGGATGTCGCCCGAGGTGACGATGCCTTCGAAATGGCCGTATTCATCCACGACCAGCGCCATATGCACGGTCGAATTACGGATGGCGCGCACGACGTCGAGCGCGTCGGCGTGATCCATCACCACCGGTACGGGCTGCACGAACTTGCGCAGCTCAAGGGGGAGGCCGTTGGCGAACACGCCGATAATGTCCTTGATGGCCACCACGCCGATGATCGAATCGGCATCGCCATCCTGCACAAGCAGGCGCGAGCGATGGGTATCGAGAATGGTGCGGCGGATTTCGTCGCTGTCATCGCCCAGGTCGATCAGGTCGACATCGAGACGCGGTGTCATCAGGCCACGCGCCGAACGGTCGGCGAGGCGCATGACGCCCGAGATCATCGAATGCTCGTCGCTTTCGATGACACCAGCCGTCGTGGCTTCGGCGATGATGGTCTTGACCTCTTCTTCGGTGACCTTCTCTTCGGATTCGCCGGCCTGCCCCAACAAAGCCAGCACGCCCTTGCCCGATATATCGAGCACCCAGATGATTGGTGAGCCGATAGCCGCCAGGAGCTTCATCGCCGGCGCGACGCGGGCGGCGACACCTTCGGCATCGCGCAAGGCAATCTGCTTGGGCACAAGTTCGCCCAGGATGAGCGAGATATAGGTGATCAGGACTACGACGACGCCGACGCCCAAGACGTCGGCGACATTGTCGGCAACGCCGACGGATTCGAGCCAATCAGTAAGGCGTAGGCCCAAGGTAGCGCCCGAAAAGGCGCCCGAGAGGATGCCGACCAGCGTAATGCCGATCTGAACGGAGGAGAGAAATTTGCCGGGGTCTTCGGCCAGGCGCAACGCCGTGGCGGCGCCCCTGTTGCCCTGATCGGCCATGCTTCTGAGGCGGGCCGGACGGGCGGACACGACTGCCAGTTCCGACATTGCCAACAAGCCGTTGACGATGGTCAGGACGACGACGATCAATATTTCTGCGAACAAGGTCTTTTCATGGAAATGCGGCCCCGCACTCAGCATCGGGTCGCTTTGACCGGCGCAATATAGGGGTAAAGCCATGACTTGCGCCATGGCTTTGGAAAATATGTCGCGGGCGAGGCGAAACCCGGCATCTGCAGCACGCGGATCGTCGCCCTCGGCCCTGACCCTAGGGTATTGTACTACAGCCAACGATTGGCAAGTGTAGAGCCCTCGGGTCAAGCCCGAGGGTGACGCGCGGTGGCTGGGTCAGCCTGCGGCAAGGTCCGAGGGGTCAACCCAGCCGGCGCTTTTCCTTGTCGTCGTAGGGGTTGGTGCTGCCGCCGCGAACCCAGAGGCGGATCGGCGTGCCCTTGATGTCGAAGGCTTCGCGCAGGCCGTTGACCAGATAGCGCTGGTACGCCATCGGCAGCACATCCGGGCGCGAGGCGAAGAGGATGAAGCTGGGCGGCCGCGTCTTGGCCTGCGTCATGTAGCGCAGCTTGAGGCGGCGACCGGAAACGGCCGGAGGCGGATGGCTCTCGACCATGCCGGTGAGCCAGCGATTGAGCCGCGCGGTGGAGACGTGCGAATTCCAGCTCCGCTCGATCTTGAAGATCGCGTCCATCAGCTTGTCGATATTCTTGCCGGTCAGGCCGGACAAGGTGACGAGCGGCACGCCGCGCAATTGCGGCAGCAGGCGATCGCATTCCTCGCGCAGCATTTTGAGGGTTTCGTTCTTGTCCTCGATCAGGTCCCACTTGTTGACCGCGATGACAAGCGCCCTGCCCTCACGTTCGACCAGGTCGGCCAAGGCCAGATCCTGCTTTTCGAACGGAATGGTTGCGTCGAGCATGAGCACGACGACTTCGGCATACTGGATGGAGCGCAGGCTATCGCCCACGGCAAGTTTTTCGAGTTTTTCGGTGACGCGGGAACGGCGGCGGATACCGGCGGTATCGACCAGGTTGATCACCCGGCCTTCCCATTCCCAGGGCACGAGGATGGAATCGCGGGTGATGCCGGCTTCGGGGCCGACCAGCACGCGATCCTCCCCAACCATGCGATTGATGAGGGTGGACTTGCCGGCATTGGGGCGTCCGACGATGGCGACGTTGAGGTAGCGCTTGGGGTTCCAGCGCAAAGTGGCCTCGTCGCCCTCGCCTTCGAGCATATCCTCGGTGATATCGACGTCGACTTCGGGAAGCGCGTCGATATCGTCGATGTTGGCGGCGTCAGCGGCTTCCTTCTCGGCGGCCGCTTTATCGATGGCGGCCGAGACGATGGAATAGAGCTCGGACAGGCCCAGCCCATGCTCGGCGGAGAGCGCAATGGCTTCGCCGAAACCAAGCTTGAAGGCTTCCACGAGACCGGCTTCGGCAGCGCCGCTTTCGGCCTTGTTACCGACGAGATGGACATGCTTGCCTGCCTTGCGCAGCACCTGGGCGAAGCGCTGATCGAGTGGCACCACACCTGCGCGAGCGTCGATCATGAACAGGATGACATCGGCTTCCTTGATGGCCAGCTCGGTCTGCTGGCGCATGCGGTCTTCGAGGCTGCCATCGGTGACGTCTTCGTAGCCCGCGGTATCGAGGATGCGGAAAGTCAGATCAGCGATGCGGCCCTCCGCTTCCCGGCGGTCGCGCGTGACGCCCGGCGTATCATCGACCAGCGCGATCTTGCGACCGACCAGGCGGTTGAACAGCGTGGACTTGCCGACATTGGGACGACCGACAATAGCTACGGTGACGGTCATACGGGTGTTTTCCGATCAGGCGGGGACAAGCGGCCGCTATTGCGCGGCCGGCTCGGCCGGGGTGGTGGCAGCAGGCGTTTCGGTGGCGGGGGCAGCCTCGGCGGCCGGTGCCGGTTCGGTGGCCGGCGCAGGCATCTCGTCGCCGACGATCTGGTCGATGGCATTGGCAGCGCCTTCTGCGGCGCTTGCCTCGGCCGGAGCGGCGATAGCGCCCTCCGACAGCAACTGGGCCAGATAGTAACCCATGCGATTGCGGGTGTCGTTCTGGGTCAGGGGATCGTTGAGCACGGCTTCGAAGCTTGTCTGGGCAGCGGTGAAATCACCGGCCTTGTACTGGGCCAGGCCAAGCACTTCCCGCGCTGCATTGCGCAGCGGGTTGCCGTCAACAGCCAGCGTTTCGACGCGGGCCTGCACTTCGGCCAGCGTGCCGTTATCGACCAGCAGCGTACCGGCCAGAACCAGCGCCAGTTCGCGCAGGCGCGGGTTGGACTGGGTATTGGCCAGTGCGTCGTAAGCGGCAACGGCGTCGGCGGTCTTGCCTTCCTTGGCCAGCACGCCCGCCTTGCGGAACTGCGCCAGGACCGGGTAGCTGCCCGAACCGTTGGCGATCAGCGCATCGAGCTGGGTCTGAGCGGCCGGCAGGTCGCCGCCTTCGATCAGGTCGAAGGCAGCGTAGAGCTCGTCCGATGACTGGGCGGCATTGTTGGAATGGTACCAGCTCCAGCCTTCGTTGACGGCAACGATGGCCACGACACCGACGGCAGCGCCAATCACGTAGGGCGCAAAGCGACGCCACAGGGCGCGCATGCGATCGCTGCGCAGCTCCTCGTCGACTTCGCGGAAAATATTGTCCTGGGACATGGCCTGCCTAAAGGTCGGTAGTGAATGGGGCGCACGTTTAGCATGCTGCCGGGGGAATGCAAATGCGCCAGAAAGTGCCGCCGACCTCAGCCAAGCGGCCATTCGCCGATGTAATCGGGGCGTCGTTGTCCGGTGGTGGTGCGGACGAGCCAGAACTTGCGTACGCCCCAGCGAAGCGGCCGCTTAAGCAGCAGGTCCGACACGCGCGCGTGGCCGTACCAGATGGTCAGGTGGGGCACGAATGACCTGGGGCCAACCGGCATGCCCAGACGCTGCATTTCGCGGCGGATGTCGCCGTAGAGTGCCAGGGTTTCGCGGGCGCCGTTAGTGCAGGTCAGGACGGTTGGCACGATGGTGCGGCCACCGGTTTTAGACCGGCTACCGCCAGAAAAGGTCTGGAGCTTATCGAAGGCGATGTCGAAGCCGGGCCGGCGGATCGCCTCGCCGACCTCCTGGGCATCGTCCAACAGGGCGAGCTCGATCTCGTTGACGCTGCGCCACACGCCGTTGAGCGACACGTGCAAGCGATCGGCGCGGGTGGCACTGCGGGCGCCATGATGGCGCGCCAACCGGTCAGCGATGCGCTCGATGTCTTGCGCCAATGCCGGCGGCGGCACGAGCGTAAAGTAGTACCGATGCCGGTAGTGGTCCCGCGATGAGGCTGGTGCGCTCAGCCTAGGATCTGATCCACCTCCGAAGAAATCGAGCTGTCCATCCATCTCTCATGTCCATTTGTTCCCTATTTGTTCTACAATAGGCCAGAGGTCCATGGTGGTCAATTGGGCGTGGGAGATGTGAACAAGTGCCGTTCAGCGATCGAGGGGCGCCAGGCTCCCCCCTCGGAGATGACGTCAGCGCTGCTGCCGATGCCGCCGGAGGTGAGAAGATACGTCATACATAGCCGACCTGGCAGGTGAAAGTATCGCGGTCAGTCGGGGCAATCAGACCAGGCAAAACCGCTTGGACCTTGCAAGCAGCTTGTCGGCAAAGAAGGAGTACGGTGGCCGTTAGGCCGCGCTGGCGATCATGGTGGTCAGAGCGGCAATGGCGTCGTCGACCGTCGTCTTTCCAACCTGGGTTTCGTTCGCCATGGCCTCGGCCGCGCCAAGCATTCCTATGCAACGCAAGCTGAGTTGCTCATCGGTCAGGCGCGAATGCGGCCGCAGGGCTTTCAGCATGATCGCTACATATTCACCCACCATAGCTCGCTGTTGTGCCGCCATCTCATCGCTGCCCTTGAGCGCAGCGGAGATCGCCGGTCCCTCAGCGCCCAAATCGGCATGGCAGTTGAAGTAGGCCCGGCTCATGACCTCGGCAACAGCGAGCAGGTTTGAGGGAGGCGACGACAGAGCACTCCGGAGTTGCTCCACATACCGATCTTCCAGGCGTTGAAACGCTGCAAGCAGCAGACCCGGACGCGTGGTGAAATGCTCGTAGGCAACCGGCCGGCTGACGCCGGCACGCGCGGCAAGCGTTGCCAAGGTCAACGCGTCCGCACCCTCGGTGCGAACGATTTCCAATGCCTGGTCGATGAGCAGCTCGCGCCGTTGATCCCTGGGCAATTTCGTCATTGTTGTCGCCGACTCTTGATTTCTACATTTTGTAAGTTACATTTTGTAGGAGAAAAAGCAAGTGAGAGGATCTGTCATGAGTGACGTCAGCGTCGTGGGGTTGGGCGAGATGGGCGGAGCGTTGGCGCGCGCGCTGATCAACGCCGGCAAGAGCGTAACGGTCTGGAACCGCAGTGAGGCAAAATCCACGGCCTTGGTTGCGCTTGGCGCAAAGGCGCCTGTGGACATGGCAGAAGCCATTGCGGCCAGCCCGGTCGTTATCATCTGTCTTTCCAGCTATGCAGCGAGCCTCGACGTCCTGCAGCAGCCGGGCGTTGCCGATGTGATGAAGGGACGCCTGGTAGTCCAGCTCAGCTCGGGCACTCCCGGCCACGCGCGGTCACTCGATAGCTGGGTCAGGGCAAAGGGTGCGCGCTACCTGGACGGGGCCATCGCGGCGTGGCCAAGGCAGATTGGCGGACCGGAGGCGTCGATCATCGGCGCCGGGCCTGATGCCGATTTCGCGCTTGCCGAACCTCTACTGAGGGTACTGGCCGGCAATGTCAGCTATGTGGGCGCAAATATCGGCCATGCCGCGGCGATAACCAACGCGGCAATGGCCTATTTCGCCGGACACTGGATCGGGTTCGCACAGGGCGCCGCGATCAGTGAGGCGGAAGGTATCGACCCGGCCACGTTCGGCGAAATGCTGTCCGGCATCGGGTCGATGTTTGCCGACGACATGCTCAAGATGGGCAGGGCCATTGCGGATAACCGCTTCGACAATGCCGAGGCGACGATCAAGACGATTACCGGCGACTTGGGCTGGCTCGCCGAATATGCCGGCGACTTGGGGACAGACACCGCTTTCCCGCAACTGGCGGCAGACACATTTCGACGTGCACGCGACTCCGGTTTTGGCGCGGAGCAACACAGCGCGGTGGTCAAGGTTCTCCGGTCACCGGGAAAATCGGCGGTTTGATCCGTGAGGGATTATTCCCACTCGATGGTGCCGGGGGGCTTGCTGGTTACGTCATAGACGACGCGGTTGATGCCGCGGACTTCGTTGATGATGCGGGTGGCGGTCTTGCCGAGGAAGTTCATGTCGAACTGGTAGAAATCCGCAGTCATGCCATCGACGGAGGTCACGGCGCGCAGGGCGCAGACGAATTCGTAGGTGCGGCCGTCACCCATGACGCCAACGGTCTGGACTGGCAGGAGAACGGCGAAGGCCTGCCAGATCTTGTCGTATTGGCCGGACTTGCGGATTTCGTCGAGATAGATGGCGTCGGCCTGGCGCAGGATATCGAGTTTTTCGGGCGTGATGCCGCCGGGGCAGCGGATGGCGAGGCCCGGGCCGGGGAACGGGTGGCGGCCGATGAAGCTGTCGGGCAGGCCGAGTTCGCGGCCGAGGACGCGGACCTCGTCTTTGAACAGTTCGCGCAGCGGCTCGACGAGCTGCATGTTCATGCGCTCGGGCAGGCCGCCGACATTGTGATGCGACTTGATGGTGACCGAGGGGCCGCCAGTGAAGGAGACGGATTCGATGACGTCGGGGTAAAGGGTGCCCTGGGCGAGGAACTGGGCGCCGCCGAGTTTTTTGGCTTCTTCCTCGAAGGTTTCGATGAAGAGCCGGCCGATGATCTTGCGCTTGGTTTCGGGATCGGACTGGCCGTCGAGTTCGCGCAGGAAGACCTTGGAGGCATCCACGTGGACCAGCGGGATATTGTATTGGTCGCGGAACATCGTGACGACCTGTTCGCTCTCGTTGAGGCGCATCAGGCCGTGGTCGACGTAAATGCAAGTGAGCTGATCGCCGATGGCTTCGTGGATCAGCACGGCGGCCACCGAGGAGTCGACGCCGCCGGAAAGGCCGCAGATGACCTTACCCGTGCCGACCTGGGCGCGGATCTTTTCGATCATCTTGGCGCGGTAGGCCGCCATATTCCAATCGGACTCAAGGCCGACGATGTTGTGCACGAAATTGGCCAGGAGCTTGCCGCCATCGGGCGTGTGCACCACTTCGGGGTGGAACATGGTGGTGTAGTATTTGCGGCTCTCGTCGCCGGCGATGGCGAAGGGCGCGTTGGGCGAGGTCGCCATGACCTTGAAGCCCGCGGGGAGCTCGGTGACGCGGTCGCCGTGGCTCATCCAGACAGGATACTGGCCGCCGACATTCCAGATGCCCTCGTAGAGGGCGCTGGGTTCGAGGATTTCGACATCGGCGCGGCCGAACTCGCGATGATGCCCGCCCTCGACCTTGCCGCCCAACTGCAGGCAGAAGGTCTGTTGGCCATAGCAGATCGCCAGGATCGGCAGGCCGGAATCGATGATTTCCTGCGGCGCTCGCGGGCTGCCTTCGTCGGTGACCGATGCCGGCCCGCCCGAGAAGATCACGCCTTTCGGCTGCATGGCCGCGAAGGCTTCAGCCGACTTGTTGAACGGATGGACTTCGCAATAGACGCCCGTCTCGCGAATACGACGCGCGATAAGCTGTGTGACTTGCGATCCGAAGTCGACGATCAGGATCGATTGCGGGCGGTCGGCAGTATCTGGGCTTTGCATGGCGAGGCCATATCGCTGCCGCAGGGATTCCGCAAGATGTCCGCTCGCAGAACTGGGTTGCGACTTGCCACGATTGCCGGGGAATGGCAGCTAATCGGCCGGAGGAACCATGACCCAGACAGAGAGCAGGCTCGATGGGGCCGACTTCGTCCGTGCGAGCGCGTGTTTTGTGGTGCTGTTTCATCATTTGGCACAGCGGATCGATGCGCGCTCGGAACTGGGCGGCAATGTCTTTGCCCAGGTATTCAACACGGTAGGCGGTTTTGGCGTCGGCATGTTCTTCGTGCTGAGCGGGTTCCTATTGGCGCGGCCCTTCTGGCAGGCGCTGGACGATGGGCGCCCCCTGCCCTCGCTGCGGATCTATGCCCTGCGCCGGGCAGCGCGCATCGTGCCGGGGTTCTGGCTGGCACTGACGGTGACCTTCGTGCTCAGCGTGACGGTATTCGGCTTTGCCCTCGATGGCTGGCTGTGTCTGCGCTACGCAGCCGGCCTGCTACTGGTCAGCGACTGGCATTGGACGACGCTGTTTCCGGTCGAGATCAATGGACCGCTATGGTCGATCGGTTTCGAGGTGAGTTCGTATGCGCTGCTGCCGCTGGCTTTCTGGGCCTTGTTCGCCGTCGCGGCAGGTCGGTTGCGCGGCCTGCCGGCGCGCCTGTTGTGGCTTGCGGTGATCGGGGCGGCGCTATTGGCGCATTGGCTGTTCTACAACACTGTCGAGGTCGATCCGTCGCGAAGGGGCTGGCAGTACGGCCTGCAGGGCGGGGCCAAGACCTGGATGCCGTGGTTCAATCCGTTCGGGTTTTTCGCCATGTTCGCGACCGGCTCGCTGGCGGCGGGAGCGCAGGTGATGCTGGCGCGGTTCCGGTCCGTCTGGTTCGACCTGATCGCGCTGGCGGCTATCGTTGCGGCAGGAGCCATCGTCTGGAATGACGGCTTGCTCGGCGGCGGTGAATTCTATGGCTGGCTGCGCGTGCCCTACGAATTCCCGTTGTTCCAGATACTGATCGGGCTGGCGCTGGCCGCAGGACCATCGAGCCGGGTGCTGGGGCGCATACTCGACAATCCGCTGACGCGCTATCTCGCCTCCATCTCGTTCGGCATCTACGTCTGGCACTATGTGGTACTCGAACTGGTGCGGGTGTTCTGGGTGCCCGAGATCGAGCATGGCACGATGCGCGACGCTACGAAATTTCTGGTCACGGGCACGGTGATAACCGGCATCACCATGGTGATCGCCACGCTATCTTATCGATGGCTGGAAGCGCCGGTGATGGCCTGGGCGCGCCGGTTCGAGGGACCGCGGGCGGACGGAACCGGAGTTACCGCCAGGGCTTGACCGCAACACTTGGCTCCGGCAGGCGTTGCTTCCGCAAAAACGGCATCAGGAATTTTCGATTGACCCAACAGCGACTGCTTGGCGCGGACTTTCTGCGTGCCGCCGCGTGCCTGCTGGTACTGCTGCACCACCTGGCATTCCGCATGGACATCAACAAGGTGCCCGAGGCCGTACAGGGGACCATGCGGTTCCTGGTAATGGGCAGCTTTGGTGTGTCGATATTCTTCATGCTCAGCGGCTACCTGCTGGCCCGGCCGTTCTGGCTGGCGCTGGACCGCGGTGACGCGATGCCGTCGCTCGGCGTCTACGCGTTGCGACGGGCGGCGCGCATCCTGCCCGGCTTCTGGCTGGCGCTGTTGGTGAGCCTGGTGCTCAGCGTGACGGTCAGCGGATCGCCGCTGGATGGCGAGCGGATCGTGCGGTTTCTGGCGGGGTTTTTCCTGGTCAGCGACTGGCACTGGCTGACACTGTTCCCGGTGGACAATAACGGGCCGCTCTGGTCGATCGGCTTTGAGGTCACGTCGTATGTGTTGCTGCCATTCTGTCTGGCGGCATTGTTTGCGGTTCGGCTGAGTGGTTGGACGGCCCGGCTCGTCTGGATCGGCATTATTGCGCTGGTGCTGGCCCTGCATTGGATGGTGGTGCAGTGGGCGCCGATCGACGAGGTCGAGCGAGGCTGGAACTACGGGCTGGTGGGCGGCGCCAAGGCATGGATGCCGCGGTTCAATCCGATCGGGTTCTTCGGGATTTTCGCACTGGGAGCGCTTGCCGCCGGTGTACAGGTTCGGCTGGCGGCGATGCGGCATTGGGCGTTCGATGTGGCCGGGCTATCAGCGGTGATTGCCGCCGGCTGGCTGATGGCGGCGCATATTGGCGGGCTGAACGAAGGGTTCGGCTGGCTTGGCGTCCCCTATGGCTATCCGTGGATGCCGCTGGCTATTGGGGTGGCGCTGGTCGCCCTCCCCTCCTCGGTGCTGGCGGGGCGGGTGCTTGATAACAGGGTGGCGCGGTTCGTGGCCGAGATTTCGTTCGGCATCTACATCTGGCACTTCCTCGTCATCGGTCTGATGGCCCGACTGTCGCCGCCAAGCTTCCAGACCGGCGGGCCCGACGGCTGGGCCATCTGGCTGTGGTCCAGTGCGGGCGCCATTGCCATCAGCATCGTCATTGCGACGATCAGCTTTTATGCCTTCGAAGGACCGATCGTGCGCTGGGCTCGCGGTCTCGAGGGGCGTTGGGGCCGCCGCAAGGTCGCGTCGGCCGAGGCCTAGTTCAGGATCGCGATGGAGAGGTTCAACACGCTCGCAAAGCCGACCCAGGCCAGATAAGGCACGAAGAGCCAGACGGCGACGGTGTCGAGCTTCCTGGCCGTGACGATGAAGGCTATGATCAGCGCCAGGATGGCGACGATGACCGCGAATGCGGGCCACAGCATCTGCCCAATGAACCAGATGGGCGACCAAGCCCAATTGAGGAGCATCTGGGCGAACCACACCATCATTGCCGGGCTTTTTGCGTCGATCACCCAGATGCGCCAGCCGGCGACGGCAATCATCACGTAGAGGGCGAACCAGACCGGTCCGAAGATCCAGTTTGGCGGGTTGAAGGGCGGCTTGGCCAAGCCCTCATACCAGACGCCAGGCACCGACTGAGTGCCGATCAGAGCACCGACGCCTATGACCACAACCAGAAAGGCCGCAAGGATCAGCCATGGACGGGGTGTTTTGTAGTCTTCCAGGGAGGCCAGGCTCATCGTGCGCTATCCAGCGTTGGAGAAATGTTAGAGCTTCAACGCCGAACCGAGCCTGGTGGTTCACCGACTATTCGGTCTGCGTGCACAAGACGGTGTCGATGGTCAATGAACCGGTAGAGCCGCTGTCCGAGGCATAGTCGACAGTCACGCTTTCTTCGGTTGAAGACCAGTTGGAGGCGATCTCGTCAAAGAGTGGGTCAGGGCCAGAAATGGCCAGGGGGCAGCCGGTGCGCAGGTGCGTGCCGTCGGCCCGGATCTGGTCGAGAATGGCGACACGACTGCAACCATTGGGGGAGCACAGTTCGGCAAGCTCGATAACCCTTGTACCGGAAGGAGATACGAGGCGATGCTGCGTATCCGGTCCAGGGATGGCGAACCAGACAGCGGCGAAGGCGCCGATGATCACGACCACCGCGACGATGATGAAGCTGCCCAGCCGGATGCCCGTGGGCTGATTGTCTGGAGCCGGATTGTCTGAGGTCATTCGGTGTGGCGCAGGGCGTTGAAATAGAAGCCGTCAGTGCCGGTGAGGCGCGGGGTGAGCGCGACGCCGGAGCCAGCGGTGGTGACGCCGAGGGGCGGCTCCACACCGAAGGCGGCGCGCCAGAGTTGGGCCGGCGGGATAGAAGCAAAGCCGGGATTTGCCGCAAGAAAGCTGGCGACTTGCTCGTCGTTTTCTTCCGGCAGGATGGAACAGGTGATGTAGACCAGCGTGCCGCCCGGTTTGAGGTAGCGCTGACCCTCGGCCAGAATGGCTGATTGCTCGGCGGTGCGCTGGGCGAGCAGCTCAGGCGTCAGCTTCCATTTGGTATCGGGACGGCGGCGCCAGGTGCCGGTACCGGTACATGGGGCATCGATGATGACGCGGTCCATCTTGCCGACGAGATCGTCGAGCGCGTCTGGCTGTGGTGCGCGGACCTGAACGTTGCGGGCGCCGTTGCGCTTGAGGCGGTCGTAGATCGGCGCCAGGCGATTGCGATCGCTGTCATAGGCAAAAATCTGGCCCTTATTGCCCATGGCGGCGGCGAGCGCGAGGGTCTTGCCGCCGGCGCCAGCACAGAGGTCGAGGACCTGTTCGCCGGGCCTGGCGCCGGCGAGGGTGGCGACGATCTGGCTGCCCTGGTCCTGCACTTCGAACCAGCCCTTGAGGTAGCCTTCGTCGGTGGTGACGTTGGGCGTGCGAGCATCGCCCGGGCCGGCGGGCATGGTGACGCCCACCGGGGAAATAGCGGTTTCGACCGGATTGAACCGGGCCAGAGATTTGAGAACGCGGTCGCGCTGGGACTTGAGCGTGTTGGTGCGCAGATCCAGCGAGGGGCGACCGGCCATGTGCTGACCTTCGGCGACCCAGTTGTCATCGAAGGCGCGCTGCAGAGATGGTGCGAGCCATTCGGGGACGTCAGCGAGAACGTGGCCGGACGCGGTATCGGGGAGTTCGCCGACGGCACGGGCTTTCTCTTCGTCGGTCAGCGGTGCGGGAGCATGACTGTCGGTGGTGAAGCTGTCGCTGAGCGCGGCAGGGTCCATATGCCAATCGCGCACCGCGACCGCCAGGACCAGAGCCCGTGGGCTGTCGCTGCCCATGAGTGCGGCATGCGAGGCGCGGCGGCGGAGGGCGTCGTAGACGAGGTTGCCGATGGCGGCGCGATCCCCTGCCCCGGCAAAGCGGTTGTTAAGCCCCCAGGCCTTGAGCGCCTCGGACACGGGGCGCTTGCGGGTCTCGACATCGGTCAGGACTTCGATAGCGGCGGACAGGCGGCCAGGCAGGCGCATCAGACACTCGGGGCTAGGACAACAAGGCGAAGCACGAGCCATAGCCAGAAGATGGCCAATACCGCAAGGCCGGCGGTGTAGGCGGCAAAGCGCATATGGACCCTGTTCGTCGTGACGTGAATGACAGCATGGACATAGCGCAGCGCGACGAAGAGCCAGGCGAGAAGGACGTCGATCCAGCCCGTGGCGGTTGCGAAAAGCGTCAGTAGCGCTGCGACGTAGAACAGCACCGGGAGCTGAAACTGGTTGTCGAAGCTGTTGGAAAGCAGCCGGGCCTGCAGCGGGTAGGCGCTGCGCTCGACGGCTATGTCAGCGACCTTGATCTCGCCCGACATGACGCGCGGAACGCGCTCGCGGCCCATGAGCACAAGGATGATTAGGGTCAACAGGACCTGGGCAGCTGTCGCAAGAAGGAGGAGCTTGGCGGTGAGAGTCACGGAATGAAGCTCCAGAGGAGAGTCGGGGTGTGACGCTAAGTCGTTGTAGCTGAATCGGTTCCCCAGCGCGCGCGGAAGCACCGTCTGCGAGGGATAGGGGGAGGTAGTGACATAGGTCTTTGAGTGGAAAAAAGAGGGATAAGCGGGACCCGCTCTCACACACTCGGTCGTCACCCTCGGGCATGACCCGAGGGCGTTACACTGACCAGGCACTCAGCAAGTGTAGAGCCCTCGGGGCAGGCCCGAGGTTGACGCGCGGTGCGTGAGGCTAGTGTGGGGCACACCTGAAACGGATTCCAGCCTTCGCAGGGATGCCCGCCGGACATGCGGGAGAGGGGCTAAGGAACGCCGTCGAACACCAGGGATCATGTTTGCCTCAAGTGCTGGCTTGCACCTTCCCGCCCAGTTGCCACATGGTCTTGACCCGACCATACGGTTCCGTATAGTCCTCGCCACCATACGCAACCGTATGGACTGACTGAAGGATATTCGGATGATCAGGTTGGCTGGTTGGCTCATGGTTTTCTACGCGGCCGCGCACACGATCGGGGCGCTCACGGTTCTGGGTGCGGCGCGATACGCCGGCGAGTGGTTCGGCGGGGCATTATGGGATGAAGACTTTTCCAACATGAGCCCCGCCGGCAGCGCGCTGTGGCTCAGCCTCGACAGCTTCGGCATACCGCTGCTGGTTGTCGGGGTGATCGTGCTGTGGATGGACCGCAGAGGCATAACGCCACCGCGGTTCATTCCGTGGATTCTGGGCGCCTACACGCTGGTGGACGGCGCCATCCTGCTGTTCACGCCCTGGCCGATCATGCTGGTGGCCAACGTCCTGCTGCTGGTGGGGATTCACCGGAGGTCGGCTGCAGGGTGATCGGAGGTGGGGAGCTTGATACCAGAGCACCGCCACCCGGCCTCCCCCAGAAGGAGGGGGAGGAGAAGAAGGGTTTGGCCCTCCCTGAAGGAGGGAGGCGAAGAAATTGTTAGCGGGCGCTGCGGTAGTTGGGGGCTTCGCGGGTGATGGTCACGTCGTGGACGTGGCTTTCGCTCAGGGCGGCTCCGGAGATCTTCACGAAGACGGAGTTGTCGCGGAACTCCTGGAGAGTATGAGCGCCGGTATAGCCCATGGAGGCACGGAGGCCGCCCGCGAGCTGGTGCAGTACGGCGCCGGCCGCGCCTTTGTAGGGCACCTGGCCTTCGATGCCTTCGGGGACCAATTTCATCTGGTCGCGCACATCCTGCTGGAAGTAGCGGTCGGCCGAACCGGAACCCATGGCGCCGACTGAACCCATGCCGCGGTAGGATTTGTAGGAGCGGCCCTGGTAGAGATAGACCTCGCCCGGGCTTTCGTCGGTACCGGCCAGGAGCGAGCCGACCATCACGCAGGAAGCACCGCCCGCCAAAGCCTTAGCCATATCGCCTGAGAATTTGATTCCGCCGTCGGCGATGACTGGCACGCCCTGTTTGGCGCCTTCCTCGGCGCAGGCCATGACAGCAGCAAGCTGAGGGACGCCGACCCCGGCGACGATGCGGGTGGTGCAGATGGAGCCAGGGCCGATGCCGACCTTGACCGAGTCGGCGCCGGCGTCGATGAGCGCCTTGGTGGCTTCCGCGGTGGCAACATTGCCGGCCACGATGCGGGTAGAATTGGACTCGCGCTTGACGCGTTCGACAGCCTCGGCGACGCGGACGGAATGGCCGTGCGCGGTATCGATGACGAGCAGATCGACGCCGGCATCGATGAGGGCCAGCGAGCGCTCAAAGCCTTGATCACCGACGGTGGAGGCGGCAGCGACACGCAGGCGGCCTTGGGCGTCCTTGACCGCGTTGGGATTGAGCTGGGCCTTTTCGATGTCCTTGACCGTGATCAGGCCGGTGCAGCGGTAGTCGGCATCGACGACCAGCAGCTTTTCGATGCGATGCTTATGAAGCAGCACCTTGGCTTCGTCCTTGGAAACACCATCCTGCACGGTGACAAGCTTTTCAAAGGTCATCAGCTCGCGGATAGGCTGAGCCGGATGGGAGGCGAAGCGCACGTCGCGGTTGGTCAGGATGCCGACCAGCTTGCCGATGGCGCGACCACCCTTGCCGCCATTCTCGACCACCGGAATGCCGGAGATACGGTTGGCCTGCATGAGAGCGAGCGCATCGGCCAGGGTCGCGTCGGGGCCGATGGTAATGGGATTGACCACCATGCCACTTTCGAAGCTCTTGACCGCGCGGACCTGCTCGGCCTGCTCGGCGGCAGTAAGGTTCTTGTGGATCACGCCGAGGCCACCGGCCTGGGCCATGGCTATGGCCATGGCGCTTTCGGTCACGGTATCCATGGCGGAGGAAATGATCGGCAGGTTGAGCGCGATGTCCTTGGTGACGTAGGTCGAGATATCGGTCTCGCCGGGCAGGACGTCGGAGCGCGCGGGCTGCAGCAGCACGTCGTCGAAGGTCAGAGCCGCATCGCCGGTGATGGTGGTAATAATCTTCGCCAAGGCCAGACCTTTCCTGCCTTCTGTGTCGCACAGAAATGTTGGAGTTCGAACGGGGCGGATAGGGAGTCGCCGGGTTCAGGTTGGCGAGGGTC
Organism: Devosia lacusdianchii; assembly: GCF_022429625.1. Taxonomy (NCBI): domain Bacteria; kingdom Pseudomonadati; phylum Pseudomonadota; class Alphaproteobacteria; order Hyphomicrobiales; family Devosiaceae; genus Devosia; species Devosia lacusdianchii. The sequence goes on along the minus strand of NZ_CP092483.1, from coordinate 1,394,249 downwards.
AATAGCACCGGCGCTGCGGCTTGGGAAGGGGTGCGAGGCGCAAGGGTGATACGCGGCGGATCAAGGCTAGAAATGCCAAAACCTACCATACAAGAACCGGTTTTGACTTTTCAGCGTCGTCAAGGCGGCTCATAGTGATTTTGGTCGCGTTCGCGGCTGGCTCGATTCCTCCGGTTCAAATCCTGTGATCCGCGTTACACCCCTTATTCTGGCGGTCGCCCTGTTCATGGAGCAGATGGATTCGACCGTCATCGCGACGTCGCTGCCGGCGATCGCGGCGGATATCGGCACGGAGCCGATTGCGCTGAAGCTGGCGCTGACGGCCTATTTCGTGGCGCTCGCCATTTTCATTCCAATCAGCGGATGGATGGCCGACCGGTTCGGCGCCAAGAACATTTTCCGGCTGGCCATCTTCGTGTTCATGCTCGGGTCGCTGGCGTGCTCGTTCTCGTTTTCGCTGGAAACCTTCGTCATTTCGCGCTTCTTCCAGGGGATAGGCTCGTCGATGATGACGCCGGTCGGGCGACTGCTGCTGGTGCGCTCGACGCCGCGCAACGAACTGGTGGCGGCGATGGCCTGGCTGACGGTCCCGGCCCTCTTGGGACCACTGACCGGGCCGCTGATCGGCGGGTTCCTGACCACCTATCTGAGCTGGCACTGGATTTTCTGGATCAACATTCCGATCGGGATTGCGGGCATTATCCTGGCCGGCATTTTCCTGCAGGTGCCCGACAGCCGTAATCCTCGCCCCATCGACGTGGTGGGTTTCCTCATAGCGGCCGTGGCATTTGCGGGGACGGTGTTCGGCCTTTCAGTGGTCAGCCTGCCGGCGCTGCCAATCATCTATGGCTATCTGACGCTGGCCGTGGGGGTGACGGCGGGCATCCTTTACCTGCTGCATGCGCGGCGGACGCCCTACCCCCTGCTCGACCCGCAATTGTTCCGCCACAAGCTGTTTCGCGCGTCGATCACCGGTGGGTCGTTTTTCCGCATCGGGGTGGGCGCGGTACCGTTCCTGTTGCCGTTGATGCTGCAATTGGGGTTCGGGCTGAGCCCGTTCCAATCGGGCGCCATTACCTTCGTATCGGCGATCGGCGCGATCATGAGCAAGTTCATCGCCGAGCGGGTTTTTGCGCGTTTCGGATTTCCGCGTGTGCTCGGTTTTGCGGCGTTCTTCGGCGGCGGGTTGATCGCGGCGCAGGGGCTGTTCAGCACGGCGACGCCGGTACCGTTGATGATGGGTGTGCTGCTGGCAGGCGGCATCCTGCGATCGGTATTCTTCACCGGCTCGAACGCGATCGGCTATGCAGACGTGGATGACGAAGAAGCCAGCCAGGCGACAGCCATCGTGGCGGTGTGCCAGCAGTTGAGCGTGGCGTTTGGCGTTGCGGTCGCAGGTGCCATTCTTGAGCTCAGCACCAGGCTGCGCGGCAGCGAATTGCAGCTCATCGATTTTCAGATTGCGTTTTTTGTAGTCGGGGGGCTCAGCGCCCTTGCCGCGTTCATTTATTGGCGACTGCCGCCCGATGCCGGCAGCAATGTTTCGGGCCACAAGGCCATCGCCGTCCAGAAGGAGTGACCGGGGCGTTCGCTCCGGCAATTTGCCGTGTCACGTATCACGCCGCTTATCCTTGCCACTGCCCTGTTCATGGAAAACATGGACTCGACGGTTATTGCTACATCGCTGGCCGCCATCGCCGCCGATATCGGGACCGATCCGATTTCGCTGAAGCTGGCGTTGACGGCATATCTGGTGGCGCTGGCCATCTTCATCCCGATTTCGAGCTGGATGGCCGACCGGTTCGGGGCGCGTAACGTGTTCCGCGTGGCCATGCTGGTGTTTGTATTGGGCTCGGTCGCCTGCGCCTTCGCCAATTCACTGACGGCCTTCGTGGGCGCGCGGTTTCTGCAGGGCATGGGCGGGGCGCTGATGACGCCGGTGGCGCGACTTGTACTGGTGCGGGCGACGCCGCGGCATGATCTGGTCAATGCCATGGCGTGGCTGACCATTCCGGGGCTGGTGGGGCCGATCGTGGGACCACCATTCGGTGGTTTCCTCACGACGTATTTTTCGTGGCACTGGATCTTCCTGATCAATGTGCCGATCGGCATTCTGGGTATCGCGCTGGTGAGCAAGTTCCTGCCCGAGACCATGCGCAATGCGCCGCGAGCCATCGACTTCAAAGGCTTTGCGCTGGCCGGGCCGGCGTTTGCGCTGTTCGCGTTCGGGACATCGGTGATCAGCCTGCCGGCTCTGCCGCCGGTCATCGGCGTTGCGGCCACTGCGCTGGGCATTGGGCTGGCGTATCTTTACGCGCGGCATGCGCTATCGACGGATAATCCACTGTTCGACCTGCGGCTGCTGCGGTTTCCATTTTTTCGCAGTGCTGTTGTGGCCGGCACGTTCTTCCGGTTGGGACAGGGGGCGATACCGTTCCTGTTCCCGCTGATGCTGCAGCTCAGCTTCGGCTACACGCCGTTTGAATCGGGGATGATCACCTTTGCCGGCGCGGTGGGGGCGATCATCGCCAAGTTTGCCGCCAATACCGTGTTCCAGCGAATGGGCTTCCGCCTGTCGCTGGCGCTGTCGACGGCGATTTCGGCATGCGGCCTGCTGGCGATGGGGCTCTACACGCCGGAAACGGCCATCGCGCTGATCATCGCCATCCTGGTGTTCGTCGGCTTCTGGCAATCGATCTTCTGGACCGGCAGCAATGCCTTCGTGTTTGCCGATATCGAGGACAAGGATGCCGGTCAGGCCAACGTGATGGCGCAGGTTTCGACGCAGCTATCCATCGCGCTGGGCGTGGCGCTGGGTGGCGGGATGCTGGAGGCCAGCACGGCATTGCGTGGCGGCGAAATCATGCTCGCAGACTTCCACTTCGCCTTCATGATGCTGGCGGCGATCTGCCTGATTTCGACGGTGATGTTCTTGAGGTTGCCGAAGAATGCGGGGCATCAGCTGACGCGTGGGCATGGTGGCGGTGGGGGGCACTAGCCCGTCTTGCCTCTCCTTTGGGGAGAGGTCGACCGTCTTCGGTCGGGGTGAGGGGCCTTACTCAGGCACCTCACCCCGTAAAGGCCCCTCACCCGGCGCTGGGCGCCAACCTCTCCCCCCAAGGGAGAGGTGGGTCTACCGGTCGTATTCGCCCTCGCCTTGCACCGTGTCGTTGCTGCCCTTGAAGCCCTTGGCAATCAGATAGGCCTCGGCAGAGTCGGAGCGGCTGGAGGGGGGCTTGGCGTGGAAGGTGGTCTTGAAGTGGCGCTTGAGCATGTGCAGCAGCTCATGCTCGGTGCCGCCCTGGAACACCTTGGCGACGAAGACGCCGCCGGGGGTCAGAACGTCGAGCGCGAAGGCGGCGGCGATCTCGATCAGTTGCACGATGCGCAGGTGATCGGTCGGGCGGTGGCCCGTGGTCGGCCAGGCCATGTCGGACATGACGATATCAGCCTTCTTGCCGCCCATGGCAGCGATCAGCTGAGCGGGAGCGTCATCGTCGGTGAAATCCTTCTTGAGCAGGATGACACCGGGAATGGGGTCCATTTCCAGATAATCGATGCCGACGATCAGCGGGTTGAGATCGGTCGAGCCCGTGGCCCTGGCGGCGACCTGCGACCAGCCGCCGGGGGCGGCGCCCAGATCGACGACGCGCATGCCCTTGCGAAAGAGCTTATGCTTTTCGTCCATCTCCTTGATCTTGAAGGCGGCGCGGGAGCGGTAGCCTTCGGCGCGGGCCTTGGCGACATAGGGATCATTGAGCTGGCGTTCGAGCCACTTGGTGGAGCTCACCTTGCGGCCCTTGGCCGACTTCACGCGGATCTTGAGGTCTTTTTCGGACTTGCGGCCGCCGGTTCCGAGGGCTTTATCCACCATTGCCATTCCTCCGCGGATAGCGTGTTGCGCGCGACTTCGTCCGGTCGGCATCCATCAGCGAGATCAGTATGCCTTCGCGCAGGCCGCGATCGGCGACGCGCACGCGCTCGGTGGGCCATTCGCGGCGGATAGCCTCGAAAATGGCGCAGCCGGGCAGCACCAGGTCGGCGCGGTCGCGGCCGATGCAGGGATGGGCGACGCGCCGCTCGAACGGCATGCCGAGCAGCACCTTCATGGTGTCATCCACCTCGGCCCGGCGCATCCACAGGCCATCGACCTTCTGGCGCTCGTAGCGTTCGAGGCCCAGATGCAGGCCGGCAAGCGTGGTGACGGTGCCGGACGTGCCGATGAGGTGCACAGGGTGGTTGGCGATCATCTGCCGCAGTTTTTCGCGACCACGGAACTGGCGCAAATGCTCGGAGACGTGCCGGACCATCGCCTCGAAGACCTCGGTGGTGACGTCGATGCCGCCGAACTTCTCGGCAATCGAAACTACGCCAACCGGCAGCGATTGCCAGGAGCGGATCGAGGCCGACATGCGGCCCTGGGACTTTGGACGCCCGCCACGGAAATCGAGCCAGGCCAGTTCGGACGAGCCGCCGCCGATATCGAACATCAGGGCACCGGCAGCAGTGCCTTCGATGAGGTCGGCACAGCCGGTGACGGCCAGTTCGGCCTCGGTGCGGCGGTCGACGATCTCGAGATCGAGGCCGAGCTCTTCCTTGACCCGGGCCAGGAAGGCGGGGCCGTTTTCGGCGGCGCGGCAGGCTTCGGTGGCGATGAGCCGCATGCGAGACGGCTGATGTTCGCGTAGCTTGTTGCGGCACTGCCGCAGCGCTTCCATCGTCCGCTCCATGGCGGCGTCAGAGAGGCGTCCGGTAACGGACACGCCCTCGCCAAGCCGGACGATGCGGGTGAAGCCGTCGAGCACACGGAATCCATGATCATGCGGGCGGGCGATCAGCAGGCGGCAATTGTTGGTGCCGAGATCGAGCGCAGCGTAAATGGGTCCGCGGTGGCGGCGGATTGGATTGGCAGCGGGCGCTGTCCGCTTGTCCGCTCCGGGCGCGGGACCATGGTCCCCTACCCTCCCCGCCTGTCCAGGACCGGACGGGGCACGGATCGCCGGCTCGTCCGGGGACGAAAGCACGGCTGCGGACCGATCGGAATCGGTCACTAAGGTCTCCTGACGTGCGCGGTCGCGGAAACCGGCTCACCGGTTCGCGCCCGAACGCACCTGTTATTGCGTGTCGAGAGCGACGGTAGAGCAAGGGGCACGGAAGCGCAATAAAATCCGCTGCAAGAGGAAGATGCGCGGCGTGCAACGCGGTCCTAAGGAGCAGGCTCGTCGTCGAAATGGCCCCATTCGGCGAAGATGCCGCCGGTCAGCCGATTGCGCGCGTCGGTGGGGTCGAGCGGTTCGTGCGGGTCGGGGGTGCCGAGTTCGAGTGAACCGTGGCGGGGCGACCAGCCGAAATCGGGATCGGGAGAGTTGATGTAGAAGGCGTTGGGATTGTTCGAAATGCCGAAAATGGTGCGGTGGCCGAGCGCTGGCATATCAAGGGCGTGATCGACGAGGCTCGCCAGATCGTCCCGGTTGAACCAGAGCCGCGCTTCGCGCGGGGTGCCCGGATTGCCGGCAGTGCAGATGCGGATGGCCAGGCATTCGATGCCGAACTTGTCGAAGTAGAGCCGGCTGAGCGTTTCACCGAATACCTTGGAGACGCCGTAGAGCGAGTCTGGACGATACGGCTGGTCCAGGGTGATCGGGGTATCGCCAGTCGGGTACATGCCCTGCACGTGGTAGGAGGAGGCGAATATGATGCGGCCGACGCCGGCGTTACGCGCAGCCTCGAAGACATTGTAAGCGCCCATAATGTTGGCTTCGAGCACAGTCTGCCAGCCGGCTTCCTTGGCCATGCCGCCAAAGTGGACGACGGCGGAGATGTCGTGCGCCATCAGGTTGTCGACGGCGGCACGATCGGCAAGGTCGGCGATCGCGATGGCTGCGCCGTCCGATGATGGCGCCATGTCCGTGGCAAGGAATGCGCGGCCTTTGGCCGTGAACCAGTTACGCAGATGCGTGCCGAGCCGTCCGGAGGCGCCAGTCAGCAAGATTTGGGACATTGGTATTTCCTCAGGCGGGCGCGTCGGCACGCAGGCGCGGATCGGGGCGCGGCACAGCGCCAATCAGGGTCTGCGTATATTCCTGCTGCGGATGTTCGCAAATCTGCACCACGTCGCCCACCTCGACAAACTTGCCATTTTTCATCACCGCAACACGATCACAGAAATAGCGGATGACCGAAATATCGTGCGAAATGAACAGGTAAGAGAGCCCATACTCGTTCTGCAGGTCGCGCATCAGATCGAGCACCTGGTGGCGCAGGGAGACGTCGAGCGCTGAAGTGGGCTCGTCGGCGATGATCAGCCGAGGCCGCACGGCGATGGCGCGGGCGATAGAAATCCGCTGACGTTGACCACCCGAAAAGGCGTGGGGATAGCGATCGCCGATATCGGGCGGCAGGCCGACGCGGGATAGCAGTTCGGACACCCGATCCATCATCTGCCGCTCGCTCATGTCGGTATTGGTGCGGAGGGGTTCGGAGATGGTCTGATAGATGGTCATGCGGGGATTGAGCGAGGAATGCGGGTCCTGGAAGACCATGCGCACTTCGCCATAGAGCGACTTCATGCCCTTCTTGCCCAGCGTGGCAATATCGACCGGTTCGCCCTGGCCGGGCCAGTAGATCACCTGGCCGCCGGTGGGGTCGTAGACACGCAGCAGGGTGCGGCCGAGGGTGGTCTTACCTGAGCCGGATTCACCGACCACGCCGACGGTTTCGCCCTCATTAATGGTCAGGCTGACGCCGTCGATCGCCTTGAGATAGGCGGTTGGCCGGCCCATGAAGCCTGAATTCAACGGGAAATGCAGCTGCAGGTTGTCGATGCGGGCGATGGGCTTTTCGGTCGCGGGACGTGGTGGGCGCGGCGCCGGGCTCTCGAGCTTCAGGACGGAGCCGAGCAGCGCGCGGGTGTAGGCCTGTTGCGGCCGCTCGAAGAGGTCGAATACACCGGCTTCCTCGACCTTGGTGCCGCGGAACATCACCATGACGCGGTCGGCGATCTGGGCGACGACGCCCATGTCGTGGGTGATGAACAGCACGGCCATGCCGCGGTCGCGCTGCAGTTCGCGGATCAACGACAGGATTTCGGCCTGGGTGGTGACGTCGAGCGCGGTGGTCGGCTCGTCGGCGATAAGGATTTCCGGATTGCAGGACAGCGCCATGGCGATCATGGCGCGCTGGCGCATGCCGCCGGAGAACTCGAAGGAATAGCGGTCGAGCGCCTTTTCGGGATCGGGGATTCGGACGCGGGCGAGAAGCGCTGCGGCGCGCTTGCGGGCCTCATCCTTGCTGACCTTCTCATGCAGCAGGATGGTCTCGGTGATCTGGTGCCCGATTGTGTGGACCGGCGAAAGGCTGGTCATCGGCTCCTGGAAGATCATGGCGATCCGCCTGCCGCGCACTTCGCGGATGGCATTGCAACGATTGCCAAGGGCGACGATATCGATCTCGCCAGAGCCCGTATCGAGCATTATCTGGCCGCCGGTAATGGAGCCAGGCTTGGCGACCAGTTGCAGAATGGCGCGAGCCGTCACGGACTTGCCGGAACCGCTTTCGCCCACCACGCACAGCGTCTCGCCGCGCTTGAGATCGAAGCTGACATCCTTGACCGCGTGGACCACGGTCTTGTTGACCGGGAAATCCACGCTGAGGTTGCGAACCCTAAGAATCGTCTGGTCGCTCATGGCCCGGCTCACTTCGAATAGGGGTCGGCGGCGTCGCGCACGCCATCGCCGAGGAAATTGAGGGCCAGCACCGCGACGACCACGCAAACGCCGGGGACGAACTGCCATGGCGCCTGGGTGATGGCGCGCAGGTTCTGCGCATCCTGCAGCAGCACGCCCCAACTGACGATCGGCGGTTGCAGGCCGAGGCCGAGGAAGCTCAACGCGGTTTCGGCCAGGATCATGTTGGGTATGGCCAGGGTGATCGCGGCGATGATGTGCGAATAGAGCGAGGGCATCATGTGGCGCATGATCAGGCGGAATTCGCTGACCCCGTCGAGCCGGGCCGCGATGACGAAATCCTCGCGCCGGAGGCTGAGGAAGCGGCCGCGGACAACACGGGCAATCTCGGTCCAGCCAATCAGCGACAGGATGACGAGGATGGCGAAGTAAATCTGGAGCGGCGGCCAATCCTTGGGCATGGCGGCGGCGAGGCCAAGCCAAAGCGGAATGGTGGGCACGGAGCGAATGAACTCGATGACGCGCTGGATCACCCGGTCGATCATGCCGCCGCGATAGCCGGAAATACCGCCGAGGATGAGCCCGATCACCAGCGACAGGGTGACGCCCACAAGACCGATGGACATGGAAATGCGGGTGCCGTGAATGGTGCGGCTGAGGAGGTCGCGCCCAAGACGGTCGCCGCCGATGAGGAAGAACGGCTGGGTGGGATCGATCGGGCCGATGAAATGGCGATTGGTCTCGAAGATGCCCCAGAATTTGTAGGGCTGGCCTTCGACGAAAAGCCCCACCGGGATGACCTTGTCCGGATCGGGTTGGAACAGGCGGCGGAAGCTCTTGGGGTCGACCTGGCTTTTGTAGCCCAGCACATGCGGGGCAAAGCGCGTGCCGTTCTCGTCGGAAACGAGGAAGTGCAATTGCTGAGGCGGCGCAAAGGTGTAGCGCGGGTCGAACTTGCCGGGATCGTAGGGCGCCAGGAATTCGGCGAAGGCGGCGACCAGATAGATCAGGACGACGATGATCAGGCTGATCATGGCGAGCCGGTGGCGGCTGAATTTGTTCCAGATCAGCGTCCACTGGCTGGCCGCAACAAGGCTGCCGGCATGAACCTGCTGGTCGAGCAATGCCTCGTCGTTGGCGGAGTTCACGGGGGTGCTCATGACATTCTGATCCTGGGGTCGGAGATGGCCAGCAGGATGTCGGAAATCAGCGTGCCGATCAGGACCAAGCCACCGGTGAGCAGGATGAAGGCGCCGGCGAGGTACATGTCCTGGCTCTTGAGCGCCTGCAGCAGCAGCGGCCCGGCAGTGGGCAGGTTGAGAACGGTGGACACGATCAACTCGCCCGAAATCAGGGCCGGAAGCACCCAGCCGATGGTGGAAATGAAGGGATTGAGGGCGACACGGACCGGATAGGCGAGGATGAGGCGCGTTTCGGGCAGGCCCTTGGCGCGCGCGGCCTCGACATAGGGTTTGTGCAACTCATCGAGCAGGTTGGCGCGCATGATGCGGGTCAGCGCGGCTGTGCTGCCGAGGCCGATCACCAGGATGGGTATCCAGGCATGCTGAAGGAAGTCCCAGGCCTTGGCCCAGGATAGGGGCGCATTCTCGAATGCCGGCGAGAACAGGCCGCCGACGGATACGCCAAACCACATGGTGGAAATGTAGAGCAACACGATGGCCACGAGGAATTCGGGTACGGCCGTCGCCAGGAAGGCGAAGGTGGTGGTCAGGTAGTCGATGATGGAATATTGCCGCACTGCCGAGATGATGCCGATGGGCAGCGAGACGGCCCACATGGTCAGCAGAGTCAGCAGGGAAATCAGGGCGGTCATGCCCATGCGGCCCCAGACCAGATCGGTCACCGGCTGGTTCCACTCGAAGCTGTCGCCGAAGTCACCCCGGGCGATGCCGCCGATCCATTTGAAATACTGGACGACCACATTCTCACCCAGCCCGTAGCGTTCGCGCAGATTGTTGAGCACGGCGCTGTCCACCGACTCGCCCGACTGGGCGATCTGGGCGGCGTAGGTGGAGACATAATCGCCCGGCGGCAGTTGGATGACGGTGAAGGCCAGAATCGAGATCGCCAGCATGGCTGGGATCATTCCGGCGATCCGCTTGAGAATGAAGATCAGCATGAACTGGCGATCCGATTGCGGAGATGATCCGGCCAGGGTGGCCCGGCCGGATCGGGGGAGAAAGGCCTAGTTCTTGAAGTAGAACTGCTCGGTGTTCAGCGTGCCAGGATCGGGGTGGATCCAGCCGGTTGGAGTGCCTTCCGGCACGTTGCCGAGGTTGTTGGAAACCACGGCCAGCTGCGGGATCGCGGTGCTGATGCCGATCTGGTAGAACTGGTCGGCGGTGATTTCGAGCAATTGCTGAAACAAGGCCGCCTGCTGCTCGGTGTCGGACGTGCCCTTGATCTGGTCGTAGAGCGCCCACTGCTGCTTGACGTATTCGGGCGGCTCAACGCCACCGTCGCCGATGTAGAACTTGGCCCAGTCCACGGCGAAGTTAGACTCGGTGGAGAAGGGGAAGTAGTCGCGCGGGTCGATGAAGACGTCGATGCCTCCCGAGGTCGCGCCCCATACGACGACGTCGTGCTGGCTGGCGGTCTTCTCCTCGTAGAAGCGGGTGCGATCCTGGGCTGAGAAGCGGGCGTCGATGCCCACGGCTTGCCAGTATTGGACCAACAGCTCGGCCGCGTCGGCGTTGGCGCCGAGGGCGGTCACGGCGGCGACATTCACCACCAGCGGGCTGCCATCAGGAGCGAGGCGCAGGCCATTGCCGCCCCGCTTGTCGAGACCGATGGAGTCGAGCAGGCGATTGGCCTCTTCCACGTTATATTCGAGGTATTGGGTAGCGAGGCGTTCGTTGTAGTAGGGCGTGCCCTGGCGGGGCGAGACCTGCTGCGGCGTCCCCTGCCCCAGGAACAGCGTATCAATGATCGCCGTGCGGTCGAGGGCGTGGGACAGGGCGACGCGGAAATCCTTGTTGCCGAAAATCCCAGCCTTAACCGGATCATGCGAATTGAGATTGACCGAGATGGCCAAGGCGTTGCCAACGCGGGACTCGCGGGCGCTGATGTAGAAATTGCCGGCTTCCATGCCTTCGGCCAGAACCGGCAGGTTGGAGGCATTGGCGGTGTGGCGGACTTCGTAGTCGATCTCGCCGGCCAGCACGCTCAGCAACAGCGTCTGCGCCTCGGCATTCACCGAGATGCTGAGCCCGTCGATATAGGGAAGCTGGTTCCCGGATGTATCGACCTTCCAATAGTACGGATTGCGTTCGAAGGCGACGCGGGTGGCGCCGGCTTCGTAGGGCTCGGTGATATGCCAGGCTTCGAGGGTCGGGCGCTCGGGATTGCGCCAGCGCTGGATGTTTTCGATGCCCACGCCGCACATATTGGTCATGTGCTCGGCCCAATCGGCGGCGCCGGCGGCAGTCGCGTTTGCCTCGGCGTCAGGATTGTATTTGGGCATGAACTGGCTGCAATAGGCCTTGTTCAGCAGAGCAAGCTGCACGCCGTAGACGCTCGCCGCGTTGATGATGAAGAGACCGTTCGGCTTGGTCCAGGAGATGGTGAATTCAGTCGGCGAACTGACGGTGATCGTTGGGAGTTCGCCCTCGACGGTGAGCCAGCCCGGCTTGGTCGGGAACAGCTTTTCGTCGGGCAGCACATCCTGAATAAAGAAGGCGACATCGTCAGCAGTGAACGGGCTGCCGTCGGACCACTTCATCCCTTCGCGTAGCGTGAAGGTGAAGGACGTGCTGTCTTCGCTGGCTGTGTAGCCGGTGGCGATGTTGGGGACGACTTCGCCGGTCCAATCGGCATCCCATGCCAGCAGCGGCTCGTAGCCGAAGTAGGTGAAGAGCATATTGCGGTCATTGCCGCCGACCATGCCGCCGCGGAAGGTGCCGCCGTATTTGCCGACTTCGCTGACGGGGACAATCACACGCGGTTCGGCGCCGACGCGCTCGGAGACGGCGGGCAGATCGCCGCTCGCAACCAGCGCGTCAAGTACCGGAGATTGCTGGTAATTCTGGGCCCAGACCGAGGCGCTGCCCAGCGCCAAAAACGAGATGCCGGTGAGTGCGGCGAGTCTCATATGCTTCATTTTTCCCTCCCATCAGGCATCGCTGACGTGGAGCACTTTTGTATGACAGCGCTTTTCATGTCAATAACTAATCATACTTCTTTCTATTTGCCGCCCATCAATCGGTGTTGACAGGCGTGTTTGCGCCCGACTATTAGAAATGAGTATGACTAATTATCGGCCGGGAGACCGAACGTGACCTTCGACGAAATCAAGACCAAGATCGGCTCGGGCCTGCTGTCCTTCCCGGTGACAGATTTCGATGCCGCCGGCGAGTTCGACCGCGACTCCTATGCGCGGCGCCTGCAGTGGCTTTCGTCTTATGAGTCCGCCGGGCTGTTCGCTGCGGGCGGCACGGGCGAGTTCTTCTCGATCGGCTATGACGAATATGACGACGTGATCCGAACGGCGGTCAGCAACAGCGCCGCCAATGTGCCGGTGCTGGCCGGCGTCGGCTATGGCACGCGCATGGCGGTGGACCTGGCGAAGCGGGCCGAGAAGGCCGGTGCGGCCGGCATCCTGGTGCTGCCGCACTACCTGATGTTTGCCGAACAGGACGGCATTATTGCCCATATGAAGGCAATCTGCGACGCGGTCGGCATCGGCGTCATCTATTATGCGCGCGACAATACGCGGCTGACCCCGGACTCCTTGGCCCGGCTGGCGGAAATGTGCCCCAACCTGATCGGCTACAAGGACGGTATTGGCGACCTGCAGCTGATGGTGCAGGTCGCCAGCCGGATCGGCGACCGCATGGTGCATATCGGCGGGTTGCCGACTGCGGAGGTGTTTGCGCAGCCCTACCTCGAGATGGGCGTAACCACCTATTCGTCGGCCGTGTTCAACTTCGTTCCGGAGCTGGCGCTGCGCTTCTATCGCGCCATCCGCCAACGCGACAGCGAGGCGGTGCAGGGCCTGCTCAAGAGTTTCTACCTGCCGCTAATTGCCCTACGCGACCGCAGGCGAGGGTATGCCGTGTCGCTGATCAAGGCAGGGGCGGATATTGTGGGCCACTCGGCCGGCAATGTGCGCAGCCCGCTGGTTGAGCTGGATGCGGACGAGCGAGAGATGCTTGCAGGGCTGATCGCAGCGCATAGTTAGATCCGGCACGGACTCCCTGGTGTCGGAATGGCCCGGGCCGTCAGGTCCGGGCTTTTGTTTGGGGATAGCCGCTGGGTCACTCCCGCGAAGGCGGGAATCCATGTTTGGGACGGAGGAAGGGAACGGAGGTTCCTGTTTTCGCGGGAATGACGGTACGGCTGGGCGGGCTAGTGGATCGTGCGGCGTTACCGCTGTGGCTCGTCCAGGGTTGTACTTGCGCCGCTCTAGTCAAGTGAAGAGCCCTCGGGTCAAGCCCGAGGGTGACGATCGGGGTTGGGACGAGTTCCGCGCGCTCCTCCGCGAGAGGGGAGAAAGCGCCGGCACCCTATCGACCGTAAGGGTCCCAGCCGTTGGCCTGGAACAGGGCGATGATGTAGCCGAAGCTGAAGGCGAAGGCGGTTTCGAAGGGGGCTTCGCCGTCGATGTCAGGGACGTGGTCGGGCATGATCATGCAGTCGACGCCGACCTCCTTGTAGAGGCGCAGGGCGGCGGGCATGTCCATGTCGCCGGCATCGGGAAATTCCTCGGTGAAGGAGTAGCGGCCGCCCTTGATGTTGCGGAAATGGACGTTGAAGATCTTCTTGCGTTCGCCGAACCAGCGGATGATGTCGCCGATCTCCTCGCGTGGATTTTCAAGACTTTCGGCGATGGTGCCCTGGCAGAAATTGAGCCCGTGATAGGGACTTTCGGCAATGGAGACGAACTTCTTGAGGCCCTCGGCGCTGCCCAGAACGCGCTCTTCCATGCCCTTGTAGCCGGGCGGCGTCAGCGGGTCGTGCGGGTGGCAGGCAAGGCGCACCTTGCTCGCTTCGGCGACCGGCACGACACGCTCAAGGAAATAGGCGATGCGCTCCCACATCTGCTCGGTGCTCACCTGCCCTGCTCGCGTCAGCACCTCGCCGTCTTCGGCCCGGTCGGCGCGCCAGGTGGAGAGGATGGCGCCGCCGCGGCCACGTTCGGACGTGGTGCGCGGAATGCCGAGCAGGTTGAAATTGTACTTGGCGGCACCAATGCCCATGGCGCTCAAATCCTCGATCAGCCGGCAGATGCCATCGATCTCGCGATCGCGTTCGGCCCCTCCCAGCACGATGGCGGGCGAACCGTGGGGCTTGTCGATGCCTGACGACGGCAGCGGGAGTTGCACCATGTCAAGGACGAGTCCGGCCGCCTGGACGCGATCGATATGGCGGCGGAGGACGTCGCGCGTCCAAGTATAAGCGCTACCGGGCGGGTCGATGCAGACATGGACGATGCCGAGCTGGGCGAGCTGCCGCAGGTAACGATCACCCACCTCCTCCAGCTTTCCGCCGCTCAATTGGGTGCCTACATACATGGTCCGCGCTCTCGTGTTTTATGACTTCTCTGCAGTTGTATTACAGATTTTGTCATGCTACAAGATTGAACCGCCGCCAGCGATCGTTTTTTGCTTTGAAGCCGCAGGCCCCAAAGCTATCGCAGGATGACAAATTGTCGTATTTTACCACGTAGATGAACGCGTTCTGAATGACAGATAAACATGGTTGAGACCGAAGCGCCGAGGCTGACCGACCGGGTGAAGACCGGCCTGGTACGACTGATCGCCGACGAGGGGCTGAAGCCCGGCGACAAGCTGCCCCCTTCAGACCAACTCTGCGAGAAATTTTCGGTGAGCCGGACGGTGGTGCGCGAGGCGATCGCCAGCCTCAAGGCGGAGGGCCGCTTGCGCTCGCTGCGCGGCAGTGGCGTTTATGTCAGTGCGCCGCCCAAGGCGGTTGGCGGTTCGATGTTCATGGAGGCGCCCCAGGATATCGGAGACGTGCTCGACTTCATCGAATTCCGCATGAGCGTGGAAATCGAAGCGGCGGGACTGGCAGCAGAGCGGCGCACGGAGACCAACCTGCTGCGCATGGAACAGGCGCTGAGCCAGTTTGCGCGGCATCTGGAAGACAATAGCCTAGCGACCGACGCGGATCGCAGCTTTCACCGCGCCATCGCGGATGCGACCAATAATATGCGGTTTCGTCTGTTCGTCGATGAAATGGGCGAGCGACTGATCCCGCGACGGGCGCTGGGCGCGAGCTTTACCGACGAGAAGGACAAGTCGGAATTTCTCGAAAATATCCAGAGCGAGCACAGACGCATCTTCGACGCGATCAGCGATCGGCGGGCCGACGAGGCGCGGGCGGCAATGCGGCAGCATCTGGAGGGTGGCCGGCGGCGCTATCGCGAGTGGAGCCTGGCGCATGATGTGGCGCTGCAGCGGTAGGGCTGATTTCACGGCGTCATTCCCGCGAAGCGGAATCCTGGTTGAGAACAAGGAAGGGAGATTGCCGCTTTCGCGGGAATGACGTTGCGGGGTTGGACGCGGCGGCGGTTGGTGGCGAGCTTCGATGGCGAGTGTTTTGACGATGAATGAGAGCATGCAGCCCGAGATCACTGTCGTGGTCGCCGAGCGCTTTGGCGTGGGCGAAAGTCCGGTATGGGACGGGGAGCGGCAGCGACTGCTGTGGTGCGATATTCCGGCCGGGGTGATCCATGCGCTCGATATTGCCAATGGCGCGCGGCAGCGCTGGAGTTTTGGTGAGCCGGTGCCGAGCTTCGGGTTGGCGCAGGGTGGGCGGCTGGTGGTGGCGCTGCGCAATGACGTGGTGCTGTTCGATCCGCAGAGCGGGGCACGCGAGGTGGTGGCGCGTCTGGAGCATGCCAAGCCGGAGATGCGGCTCAATGACGGCAAGGTGGGGCCGGACGGTGCATTCTGGGTGGGCAGCATGGATGCCGGTGGCGATGCGGCCAAGCTTTATCGGGTGGGGCCTGACGGGTCGGTGCAGGTGATTGCCGAGGGCATTACGATATCGAACGGGCTGGCGTGGAACGCTGCTGGGACGCGGCTCTATCACTCGGATTCGCGTGGCGGCATGTGGCTGGATTGCTGGGATTTTGACGCGGCAACGGGCGCGGTCAGCAATCGGCGGCGGCTGCGTGACCGCAACGAGGCCAATGGGCGGCCGGACGGCGGGGCCTGCGATGTCAAAGGCACTTACTGGTCGGCGGGACCATCGGCGCAGCGCATCAATCGCTTTTCGGCTGATGGGGTGTTGCTCGGTCACGTCGACGTACCGCTGCAGCACCCGACAATGCCGTGCTTCGGTGGCGAGGACATGCGGACGGTGTTCGTCACCAGCCTCGATTCCAAGACTGACGATGGCGGACTCGACGGCATCATCAGCTTCCGGGCCGATGTGCCGGGTGTGCCAGTGGGCAAGTTCCAACGATAGCCGGATCGTGCCATCGCGACAAAGCACCTAAGCCTTGAGCTGGCCGGAAATGGCCTGGCCGAAACGAATGCCGCTTGACACTATTTGTACTGGTGAGTATGTACTCACTCACCATGAAAAACACGCGCACCAATCTCTCCGACTCCGATACCCGCCGCGAAGCCATAGTCGAGGCGGCGCTGGTGGCCTTTGCCAAGGCCGGCTTTGCTTCGACGCCGGTGACCGCCGTCGCGGCCGGAGCCGGGATCAGCCAGGCCTATGTGTTCAAGCTGTTTCCCACCAAGGAGGAGCTGTTCGTAGCGGCGGTGGAGCGCTGCTACGAACGGATCGAGGAGACGCTGGAACGGAGTGCGGCTGCCGCCGAGGGCCGATCGCCGGACGAAATCCTCGACCAGATGGGCGAAGGCTATGCAGATCTCATCGCCGACCGGACGATCATCATGATCCAAGTGCACGCGCAGGGCGCTTCGGACATTCCGGCGATCCGCGAAGTGGTGCGGCGCGGGCTGGCCCGCATCGTGCGGTTCACCAAGCAGCGCAGTGGGGCCAGCGACGATGCCGTGCAGCGCTTCATTGCGTTCGGCCAGCTCTGCCACCTGATCACCACCACCGACATCTACGAGTTCGATGACGATTGGGCTCGCATCGTGGCCCGCAATATCCGGCACTAGCCGGTAGCCGATCCGGCGGAACAACCGCCGGGAATACAATTTCGAAGCTGTCCGCTGGCTTTCACTGGCGCCCTGCCCTCCCCGCCAAGGGAAGGCGTTACGGCGCCATTTCTTGAAACTAGTAAGTGAGTGACTACTCACACTCTATCACCAAACCGACAAGGAGACTGAAAATGACCAATGCAACGTCTGCCGCAATCGCGGCACCTTCCATCCCCCGCACCAGCCACCGCTGGCTGGCGCTTACCGTTCTGGCGCTGGCGCAGTTTCTGGTGGTGCTCGATGCTTCGATCGTCAACATCGCTCTGCCCAGCCTGGGTGCAGGTCTGGGGCTCGACGAGACCCTGCTCACCTGGGTGATCACCGCCTATGTGCTGCCGTTTGGCGGGCTGCTGATGCTGGGTGGGCGTCTGGCCGATCGCTACGGGCACCGTAACATCTTCCTCGCCGGCGTTTTCGGCTTCATCGCGGCGTCGCTGGCGGCGGGCCTCTCGCTCAATGGGGCGATGCTGTTGGCGGCGCGTGCCGTGCAGGGTGCTTCGGCGGCGATGCTTGCGCCGGCAGCGCTGGCGCTGCTGATGCAACTCTTTCCGGCCGATGACGGCCGCGCCAAGGCGCTCGGCATCTGGGGTGCGGTGGCTGGTATGGGCAGCGCCGCCGGCGTGCTGCTCGGTGGCGTGCTGACGGCCAGCTATGGCTGGTCGGCGATCTTCTTCATCAACGTGCCGGTGGGCCTGCTGGTGTTGGCTGTGATCCCCGGTCTAGTCAGCCGCGATGCCGTGACCACCAAGGCAAAGCTCGATCTGCCAGGTGCGGTGACGGTAACTGGTGGTGTCGTAGCCCTGGTTGCGGCGCTGTCGATGGTGTTGGAGCTTGGGTTCCTGTCGCCGGTGACGCTCGGCTTGGCCGCTGCCGGAATCATGCTGCTGGCCCTGTTCGTCGTCATCGAGCTGAACACACGTGATCCGCTGGTCGCGTTTTCGATCTTCGCCAACCGTGCGGTGACGCTGGGCAATGTGGTCATGCTGATGATTGGCGGCGTGACGGTGGGCCTGTTCTTCGTGCTGTCGCTGCATATGCAGAACGTGCTGGGTTACGACGCCATGACGGCCGGCATCAGCCAATTGCCGCTGGCTTTGGCGCTAATCGTCACCGCCGGAATGCTGCCGCCTGTCATCGCCAAGGCCGGTTCGGCCCGGACGCTGGCCGCATCGCTGGTCGTGCTTGCCGTCGGCCTTGCTTGGCTCGCCCTGGCTCCCATTGGCGCCAACTTCGTGCTGCACCTGCTCGGGCCCAGCATCATCATCGGCGTCGGCTTGGGTGGCGCCTTTATCGCCGGGACTGAGCTCGCCGTGCAGGGCGTGACCGAGACCGATAGCGGACTCGCTAGCGGGCTGGTCAACACCAGCCAGCAGGTCGGCGGCGCGCTGGGGCTAGCCCTGCTGTTCACGCTGGCGATGAGCCAGACCGGCAATCTTGCCACGGCCGGCGCCACGAATGTCGCCGCGTTAGCCGGTGGGTACTCGGCCGCGTATTTCGGCGCTGCCGCCCTCTCGCTTCTCGCAGCACTCGTCGCTGCAATCGGCAGCCGCGCCTGAGGCATAAGGCACCGGCGCCCTGTGCCGGTGCTCCCATCCCACCGCGGTTCCACAGCGAACCGCACCATTCAAGGAGCATTGAAAATGACCACCGACAACTTTACCCAGCGCAAGGACAAATCCCACAAGATTGCCCCGCGCTACGTCACCATATCCGCCATTGCCGCGCCGATCATGGTGCTAACCGGATGGGCCTTCATCGCCTCGGTCCCGGTCGTACTGATGGTCTGGGGCACGTGGACCGACAAGCGAATCCGCGCTTTGCGGTGGTGGAGCAGCCTGACGGCTGTGCTCTACGCCATCCCGTTCGTGCAGTACCTGATGCGGACGGATGCGGAGGCCAGCATGTCGTCGATGCTGCACCCGGCCATGGGTATGGCAATCGCGGCGGCGGCGGCGGTCGTGGTCGTCAAGATCTTCAGGAGCCACCGCGGTTGATGTGGCCCGCAGGCCAAAGAAAGGGCGCCTCGGGCGCCCTTTTTGCGTGGTCAGCCGCCGAAGGCCAGGGGGACATCGAAGGTCCAGTTGGCGCGGTTGGCTTGCGGCGGGATTGGCGGGAAGGGAGCGGCGCGGCTGACGGTGGCGAGGCCCGCCTGGTCGACCGCCGCATTGCCGGATGAGCGGCCGATGCTGACGCCGGCGACCTGGCCGTTGGCAAGCACGGTGAAGCGCACCACGACTTCGCCACTGGGGCCATTGCCGCTGCGCAATGCGCGCCGCAGCTTGCGCAGGACTTCGCCGGGGTAACGCGCCGTCTCGGCATCGCCACCACTGCCGCCGCCCGCCTGTTGGGCGGACGATGCGGCTGAGGCGACCGCGTCGGCATTGTTGGAGCCGCCATTGCCGCTTTGCGTGGGTGGCTTGGGGGTGGGTGGCTTGGGTTGCTGCTGAGGCGTTGGACGCGCGGTGGGCTCGCTGGGGCGCTCGAAGCTCAGGGTGCGGGGAACGGGAGCGGCGTTGAGGTCTTCACTGCTCACCGGTTCGATCGACGGGGCTGGCGTTGCGGTCAGGGGCTGGCTGGTGAGGCTGGCGACCGCGGTGGAGCTCAGCAGCGCAACTTCGTTGACCGGCTCAGCCCGCGTCAGCGCTTCGGACTCGGCGGGTTGCTCCAGCGGCGGCTCCGGTTCGAGGGGCTCGATCGGCGTTTTGGGCCGCAATGGCGTGATGGGGTCGGTGACGGGTTCGATCGTGTCGGGCTTGACCGGTTCGACTGACGGCGCTGATGTCCCTGACGACACCAGGTTCTCGATCGCGTCGCTTTGCACGACCTGGGTGGCGTTAGACGACACGCTGGACATGCTGATAATGCTGACGTTCACGGACTCGGCGGCTGGGGCGTCGTCAGGCTGCGGCCAGGCGAAACCGACAAGGCCGACGCCGACAATGGCTGCATGCGCCAGCAGCGAACCGGGAAGTGCGCGCTGCATCTACTGGCTCGGCTTGCGTTCGGTGATGAGACCGATCTGGCCATAACCGGCGGCGGAGAGCGCACCCATCACTTCCATGATCGCGCCATAGGCAGCGGTCGCGTCGCCGCGAACGTAGAGGCGCTCGTCGGTGCCTTCGACGGCCAGGGCCTCGACAGCGGGCACCAGGGTTTCGAGGGTCAGGGGCTGATCCTCGATGGAGATCGCGCCATCGGGCGTAACCGTGACGGTGATCGGCTTGCGTTCGAGCGGCATGGCCTGGGCCGCGGTTTGCGGCAGATTGACCGGCACGCCCATGGTCATGAGCGGCGCGGCGACCATGAAGACAATCAGCAGCACCAGCATGACGTCGACAAGGGGCGTGACGTTGATATCGCTAATGGCGGCGTTGCGGGCCCTGCCCCGCCCGCGACCGCGCGCTGCCTTCGATCCGGCGGCAGACATGCCCATCAGCTGGCCTTCCCAGCATCGAGCTGACGGGAGAGCAGCGCGACCAAGCGGTCGGCGAATGCTTCGAGGCGGCCGATCAGCTTGCCGGCATCGGCATTGAGCTTGTTGTAGGCGATGACCGACGGGATGGCGGCGAGTAGGCCGAGCGCCGTCGCCAACAGGGCTTCGGCGATACCGGGCGCGACCACGGCGAGACTGGTGTTCTCAGCCGAGGCAATGGCGGTGAAGGCATTCATGATGCCCCAGACGGTACCGAACAGGCCCACGAAGGGGCCGGCGCTGCCAATGGTCGCGAGGAAGCCGAGACGCTTTTCGAGTGCGGCACTCTGCTCGCTGACGGCGAGATCGAGGGCGATTTCGAGGCGGCTCTGCAGGCCGCCGGCGGTTGCCGCCTGCTGGGCATGGCTCTTGTCCCATTCCTCCATGGCCGCGAGGAAGACGGCGGAGAGGCCGGTAGCATTGGCATCGACATACTCGCCGCGCAGGTCGGCCAGGGAATTGGTCGAGGCAAAGGCGCGATCGAAGGCCGCCATGTCACGGCGGGCACGGGCATAGGTGGCGATACGGTTGGCGATGATGGCCCAGCACCAGACCGAAGCGAGGAGCAGGCCGAGCATGACCGATTTGACGACCCAGTCCGCCTGCATGAACAGGGCGAACATGGAAAAGCTGTGTGCAGCATCCGCTTCCATGACCTAGACCCCGAACGTGACATCGAGCGAGGTGCTCGGCTTGAGGGCATCAAGGCAGACGGTGGCCGGGCTGATCGTGCCTTCGCAGGCGCTGACGTCGTTGACCAGAAGACGGCCGAGGCCGTCGCATTGGAGACCTGCCAGCTCGAACTGCAGCACCTTGGTCTTGCCCTCGCTCAAATCCTTGAAATCGAGCGTGACGATGCGGTCGATGGTGCCTGATGTGTCGAACAGCGCCAGCTCGACGGCGGCGCGGTCCAGCTGGCCACCGAGTTTATTGGTGGCGAGGAAAGTAACGCGGCAACCGGCTTCGGCCGGTTGCAGAGCATTGAGCTCGAGATCGAGCGACGCGGGAGCCACGTCCTGCGCCACGACGGGCGCGCAAAGGAGGGTGAGCCCCATGAGGGCGGCGAAAGTGCGAGTGGTCATGAGGCAACCTTGACGTTGAAATCGGGACGGCGCAGGCGGCCGGCGGATTGGGGGAGCACGAAAGGCGTGCCCGGGAGCGGCGTCGCGCCCACGCGCAACGGGCAATCGAAGACCTCGGCAATCAGCTGATCGGTCAGGACGTCGCCGGGCGAGCCAAAGCCGGTAACACGTCCATCGCGCAGAGCGAGGATGGTATCGGCATACATGGCGGCGAGGTTGAGATCGTGCAGGATGGCGATAACGCCGCCGCCGGCATCGGCATAACGACGGGCTGCGTCCATGATCATCAGCTGGTGCTTGACGTCCAGGCTGGAGACCGGTTCGTCGAGGAACAGGTAGCGCGGCGCGCCATCGAGGATCGGGGTCCAGACCTGGCAGAGCACGCGGGCAAGCTGCACGCGCTGCTGCTCACCGCCGGAGAGCTCGCCATAGTAGCGGCCGCCGAAACCTGAGAGGTCCACGGCGGACAGCGCCATGTCGGGCAATTTACGCAGCATGCCTGATGGCACGCCTGGACGGCCGGCGGTGAGGCCCAGGGCAACGACTTCGCGCACGGTGAAGGGGAATGGCAGGGTGCTCGACTGCGGCAGCACGGCGCGCATGGAGGCGGCGTTGACGGGGCTGAGAGACGCGAAGTCGCGGCCGTTGATGGTTACACTGCCGGTATAGGCGTGGTCACGGCAGATGGCCTTCATCAGCGTCGACTTACCCGAGCCGTTGGGGCCGATGACGGCTGTGATGGCGCCGGGTGCGGCGGTGAACGACACGTTGTGCAGGATCTGGCGTTGGCCAAGGCTGACCGAAAGCGACTGAACGTTGATCATCGGATCACCAGGCGAAGGCCGCGCGGCGGCGCAGCAAAATCCACAGGAAGAACGGACCGCCGAAGGCTGCGGTAATGATGCCGATCGGCAGTTCGGCCGGCGCCACGACGACGCGGCTGACCGCGTCGGCCGCCAGCAGGAACGAGGCGCCCAGAAGGGCCGTCGCCGGCAACAGGTAGCGATGGTCAGGGCCAATCACGAGCCGCAGCAGGTGGGGCACGACGATGCCGACGAAACCAATGCCGCCACTGACGGCGACGGACGCACCCGTAGCGCCGGCTACAGCCAGTATGGTGAGGATCTTGAACCGCTGCACGGGCACGCCGAGATGCGCGGCGGTAGCTTCGCCCAGGGTCAGGGCGTTGAGGCCCTTGGCGAGGAAACTCGCGACCACCAGGGCAACGGCAATGATGGGGCCGGAAGCGGCGATCTTGGTCCAATTGGCGCCAGAGAGGGAGCCGAGCCCCCAGAAGGTCAGGTCGCGCAACTGGCTGTCGGTGGCGATATAGACCATCACGCCGGTGATCGCGCCGGCCAGTGCGGCAATTGCAATGCCCGCCAGCAGCATGGTGGCGATAGCGGTCTGGCCGCTGCGTGTCGCGACGCGATAAAGCAGGAAGGTGGTAACCAGGCCGCCGGCGAACGAGGCGAGTTGGAGCGCGTAGATGCCCAGAAAGGCGGTCAATGGCGCCAACATGGTGGTGCCGAGCACGATGATGCTCACCGCGCCAAGGCCGGCGCCGGCCGAGACGCCGACCAGACCAGGATCGGCCAGTGGATTGCGGAACAGTCCCTGCATGAGCAGGCCCGAAACGGCCAGCGCTGCACCAACCATTACGCCCAGCAGCATGCGCGGCAGGCGGATATTGTAGATCACGGCATGGTCACGCAAAGCCTGCTCGGCGTGCTCGGGCGCAAAGCCGAACCACCCGCGGATAATGGTCCAGGCGGAGGCACCGGAGGCGCCTGTCGTCATCGACACCACCATCATGACCACCAGCAAGACGGCCAGGACGGCGATGGCGAGGCGCCCGAGACTGCTGCGATCGCCATCGGCCCGGGTGTCCGGAGCGAGATCGGCCCCGGACATGGTCAGTGTGCTCGCCATCGGCCCGGAACCTATTGCGCGCCGTAGAGCAAGTCGGCGAGCTCACCGGCCGCGGCGGCGGTGCGGGGACCGAAGCCGAGGAGGTAGGCGCCGTCGAGGCGGTAGATGGTGGCAGTCTTGCCGGCCGGGGTGAGTGCGATGGCAGGATTGGCAAGTAGATCGGCGTCGGTTGCGGCGTGGTCACCACCACGATCCATCATCACGATAGCGTCGGGGGCAGCGTCGATGATGGCTTCTTCGGTCAGCGCCTTGTAGCCGGAATACTCATCGATGGCGTTGGTTGCGCCGGCCAGGGCGATAATGCCTGCCGCCGCCGTATCGGTACCAGAAGCCTGGATCTTGCCGCCCTGGGTCGAGAGCACGAAGAGGACGCGCTTGGGCTCGGTGATGGTTGCGGTGCGGGCCGCCAGGTCAACGAACTGCTGCTCGACCTCGGTCGCCAGGGCCTCGGCCTTGTCCTCGGCATCGAGGGCCTGTCCGACGGCGCGGATTTTGACCAGAACGCCGTCAGCAGAATAGCCCTCAGGCACGGTCTGGTATTCGACGCCAGCGGTGCTCAGAACCTCAAGGGCCTCGGGCGGACCGCTGCCTTCGATGACCAGCAGGGCCGAGGGGCTGACGGACAGGACACCCTCGGGCGCCAGCTGACGCATATAGCCAACATCGGGCAGCGCCATCGCGGCCTCGGGGTAAACGGCGGTCTGATCACGCGCGACAAGCTTGGCCTCTTCGCCCAGCGCGAAGACGATCTCGGTGAGCGAGCCGCCGATGGAGACTACGCGGGAGGTATCGGCGAAAGGGTGCAAATCCTGCGCGGTGGCGCTGGCTACGCCGAGGGTCAGAGCCAGGAGAGCGGCGCCAGCAAGGCGGGCAGAGTGAAAGGCGTACATGTTGGTTCTCAAGCGGCGTTGGATTGGCTGTGAAGCGGGAGGCGTTCGACGGCGGTGCGCCAGCCGGCCCGTTCGTCGGAGCCTTCCTGCCGCTTGCCGAAGAACTGGATGATGAGTTCGCGATTGCCGTCATAGACCTCGACCGAGGTGACGTGGCCGTCGCTGGTGGGCTTGCGAACCGCCCAGACCGAGGCGATGTGATCGAGCCGCAGGTGCAGGTGGAAGGTCTCGTCCATGACGTTGAGCCAGGGGCCCATCGGCTTGATATTGGTGATCGGGCCGGCATGGATCTGGATGCAGCCGTGATTGCCGACAAAGGCCATGATCGGCAGGTCGGTGCCGGCAACGGAGGCGAACATTTCCTCGACGGCTTTGGCATCGAGCTGCCAGGCGAGGTCTTCGCCGACCATCTCGACAGCGGCCAGACGCGGCAGATTGAGCTTCTTCAGCATGCCGAAGAACTGATGCGTATCGGTTAGCGCCCGCCAATGCTCGCGCAAGGTCGCCACATCGGCGGCCTCACCCGGCAGAGCGACGGGAGCGGCCGGGGCAATCTCGATGGAATCGGCCTGCTCAGCGTGGCGGAGACTGGTCACGAGGACCGACCAGGCTTCGAGATTAGTTGCCGGGCGTGCATGGACCTTGTGCACCGCCTGCCCCTGAGCGTCGAAGAACTGCAGGGAGCGGCGCACTGCGCCCTCCTCGCCCGCCTTTTCGACGGCGAAGCCGAAGGCCCATTTGGACGGGAAGATTCGCAGGTCGATCTGCTCGCCCAAGACCATAGAGGCCATGGGGCCGATGACGACCTTCTCGTAGGGCCCGATCTTTTCGTGGACGGCGCTCTCGTTGCGGGTGAGCGCCATCACTTCGCCGGCAGCGCGAAGGCCGTTGAGCAGAACCTCAACGTCGGGGCGCAGCCGGATGGCGCTGCGGCCGACTTCGGCGGCGACCAGCTCGGCTTCGGAGATGCCGTGAATGCGCGCGAAATCACGTTCGCGCATCTCGGGATGGAGCGCCCGCAGGCGGCGGATTTCGGTCGGGGGCTTGGCGTTCGCGATCAATTTCAAAGCCTATTTGGTCAGGATCAGTTTGTCTTGGCGGGTGATGCGGAGGCGATACGGCACGCCGTTGTGAAGGATCAGGACCTCGCCGCTGCCCTCAAATAGCGCGGCGCTGGTGATGATCTTTGGCGTGTCGACAGTGGGATCGGCAGCGTGAGGCCCGGTGGAGGCCGGCATGGATAGTCCTTATTATTCAGTGACATACCGAAGCCTTAGCTCGTCATCGAGCGCTTCGTATTAACTTGACTCTAATAGCCATATTATCTAGAGACCGCAATAGGTGATCGCAGTAGTCATGTTTTTGACGCGATCGACGCGAGCCAGCCCCCCGCCAGCCAGCAATCAAAGAATCAACCGACTGGAGTCTGAAATGGGGCTGGTACGATCGCGCGCGGCTGCACTGATGTGCGGCGTTGCGCTGGGGGCAATTGCGCTGCAGGGGGCTGCCGCGCAAACCACCACGACGAATACGAATGCAAGCAATGTGACGCTGCTGGAACGGCTGGTGATCGGCCTGGGCGGCGCTCCCAAGGTCGCCATCGACACGCCGCAGGCAGTGACGGTCATCGATCAGGCCGACCTCGACCGCGCACAGGCGACCACGATCGGCGGCGTCTTCGACAGCGTGCCGGGCGTGACCATGGTGGGCAGCGAGCGCCAGTTCGGCGAGGCGTTCAACATTCGCGGCATCGGCACCACCGAGAACTCATCGGACGGCTCGCGCGTGGTGGTGACCGTGGACGGGGCGCCCAAGTTCAACGAACAATACCGCATGGGCTCGTTCTTCTCGGATCCAGAGCTCTACAAGCAGATCGAAGTGTTGCGCGGGCCGGCATCGTCGACGCTTTACGGCGCGGGCGCCATTGGCGGCGTTATCAACTTCACCACCAAGGACGCGTCAGACTTCATCCGCGATGGCTATACCGGCGCGTTGCGGGTCAAGGGCGGTTTCTCCAGCAATGGCCTGGGCACACTGACCTCGGTGGTGCTGGCCCAGCAATTGTCAGAGACGTTCGAAATCCTGGCCACCGGCAACTGGCGGCGCAGTGAGAACCTGGATCTGGCCAAGGGCACACCGCTCGTCGGCTCGGGCTTCGACACCTGGTCGGGGCTGATCAAGGGCACCGCCCATTTCGGCGAGAATGACGAACAGACGCTGCGCCTGTCGTACCAGCGCTGGTTCAGCGATGCCAAGGATCAGGCCTATGCCCAAACCGGCACGCAGGCGGCGTTCGGCATTATCGACCGCACGGTGATCGACCAGACCGCGACGCTGTCGTGGGAGAATCCGGACCTCGACAATCCCTGGGTCGACCTCAACGTCAACCTGACCTTCTCGGACACGACCAACGAGCAGACCAATCACCGGCCGTTCCTGGGCGGGCCGCGCACGCCCAATGGTGGCACCAATATCCTGTCGGACACCACCTATGGCTATCGCACCTTGCAGCTATCGGCCGACAATACGGTGGAGTGGATCGGCGAGGGCTTCGAGAACTACCTGACGGTTGGGTTCCAGGCGTCGACGCTCGACCGCAGCGTCAAGCGCCCTGCCCCATCGCTGCCCCTGCCAGCGCATGCCGAGGGCACCGAGGACAAACTGGGCCTGTTCGTGCAGAACGAGTTCATCTGGGACGAGCGGCTGACGTTGATCGCCGGCGCGCGTGGCGACTTCCAGTGGATCAAGCCGGTCACGGCGGGCCTGCAGCCGCGCAACGGCTCGGCCTTCTCGCCCAAGCTGGCGGCCCACTACGAGATCAACGATAGGGTCAGCGTGTTCGGCTCGGTCGCCCATACCGAACGCATGCCGACGATCGACGAGCTCTATGCGGTTTCGGCCGCCAAGTTCGCCAGCCATAACCTGCAGACCGAATATGCCAATACAGTCGAGGGCGGTTTCTCGCTTTCGGGCTATGACCTGCTTACCTCAGGCGATACGGCCAGCATCAAGACCACCGGATTCTATAGCGATCTGACCAATATGATCGTGTCAAACACCGGCGTCGGCGTGCCCTATTACGGCAATATCGGCGCGGCGCGCATCTACGGCGTCGAGGTCGAGGGCGCGTACAATTCCGAGCAATGGTTCGCCAACCTCGCCTATTCGGTGACCATTGGCGACAATCTGGTCACCAATACGCCGCTCACCACCGTGCCGCAGAACAAGCTGGTGGCGACACTCGGCGCGCGCAATCCGGAATGGAACCTCGAATATGGCGCCACCGTCACGCTGGCGAGCACGGGCGCCTATGTCTATCCGTCGGGCGCCTTTGGCGGCGATGGCAAGGCCGAGGCATTCCAAACGCTGGATCTGTTCGCGAGCTGGAAGCCGGACACCGGTGTTTTCGCCGGGACGGAAGCGCAGTTCAGCATCGAGAATGTGTTCAATGCCGACTACCGCGAGAACCTGTCGACCGACCGTTCGACCGGCCGCACCTTCAAGCTGACCCTGGCCAAGCAGTTCGACTACTAAGCCAACGTCAATCGCCAGCAGCCCTCCGGGGCTGCCGGCTTCTGCCCGCCGGTCCGTCAGGCGGGTTTGCGCTCCATGAAGCGGATGCGGTTGGTGAAAGGGTCGGTGACCATCATTTCGAGGCCCCAATCGGCATTCTCCAGGCCCGGCCGCATCGCGCGGTAGTTCTTGGCCAGGAGTTCGGCGTGAAACGCCCTGAGGCCCTGCGGCATGTAGACGACCATGTTGCCGCCCGGCGAGGCGTCACCGGCATGTTCGGACAGGTGCAACGACAGCTCGCCACGCGAGACCTGGGTGTACAGTGGGGCGTTATCGTGGAAGCGATGCTCCCAATCGACCGTGAAACCCAGGAAATCGAGATAGAAGTCGTGCGCTTTCGGGATATCGAAAATGCGCACGATGGGCATGGCGCGCTCGAAGACGATCTCATCGCCCTGCCTTGCCCGTGACCCGCCCTCTATCTTGGCGGACAGGATGTTCCAGGTGTCGAACCCGAACTGTTTCGCCACGATTTCAAGGGCTTCGCTGTGGGTGATGGTGACCTGTCTGGTCGCCAATGCTTCGCGCATGGCCTTGGCCATGAGCTTGGCGTCTTCATAATTTCGCATGTGATACCGGCTCCAAAGTCGGCACTGGCCCAAGTCGGTGTCCGCATTGCCGATGCCCGCCGACATGAATCCGGAAAGAGCAACTTGCAGAGGCGTTCGCCATGCACCGGAGTGCGCGGACTGCTGGCCGCCTTGAGCCGATGGCATACTAGCGCAGGCCATTGCTGGCGTCATCACCCGAGTCGATTTCCAATGCATCAGGATATGGCGGTGATCTCGAGGTCCTGCTCGCCAACGCTCACGATATCGCCCACGGCCTTGCCCGTGAGCAGGCGCGCGATGGGCGAGGCGTGGGAGATCGAGCCAGCCTTGGGATCGGCCTCGTCTTCGCCGACGATCCGATAGGTCTGCACTCGCCCGTCGTCCCGGCTGAAGGTGACCGTGCTACCGAAGGCGACGGTGTCCGTCGTGGTCGGATCGGGGATGAGCTGGGCGGTGCGGACGCGCTCGGAGAAATAGCGTAGGTCGCGCAGCGGGCCGGCGGACTGACGGCGGCGTTCGTTGACGTCCTCGATCCGGCTCGCGACGTCATAGGCCTCGCGCGCCTCGATCCGCTGCGCTTCCAGCGCCTGCAACCCTGCGGATGTGACGAGATTGGGCTCGGCCGAAATCGGGCGATCGGGGAGCATGGTCTCCGAGGCCGTCTCGGCACTGTCTTCCTTGGTGAAGGCTACGCTCAATGGGTGGATCTCCGAGGCCGGTCAGGAGTGATACCTCGTGAGCCGGTGGCCGTGCAAACGCGGAAGCGGCACCGAACGTTCCTGGGTCTTCCGGCAGCGCGGGATCTCGCAGGAGGGCAAAATCAGCAACAACCGGCTCCCGAAATAATCAAGTGGAGCATGGTTGCATCGGGCGGTCCCGGGGAAGGGAAAGATCCATCCAACCAATTGAAACGCGCCCGCCGGGGGTGCAGATTCCTGGCATAATTCCGGTTCTGAGACATGAACCGGCCACCCAGGAGAAGACAATGAAACTCTCGAAAGTGCTGCTTGCCGTTGGTTTGCTGGCCTTGGCCACCCCGGCATTTGCACAGACCGCACTCGACGCCGTCAAGCAGGCGGGCGCGCTGCGGATCGGCACCGAAGGCACCTATGCCCCCTTCACCTTCCATGATGCCAGCGGCGCGCTGGTCGGCTTCGACGTTGAAATCGGCCGGGCCATTGCCAAGCAGATCGGCGTCGAAGCTGAGTTCGTCGAAGGCCCGTGGGATGGCCTGATCGCCGGCATCGATGCCGATCGCTACGATGTGGTGATCAACCAGGTGGGCATCAACGCCGACCGCCAGGCCAAATACGACTTCTCCGAGCCCTATATCGCCTCCAAGGCTGCCCTGGTGGTGCGCGGCGACAATACCGAGATCACCAGCTTCGAGGATCTGGCCGGCAAGAACTCGGCCCAGACGCTGACCAGCAATTTCGGCAAGCTGGCCGAGGGATACGGCGCAACGCTCGTGGGAACCGAGGGCTTCGACCAGTCGATCGCGCTCGTGATCCAGGGCCGCGCCGACGCGACGATCAATGACAGCCTGTCGTTCTTTGACTTCAAGAAGCAGCAGCCCGATGCCGACGTGAAGGTGGTTGCCACGGCCGCCGATGCCGATTTCTCCGGCGTGCTGCTGGCCAAGGGCAAGCCCGAGCTGCTGGCCGCCATCAACGAGGCTCTGGTGGCCATCAAGGCTGACGGCACCTATGCCGAGATTTCGCAGAAGTACTTCGGCGAAGACGTCTCGCAGTAGCACTCGAACAGCGTATTATCCCGAAGGATCGGCCATGATCGGCCGATCCTTTTCTCATGACGGAAACAGTGATGCCGCAATGGCTCTCCCTGATGATCGAGTCGCTGCCCTCGCTGCTGTGGGCCTGCCTGCTGTTCACGGTGCCGCTGACGCTACTGTCCTTCGCGCTGGGTCTTGGCGTCGGCTTCCTGGCCGCCATTGCCCGGCTGTTTGCGCCCTGGCCACTGGCGGCATTCGTCCGCTTTTATGTGTGGATCATCCGTGGCACGCCGCTGCTGGTGCAGCTCTTCCTGATCTTTTACGGCCTGCCCAGCGTCGGCATCGTGCTCGATGCCTTCCCGGCCGCGCTGATCGGCTTCACGCTCAACGTGGGCGCCTACACGTCGGAGATCGTTCGCGCCGTGCTGCTGGCCGTGCCCAAGGGCCAGTGGGAGGCGGCCTATTCCATCGGCATGACCTGGCCGCAGGCCATGCGCCGCATCATCCTTCCACAGGCCACGCGCATCGCCGTGCCCCCGCTGTCCAATACGTTCATCTCGCTGGTCAAGGACACTTCGCTGGCCGCAGCGATCACCGTGCCCGAACTGTTCCGCGCCGGGCAGCGCATTGTGGCGACCTCCTATGAGCCGCTCATCCTCTATGTCGAGGTGGCATTGATCTACCTGGTGGTGAGCTCGGTGCTATCGGGCCTGCAGGCGCGGGTCGAAAAGCGCTTCTCCCGCTATGGTGGCTACATCGAGGCTGCCTCATGATCGCGCTCGACAGCATCCACAAAAGCTTCGGCGACAATCACGTGCTCAAGGGCGTCAGCATCACGGTGCCCGAGGGCGGCGTCACCGCCCTGATCGGCGCTTCCGGCAGCGGCAAGAGCACCCTGCTCCGCTGCGTCAACCTGCTCGAAATGCCGCAATCGGGCGCGGTGCGCATCGACGATGTGGCGATCCAGTTCGCGCCCGGGGCCAAGATCGGCCGCGATGCCATGCTGGCGCTGCGCCGCAAGACCGGCATGGTGTTCCAGAATTTCCAGCTTTTCCCGCATCTGACGGCGCTGGAAAACGTCATGGAAGGATTGCTGGTTGTCCTCAAGTGGCCGCGGGAGCAGGCACGAGCCCGGGCACTCGAGCTGCTCGACAAGGTCGGCATGACCGCCAAGGCCGACGCCTGGCCATCAAGCCTGTCCGGCGGGCAGCAGCAACGCGTGGCCATTGCCCGCGCACTCGCTCCTGCCCCCAAGGTGCTGCTCTGCGACGAGCCCACCTCGGCGCTCGATCCGCAACTCGCGGGCGAAGTTGTCGATGTGCTGGCGCGGCTTGCCCGCGACGGGACAACCATGCTCATGGCCACGCACGACCTGCGCCTGGCCTCCACCATCGCCAGCAATGTGGTGTTTCTCGGCGCCGGCGAGGTGATCGAAGCCGGGCCGGCGCAGGCGGTGTTCGGTCGGCCGGAGGATGAACGAACGAGGCAGTTTATTTCGGCGCTGACGGCGCAGCATCCGGATTTGGCGATGCGCTAGCACAGGCCTTGTGTCCGGGACGGTCGCGCGTGGACCAAGCACCAGCGCCGCCCGACCTTTGTGGTTTGGCGGCGCTTTCATGTCCTAGGCTAGTTCGGGGTTTCGTCTGTGAACGGCCCGCCCTCACTATGATCAACATAGATGGTGCCGACCTTCCTGCCTGTGTCTTCTCGCAGGTCGATGAAGCCAGTTTCTAGATCGCCGCTTTCGACCATCGCTGCAGCCTTGCGAAGCACGGCAGCGGTGCGTTTGTTGATTTCAGTATCGTCCCAGCCGGAAATGTTGATTTCCACATCGCATTTCAAGCTCGAAATCAGATCGTCGTCCATGTCAGCCCTCCAAACATTTCCGTTCGCAATTGGGTTTTCTTGATCGCCATTCAAGGCGACTGCTGCACACTATTTCTGCAACTTGGGAAATTGACAGTCCGCGACTGCGCCTGATTTTCAGGTGCTACAGCGTTATGAGAGCCATCGAGCATGCGAACATACGTCCTCAGCAATCCATCTATAGCCGAGCTGTTTGCCATCATTGAACGTGAACCCGGCGGCTATCGCCACGTATTTCGTGGCCAAGGTGATGCGACATGGCCGTTGATCCCAAGCATCTACCGGACACGGCCCAACATCATTGGTGGACCAGCCAAAGAGGCTTATGACCACTATGAAATGGAAGGCATCAATCGCTTCTACAGGGAGGCAATGCCGTATCTACCCTCCATTGATCGAAATCAGACGAATGACCGGGTATTGGCTCAACACTTTGGAGTCCCCACATCGCTTCTCGATTGGAGCCATGATCCGCTGGTCGCACTTTTCTTCGCTGTAGAGAACCGAAGGGCGAATTGCGATGCGGCCCTATTTATGTTGTTGCCGGACGCGCGCGTGAGCCCGGACATCATGAGCCTAGGGACGTATCAGGCTTTTGAAATATCCCCGCCTGCTATTGACCGGCGCATCCCAGCACAAAAGTCGGTGTTCACGATGCACCCCTACGGCGACCCGAAGGCGCCGTTTGTTCCCATTGACCAACGTCCCGATATGGGATCGCAGATCACCGATCATGAAGGGAAGGTCACGCGAGGCTTTGCGAAGATCGTCATAGCTGAGAGGGTAAAGCCGTTGTTGCGCGGGGTGCTCTTTGCGATGGGAATTGACCGGAGAAACCTATTCCCAGGTCTCGACGGGGTAGGGCAGCACATAGCGGATAGAACGAGTTGGGTTAGCTAAGGCAGGTGTTACTTGAGAGGCAGCCCGGCCTCGCGCCGGGCTCCATCCACAGCGCTTTCGACTGACACACTGAAGTTAGTGGTGTCAAAACTGCGCATCATTGCCGCCATGTCCGACCCTTCTATCTCTACTGCCTTGGCGTCGAGCGCATCGCGATAACTTTGACACCTTGCGGCCGCAACGCGCACGACATTTTCGCGCTCTAGGTCTGGTTCGCTGATCGCTATTTCGCGACCATTTAAGCGCCCGCATAGCAGATAGGCTTCCGAGAATTCCTGCAGTTCAACTTGCTGCTCATAAGTTGGCTGTTGGGCGGTGGTCGGGCTGGCGAAAAGTGCCATCGCGACAGCGATCACTAGCGGGCGTTCCATGGCTGCCTGAACCTCCCCCACTTGATCTGTTGCTGATACCAGTCCCGCGCAGCGCGTGCAGCAATGAGCCAGCAAAACACCACCGGCGCAGACGCGAGAAGCACGATTACCGCCGCTGCGACGTTCGCAGTCCGCAGATTGTCAAAGAAGAAATAGAGCGGAGCGCCCACAGCGAACAGGCCCCAAGCGAGCATTAGCAGGGCACCAAAGATCACCCGCGTCCAGTAGAACGACATGACGAAGATGATCAGGCCAATCATGAGGCCAATTTGAATGAGCATGATCCCAATCCCCCACGGACCGATTCACGCGCTACTGGCGAGCAGCACTTTCCACAAGCTGGGCTGCCAGCGACAGGTGCTAACGAACTCTGCCAATGGATTTTGCTATGCTGTTGATTTTATTGCAAAAAAATATTGGCTGGGGAACCTGGATTCGAACCAAGATTGACGGAGTCAGAGTCCGCAGTTCTACCATTGAACTATTCCCCAGCAGGCCGATGGACCGGCTGGCGGCGGAGGTGCGGGGCACGCTTCCGGCGCGGGCATTGCATAGACAATGACGGATGAGATTGCAAGCGCCTCTGAGCGTGTTGTTGTGGGCTCGCGGGCGATGGCTGCCGCAGCGGCTCAGTGGGTCGGGGTCGGGTGCAGGATGCGGCTCGCCAGGGTGGCGCATTGGACGCGGATATCGGGGACGGCTTCGATTTCGAAGAAGCGGCCGCGCGTGAGCGGTCCGACGGCGAGCAGGCGCTGCGACGCTTTGCCGTCGCTGGCGACGACGGCGCAGTGATCGTCCACATCGAGGCCGATATGGAGGGGATCGGGTCGGGCCTGGCCGTTGGCGACCAGGTCGCGGATGACCGGGTTAGAGCTGCCGAGCACGTCTACGCTGACGCCGCCGCAATCGTAGACGCGGGCGATATCGATGGTTTTTCGCTCGGTGGTGCCGCGCGGACGGATGCCAGCGCGGACGCCGTCGCCATTGCGCTCGACGCCGACGAACTCGGCGGCGACGAGGCGGACCTGGCCGGTATCGACCGCGCGGGCGAGCCGATCGTGCAGTTCGGGCGGCAAGCGATGGCGGTGGATGTTCCACCAGGGGCGCAGATGGCGCAGGAACTGGCGGCGGGTGTGTTCGGACCAACTCTGCCAGATGCGCTGATTGTAGGGGCGCAGGCCATCGACGACGCTGCGCCAGTCGCCGCCGGCGCGCTCGGTTTCGTCGACCAGCGCGCGGAACCAGCGCAGGAAATAGGGCGCGTTGGTGCCGAAAGGCACATCGGCCGCGTCGATATTGATCGGCGGCACGTCGCGGTGGCCCTTGGGCAGCAGGCCATTGCGCGAGACGACAATGATCTGGCCGCGATGGTCGGCTTCGGCCAGCGACAGCCAGGCATCGACCATGCTGAGGCCGGAGCCAAGCACCATGACCTCGGCCTGGGGATCGAGCGGGGTATCGCGATCGGAACCGACGCGGACGGCGATGCCGCGACCGCGGGCGGGCTGGGTTTCGTGGCCGACGGCGAGCACGGCGGTGTGGCTGACGATGCTGGTGCCATTGGCGAGGACGGTCTCGACGCCAGCCTTGCCCTCGCGGACGGAGACCACCTCTTCGGAGAGGACGACCAAGCGGCCGAGGCGGGATTGGCCGGCCTGGGTCAGGACCTGTTCGAGATAGACGCCATAGAGGCGGCGGGGCACGAAGACCCACGAGCCACGGGCGGCGGGATAGCCGCGGGTCTGCAGCCAGCGCCAGAAATGTTCGGGATCGTCGGCGAAGGCGCTCATGCCGCGCGCCGGCACGTTGACCTTGTGATCGCGCTGGCTTGCGGAATAGGCGAGCCCCCGCCCGAACTGGCCGCGCCGCTCGATGAGGGTCACGCGGATATCGGTATCGGGATCGCGCAGCAGGTGGGCGGCGAGCAAGACGCCACTGGCCCCGCCACCGATAATGGTGACAGAGGGACGGCCGCCCGCGGCGCTCATGGCCGCCTCCAGACCGTCAGGCACTGATCGATTCGTCTGGAGACAGGGACTCGGCTCCACCCATGGCGCGCATCTGGGTGAGGCTGGTGTTGTCCAGCACTTCGGCGATGGCGTTGCGGACGTCGAGCATCAAATGGCGAACTTCGCATGTCGCTTCGTCGCAATCGGTGCAGGGCTGGTAACGGGTCTTGCTGGCGCACGGGATAGGCGCCAGCGGGCCATCGAGGACGCGGACGACGTGGCCAATCTTGATCTCGTCGGCCGGGCGCGCGAGGCAATAGCCGCCGGTCTTGCCCTTGCGGCTATAGACGAAGCCAGCATTGCGCAAATCGGCGAGAATGGCGTCGAGGAACTTCTTGGGAATGTTGTTCTGGCGGGCGATCTCGCCGACGAAAGCGAGCTGGCCCGGCGGGACATCGGCAAGCGCGGCAAGCGCCTTGAGACCGTATTTGCCTTTTTTGGTGAGCATGAACCTACCGGCCTTCCGACGGAAACCTCCGGTAGGAAGGAGACCGGACGGTCGCCAGTGTAAATAAATTCTACAAAGCCGCTAGACAAGGCAAAATTCTCCGTTCGCGCTCTATGCGGCAGCCGGGCGGCCGGTCAGCCGTCGCGCCAGCGCGTAACCGCCGGTCCAGCGGCCGAAGCCGCTGGCAATGTTGATGTGACCGGCATAGCCCAGATCGTGCACGGGACTACCCCAGGCCGCGGCCAGATCGAGCGCAGTGCGGAACGACATGTAGACGTCGTCGCGGCTGGCGACGACAAGGCTCGGAAAGGGCAGCGGGTCGCGCGGCATCTCGCCGAACTCGTAGGTGCGGCGATGGAGTGATGCGGTGCGGTTGATGTCGGCCGGAGCCACCAGCAAGGCACCGCCGACCAGCGGCGCCACCGGGCTGCCGGCAAGACGGGCGGCCAGAACGCTGCCCAGGCTGTGCGCCACGATCAGGGCGCCGGGATTGGCGGCGACGGCGCGCTCCAGCCGATGGAGCCAGCGCGCCGAATCCGGGTTCGACCAATCGTCCTGCTCTACCAGAACCGCATCGCGGTGGTCGCGGCGCCACCAGGTTTGCCAGTGGCCGTCGCCCGAGCCGTGCAGGCCCGGGACAATCAATATCTTGGCCGTCATGGCCCGACTCAATAATGGCGCGGCAGGGTGAGGCGGACGAAGCGCAGCAGCTCGCTGTCGCTGCGGTCGGCCGGCTCGAAACGCTTGCCGGTGAGGAACAGGGCATCCTGTTCGGCACGGCTGGCGCCTTCGTCATCGAGGCGGCCGAAGGAGAAGAAATCGGCTTTGCCGGGGGCTTCGTCGCCGGCGTCGCGGCGACCGAAGTTCGGGGTCAATACACCAAAAAAATGCCCCATCGTCTCCACTCCTCTGCTTTGGCCCGAGGGCCGCTGGTTGGTCGGTGTTCGTCTGGCAGGCGCTGGCTCGCCTATATCAACAAAGTCTATCAGCTCAGTCGTGAATTGCGAGGTTCTGGCTTTCGCTGGATGGCGCGGATGGACAAAATTTTGCTGCCGGGCGTGGGAGCGGCGAGACTGCGGGGGACGGTGTTGGCGGTCCTGGCCAAGGGAAACGGAGGTTTTCGCTTTGGCGGGAATGACTCCGTGGAGGCGGGGCGGACGTGCTCTCAGACGCGCCTGGAGCCGGTGGTTGATTGTATCAGCAATCCTGATAGACATGACCGTCTTGTCTTATTGCCGTGAAAGCCCTGCCATGAGCCGCAATTTCCTGGTTATCGACCCTGAAGAGGGCATGGAGGTTCTCAAGGGGCTCGCGTCGCCGATCCGGGTGAAAATCCTAAAGCTCCTGCATGTCGAGGGGGCGATGAATGGCAATGATATTGCGGACAAGCTCGACCTGCCCCAATCGACGGTATCGACGAACATACAAATCCTGGAGAGTGCAGGACTCATTCGGACCGAGA
The DNA here is from genome assembly GCF_022429625.1 of Devosia lacusdianchii. Classification (NCBI taxonomy): domain Bacteria; kingdom Pseudomonadati; phylum Pseudomonadota; class Alphaproteobacteria; order Hyphomicrobiales; family Devosiaceae; genus Devosia; species Devosia lacusdianchii. The sequence goes on along the minus strand of NZ_CP092483.1, from coordinate 1,357,109 downwards.
CGCAGAAGGCGCGCAAGGGCAACCAGAAGATCTGCCATTCGATGTTCGACGAAGTGATGGTGATGTTCAAAGAGGACATCAAGCCGCTGCGGTCAAACACCATCGAAGTGGCCATGCCGCTGGGGCTCTATACCAGTTGCGAAGTGTCGGCGCCGTGCGGGCTGTGTTCGACGGAAGGGATTATCGGGCTGCTGGATGTGCCCGATACTTTCCTCGACCCGGAGCGGATGAAGGCGGGGCTGATCTGGTTTACGCGGGGGTATGTCGAGTACCAGTTCCCCAACAATGCCAAGCTGAGCCAGAACCCGATCGAGGGCATGGAATTCTCGATGGAGCTGAGCTCGGAAGTGCCGGGGACGTCGGCGGACTGGCCGAGCGATATCACGCTTTCGGTAAATGGCACCGAGATCGGCACCTGGATGTCGCCGGGCGACTTCGGCGACAAGCGCGGGGTCTATACGCCGGACTGGTGGAAGCTGAAGGGCAGTCAGTATGGCAAGCTCAAGAGCTGGCGGGTGACCAAGGACGGAACTTATGTCGACGGCATGAAGATTTCGCCGATCTCGCTGGTCGACCTGGACCTGGCCAACCATCACTCGATCCGGCTGCGGATCGCGGTGAAGCCGGATGCTAAGCACCCGGGCGGTATCAATATTTTCGGTCGTGGGTTTGGGAATTACGACCAGGAAATTGTGATGCGGTTGCAGACAGAGCGGTAGGCGGAAGGCCGTTCTTGCCAAGAGGATACCCCCTCCTAGCCTCCGCTGATAGGGGGAGGGACCGGCCGGTGGCTGCAGATAGACGGTCGACCAATTAAGTCATATTAATTGCGTACCCACCCCTTGCGCCCTCGCGCCCGCCTCGTTTACAACGGAGTAACTGATATAAATCAGAAAAACGGATTCATTGGGAGGATAGGGTGAAGGCTTCGGTCGTCGCGCATAAGGATTTTACGGTCTCCAAGATTGACGATCGTGTCTATGGGGCATTTCTCGAGCATTTGGGACGGGCGATTTACGAGGGCATTTACGAGCCTGACCACCCGACGGCCGACAAGGACGGGATGCGGGGAGACGTGGCCAAGCTGGTCAAGGACCTGAAGGTTCCGGTGGTGCGCTACCCCGGGGGTAACTTTGTTTCCGCCTATAACTGGGAAGACGGCATCGGGCCGCGCGAGCAGCGCCCTACCCGGCTGGACCTGGCCTGGCACACGTCGGACAGCAATGCTGTTGGCGTGCATGAGTTTGCCGACTGGTGCGCGACGGTCGGCACCGAGATGATGCTGGCGGTGAACCTTGGTTCCCGCGGCGTCGACGAGGCGCGCAATTTCCTCGAATACTGCAACCATCCCGGCGGCTCCTACTGGAGCGACCTGCGCATCAAGAATGGCCGCAAGGAGCCTTTCAACGTCAAGCTCTGGTGCTTGGGCAACGAGATGGACGGCCCCTGGCAGGTTGGCCACAAGGATGCCGACGAGTATGGCAAGCTAGCAGCCAATACGGCGCGCGCCATGCGCATGTTCGACAAGTCGCTGGAACTCGTCGTCTGCGGCTCGTCGCATTCGGATATGGCAAGCTTCCCCGATTGGGAGCGCATCGTGCTCGAGCATACCTATGATCATGTCGATCATATCAGCCTGCACATGTATTTCGCCAACCGCGACAACAATACGCCGAACTATCTGGGGCTGAGCGAAAAACTCGACACCTATATCGAGACGGTGGCGTCGACCATCAAGCAGGTGAAGCACAAGAAGCGGTCAAAAAAGGACATCACCATTTCGTTCGACGAATGGAATGTCTGGTACCACTCCAACAAGCAGGATCGGCAGATCCTCGATGGCAATAGCGGCTGGCCGCACGCGCCGGGATTGCTGGAAGACATCTACAATTTCGAAGACGTGCTGATGGTGGGGTTGATCCTCAACACCTTCATCCGCCGGTCGGATGTGGTGAAGATCGCCTGCATCGCCCAGCTGGTGAATGTGATCGCGCCGATCATGACGGAAAAGGGCGGTCCGGCCTGGGCGCAGACGATCTATTACCCGTATTTCTTCGCCTCGGTGTTTGGTCGCGGCACGGCCTTGCAGCTGGTGACGAACTCGCCGGGCTACGAGACTACGCATGCCAAGGATACGCCGTTCGTGGACGTTTCAGGCGTGCACAATGAAGAGGATGGCACGCTCAGCTTCTTCCTCGTCAACCGCCACACGAGCGAGAGCATCGAGACGGAAGTGAGCCTGCAGGGCTTCGGCAATGGCACGGTTATCGACCACCAGGTGATGACGCATCCTGATCTTAAGGCGGTGAATTCGGCCAAGAAGCAGGATGAGGTCAAGCCCAGGAAGGGCGAGGGTGCAAAGATTGCCGGGGGTACGCTGAGCGTGACCCTGCCGCCGTATTCGTACCAGATGGTGCGGGTGAAGATTTAAGCCAGCAAGAGCTGCAGTCGCTGGCAGCATGCCGCCGGTTTTCTTGCAGCTTCGGGCGTGACGACGACCAAATCAGGGGCGTACCGGCTCGGTGCGCCCTTTTATATTGTGTATCATGTTATTGGATTTACATCATGATGCACGTTGACAACCCCTGACCGACAGTTAAGTATGACTTATGAAGGCGCTGGAGGGTGCCGTCGTAACGGAGTGCGGGAGGCACTTCGAAAAAAGGGAGAGAGACATGGATAGACGCAGCTTCATGCTGGGTACCGCCGCCGGTGCCCTGTTGATTTCGGCAAAGGGTCTGGCCTTTGCCCAAGAGGCAGAAGGCACCTCGCCTGACCTCGCCCAGTTTCCGCGCAACGAGACCGTTATCGTCCACAATCCGGAAGGCGTGATCCGCAATCCGGCCTGGTTCAATCCCTGGGTCGTAGGCGCCGGCAACGGCACCAGCAATGGCCTGCACAACCTGACAACCGATACGCTGTGGTTCATCGATCCGGATGCCGGCGTCGAGGGCGCCAGCGAGAACGCGGTCTACAACTCGCTGGCCGACGGCCCGTGGGAATACAACGCCGATTTCACGGAAATGACCGTGAAGCTCAAACAGGGCATTACGTGGAGCGACGGCGTCGGCTTCACCGCTGCCGACGTGGTCTATACCGTCGAAAAACAGAAGGCGACGCCCGGCACGCCCTATAATGGCGCATTCACCGCACAGGTGAAGACCGTCGAGGCGCCTGACGACTACACGGTGCACTTCGTCCTGAACAAGCCGAACTCGCGATTCCACGCCCTGTTCTCAGTGCGCTGGACGGCAGCCTGGATCATGCCCAAGCATGTAATGGAAGCGCAGGAAGACATCCTCAAGTTCGACAATAATCCGCCGGTGAGCCTGGGGCCGTACACGCTGCATTCGTTCGATCCGAACGGCACCTGGTATATCTGGGAAAAGCGCGCCGACTGGGACAAGACCGCCCTTGGCATGGTCGGTGAACCCAAGCCGCGCTTCATCATCTACCGCAACAATATTTCGACCGACAATCGCCTGATCGAGATCCGCAACGGCAATCTCGACATGGTGCACGACCTGACGCCGGAAGGCACGTTCTCGGTGGTGCAGCAGGACCCGCAGATCCAGGGCTGGTTCCCGGGCTTCCCCTATGCCCACCCCGATCCGACGCTGGTCATGGCCATCCCGAACCATCAGAATCCCAAGTTCCAGGACAAGCGCGTCCGCTGGGCCCTGGCTCTGATGCTCGATGCACGCGCCATGTCGATGGCGTCCTACCGCGGTGCGGCAACGCTGTCGGCGATCTCGGTGCCGCCAACCGGCACGCATCCGCGCGACTATCATGGTCCGTTGCAGCAGTTCCTGACCGATTACGAGATCGACACAGGCACCAGCAAGGTAAAGCCTTACGATCCAACCATCGGCATGCAGATCGCCGAGATGGTGCGGCCGCAGTTTGGCGAAGCGGTGCCGACCGACGAAACCGCCATTCGCAACGCCTTCGGCTATGGCTGGTGGAAGCAAAATATCCCGGCGGCCGAGGAACTGCTCACCGCTGCCGGCTTCACCAAGAGCGGCAACCAGTGGATGATGCCCGATGGCCAGCCATTCGCCTTCGAGGTGATGGTGCCGCAGGAAGGCGTGGTCAACCGTCTCGGCGTGATCATTGCGCAAACCTGGGCTCAGAACGGCATCCAGGCGACGGCACAGGTCGACTCCGATACCTGGGGCCGCCAGCGCGTCGGCGACTATGAAGTCAACATCGCCTGGGCGGTGGAAACCTGGGGCGGTCACCCCGATCTCAGCTTCTTCCTCGACAGCTACCACTCGGCCTATGTCGCCGAGCCGGGCGCTTCGCAGCCAGACCGTAACTGGATGCGCTGGAAGGATCCGCGCCTCGACGAAATCATCGAGAAAATCCGCGGCATCGACTTCAACGATCCCAAGGGGATCGAATACGGCACGGACTTCGTCAAGCTTCACCTCGAGGAAATGCCGAATATCCCGATCATGGCGTATAACGTGTTCTCCATCCAGTCGAACAAGTACTGGACCGGCTGGCCAAATGCCGACAACAACTATGCCAACCCGGTGACCAACTGGTCGAACGGCCGGTATATCTTCACCCAGATTACGCCCGTGGCGTAGCTCGTCCTCCCGGACGGCCCGGCTTAGACGCCGGGCCGTTCTGAGGGGCGCGATCTCCTTCGTGCCCCTCGCAGTTTCGGCGGTGATGCGCTTCGGCGCCAGCCACCGGCGGCTTTCCGTCTCCCCCTGCGGGAGAAGGTGCCCCAAGGGCGGATGAGGGGTTCTGCACGCCCCCAGGTATCAAAGCATGGGTTGGCGCAGCACCCCTCACCCTGACCATTCCGCTGAACGCAGAATGGTCGTCCCTCTCCCACAAGGGGAGAGGGGAAAGAGAGTTGAGGTCGCGAGGTTCGATGCAAGGTTATCTATGGTTCATCGGAAAACGGGCGCTGCAGATGCTGGCGGTCATTTTCTGCGGTATCTCGGCGACGTTCCTGGTGACGCATCTGTCGCCGATCGATCCAGTCGAGCAGGTGCTGGGACGGCTGTCATCCCGAGCCAATCTGTCGCCAGAAGCGATCCTGGCGACCCGTGAAGCGCTCAACGACCTGTTCGGTACCGGCGCACCGATCCTTGAGCAGTATGTCAACTTCTGGACCCGACTGGTTCGCGGCGATCTAGGGCCGTCGCTGATGGCCTTTCCGACGCCGGCCATGGACATCGTGATGCGCGCGATGCCCTGGACGCTGGGGCTGCTGGTCTCGGCCACGCTGATCACCTTCGTCATCGGCAATCTGCTGGGCGCGCTGGCCGGCTACAACCAGAACAACCGGTTTTTCAAACTGTTCGGCATCCTGGCCATGGGCGTGCAGCCCATTCCCTATTACGTCGTGGCCTTCATCCTGCTCATCATTTTCGGCTTCCTATGGCCGGTGCTGCCCATTTCGGGTGGTTTCGCGATGGACGTGACGCCGGGCTACAACTGGCCGTTTATAAGCTCGGTGCTGCAGCACGCCATTCTGCCGACCTTTTCGGTGGTGCTGGTGGGCTTTGGTGGCTGGTTCATCGGCATGCGCGCGCTGGTATCGAACGTCATCAACGATGATTACGTCACCTATGCCGAACTGGCTGGTGTCAAGAAATCGACCATTGTGGGCGGCTATGTGATCCGCAACGCCGTGGTGCCGCAGCTGACAGCCCTGGCCCTGACGCTGGGCGGGGTGTTTTCGGGCACTGTTATCACCGAGCAGGTGTTCAACTATCCGGGCCTGGGCTCGCTGCTGATCGATGCGGTGAATGCGGGTGACTATTCGCTGGTGCTGGCGGTTTCGACGGTGTCGATCACGGCCGTTGCCGTGGCGATCTTCATCGTCGACCTGCTGCACCCGCTGCTCGATCCACGCGTAAAGACGGAGTAGGGCCATGTTTGCCGTCTTCCGCGACCTCATTCGCTACAATATCGAATTCGCCATCGGCCTCATCCTGGTTGTCGTGGTGGCGGTGTTTTCGGCTGCGAGCTTCTTCTCGCCGGTCGATCCATCGCTGATCTACATGACGATCCCCGACCAGCCGCCCTCCCCTCAGTTCTGGTTCGGCACCAATTCGCGCGGCCAGGACATGTTCTGGCAATTATCTGCCGCGTTCCGGAACAGCCTGGCGTTCGGGCTGACCGTAGCCGTGTTGAGCCGCATCATCTCGATCGCAGTGGGGCTGACGGCAGGCTATATGGGCGGCTGGGTCGATCGCGTGCTGATGTTCATCAACGACATCTTCGTGTCGCTGCCGATCTTTCCCATCCTCGTGCTGTTCTATTTCGTGCTGCGCAACCACATGGACAGCTTTACGCTGGCGCTGGTCATGGCCGGCTTTGGCTGGCCGTTCGATGCCCGGCTGATCCGCTCGGTGGCGATCGGTCTCAAGCACCGCGAGTTCACCCGCCACGCAGTATTTGCCGGCATGAGCACGCCCAAGCTGCTGCTGGAAGAGCACCTGCCCTATGTGATGCCCATCGTCTTCGCCACCTTCATGAACAACATGCTGTGGTCGATCGGGCTCGAGGTGACGCTGGCGGTGCTGGGCTTCACCAATATCAACCAGCCCACCATCGGCACGGTGCTGTACTGGGCCAATAGCCACTCGGCCATGGTGGTGGGGACCTGGTGGTGGATCGTCATCCCGGTGATCCTGATCGTCATGACCTTTCTCGGCCTGTTCCTGCTGGCGGTGAGCATGAACGAATATATCGACCCGCGCAGCCGGTTGCGGAGGATGGGGGCATGAGGGTGTTCAACCGCGATCACACCACCACCACCGGACGGCACCTCCCCCTTGATGGGGGAGGTTGGGAGGGGGTGAGAAAGCCCCAATATCGGGGACAAACTACCCCCACCCTTGATCCCTCCCCACAAGGGGGAGGGTGTCGACTGAGAACCCAGCGTCCATCCGTTTCCTATTTCGGCGCGTCTGGAGAGTTCTGCGCATGACCGACGATCTGCTCAAGGTTGATGGCCTCAAGGCCTATTACCAGATGAACTATTATGGCGTGGAACGCGAAGTGCGAGCGGTCGACGACATCACCATGACCGTCCGCAAGAACGAGATCTACGGCATTGCCGGGGAGAGCTCGTCGGGCAAGACCAGCTTCATTAAGGTGCTGGCGGCGGCGATACGGCCGCCGATGCGGATCGTGGCCGGGTCGGTGAAGTATGACTTCAAGAACGGGCCGATCGACGTGGCCAATGCGACCGAGGCGCAGGTGGCGGCGGTGCGCTGGAAGCACCTGAGCTACATCATGCAGGGGTCCATGAGCGTGCTGAACCCGGTACGGCGGATCGGCAAGACGTTCGAGGATTTTGCCAAGCGGCCGCTGGGGCTATCGGGCGAGGCCTATCGCGAGCGGGTGGGCAATCATCTGGAGCGGCTGAAGCTGCCGGCGGATGTGCTCAATGCCTATCCGCACGAGCTGAGCGGCGGGATGCGGCAGCGCGTGACCATCGGGCTGGCGACGGTGTGCCACCCCGAATTCGTCATCGCCGACGAGCCGACGACGGCGCTCGACGTGGTGGTGCAGAAGGAAGTGCTCGGGCTGATCCGCGAAATCCAGCAGGATATGGGCAGCTCGGTGGTGTTCGTGACGCATGACATGAGCGTGCATGCCAATATGACCGACCGGGTGGGCATCATCTATGCTGGGCGGCTGGTCGAGGAAGGGCCGACGCGGCAGATGTTCTTTGCGCCCAAGCATCCCTATACGGCGCATCTGGTGGCGAGCCTGCCGCGCATTGGCGACACGGCGCAAAGGCCGGCGCTGGAGGGGCGGCCGCCGAGCCTCGCCAATCCGCCTGGCGGGTGCCGGTTTCACCCGCGCTGCCCGCTGGCGATCGACAAGTGCAAGACCGAGGTGCCGCCGCTGGTGACTGTGGCCAAGGATCATCGTTCGGCCTGCTGGCGTTGGGCCGAGGTGGAGCCGCTGGTCAAGCCGCATGTGGCGCATGCGACGTTGGCGACGCGGGGAGTTACGGCATGAGTACGCTGCTGGATGTTCGCGACGTCTCGAAGCGCTTCAGCATGGGCGGGCTGCTGGGCCGGCGGATCGTGCAGGCGGTGGACGATGCCAGCTTTTCGCTGAGCGTGGAGAAGCCGGAAATTTTCACGATCATCGGGGAAAGCGGCTCGGGCAAGACGACGCTGGCGCGGATGATCCTGGGGCTGGAACTGCCAAGCAGCGGTGAGATCAGCTTCAAGGGCAAGACGGTGAGCCATCGGGTGGGGCGGGCGGAGCGGCTGGACTTCATGGCCAATGTGCAGCCGGTGTTCCAGAACCCGTTCGAGGCCTTCAATCCGCTCAAACGCATCGATCGCTATCTGGAATCGACGGCGCGGCGGTTTCTGAAGCTGAGCCGGCGGGACGATCTCGATGGTGCCATGGACGGGGCGCTGCAGAAGGTGGGGCTGAGCCTGGCCGAGGTCAGGGGCCGTTATCCGCACGAGATGAGCGGCGGGCAATTGCAGCGGGCAGCGATCGCGCGGGCGCTGATTCCCAATCCGCCGCTGCTGGTGGCGGATGAGCCGGTGTCGATGGTGGATGCGTCGCTGCGGATGAGCATCGTCAATCTGCTCAAAAGCCTGCGCGACGACCTGGGCGTGTCGGTCATCTACATCACTCATGACCTGGCGACGGCCTATTACATTTCCAACCGGCTGATCATCATGCAGCGGGGGCGGATCGTGGAGATGGGCGATGCCCGCACGGTGCTGGATAGTCCGGAGCACGCCTATTCGCGGCTGCTGAAGGCGAGCGTGTTGTCGACGGAGGATGCGGGCGATGGGAAGCTGGGGACTGATCCTGAAATGGTGAAGTTGGCGGGGGACCTGGTGGGGAAGGCGGGACGGCTGGTGGATCGGCCGGATGGGCGGATGGTGCGGGTTTATTGATCTTTCTTCACCTCCCCCTTGATGGGGGAGGCCGGGAGGGGGTGGGCCCGCACGCGCAGGATCTGCGGTGAGATACCCCCACCCTGCTCGATCACGGACTTAGCGAGGGCTAAGTCCTATCTCGCTTCCCTCCCCACAAGGGGGAGGGTGAACTCCGTGGGTGGGACAGACATGAGCGCACCGATTTATCGCGATCCAATCGCCGATGGCGCGGCGGACCCGACCGTCATCCGCAAGAAGGGTACCGACGAGTGGTGGATGTTTTACACCAATCGGCAGCCGGCGACGGATGGGCCCAAGTTTACCTGGATTCATGGCTCCCCGATCGGGGTTGCCGTCAGTACGGACGATGGGGCGAGCTGGCACTATCGCGGCACCGTGGCAGGTCTGGACGATCCCAAGGATGCCGGGCAGCGCAATACGCATTGGGCGCCGGAGGTGATCTTTGCCGAGGGGCAGTATCACATGTGGCTGAGCTATATTCCGGGGGTGCCGGATGATTGGCCCGGTGTGCCGCGCACCATCACGCATTTTACGAGCCCGGACCTTGAGACCTGGACGCGGATCGGCCCGCTGGTGCTGAACAGCCCGCGGGTGATCGACGCCTGTGTGCTCAAGTGCCCGGATGGCCTGTGGCGCATGTGGTACAAAGATGAGAATGCCGGATCGAGCACGTGGAGTGCTGTGAGCGACGATCTGTTCGCGTGGCGGCAGGAGGGGCTGGTGTTGCCGGGATCACCGGATGCGCCGCCGCATGAGGGGCCGAATGTGTTCGTGATGGGCGGGTGGCATTGGCTGATTGTCGACGAATGGCGCGGCCAGGGCGTATATCGCTCGGATGATGCGGTGAACTGGACGCGGCAGGGGCTGATTGCCGACCAGCCCGGCAGCGACCCAATGGACCGACGCTTCGCGCGGCATGCGGATGTGGTCGTCGTGGGCGACCATGGGGCGATGTATTATTTCACGCACCCGGAATGGGACGAGGTGAACGCCAAGGAGGGGCCGCCAGATGTGGCGGCGCGAAAGACGGCCGTGCATCACGGGCGGTTGACGGTGGTGGACGGGGTGTTGGTGTTCGAGCGGGATGTCGCAGTGGGGGTGGCGCTGCTGAGGGGGTAGCTTAACGACATTGTCATTCCGGCGGAGGCCGGGATGACACCGTGTTTTTTGATGCTAGCGGGACCGCTCCAAGAGGATCGACGGGTGGTCCTTGTAGGTCGTGCGCCCATATTCGCGATAACCTAACTTTGCCGCCAGGTTGAGCGATGGCGTGTTCTCGGGATCGATCAGGCAGACCGTGCGCGACATGGATTGGTCGGCCCAGGTGAGGACGGCCGACAGAGCCTCGCTGGCGATGCCCTTGCCGTGATGCTGCGGCAGCAGCACCCAGCCGGCCTCCGGGGCTTCGCCCAATGGAGGCTCGATATCGCGGTGGAAATCGGCGAGGCCGAATTCGCCCATGATGGTGCCGGTCTGGCGATCGGTGGCGACGAAATAGCCGTAACCCAGAAGTTGCCAGTGGCCGACATAGCGCAGGATGCGCGACCAGACTTCTTCAGGTGTGCTGGGACGCCCGCCGATGAAGCGGGTGACTTCGGGGTTGGCCCACAGGATGCAACAGCCGGCGAAGTCGGCGGCCGTGTGCGCGCGCAGGATGAGGCGGTCGGTGGCGAGGATTGGGGGCATTGAACAGTCCTTCCGGGGGGTACCCCCTCCTAGCCTCCCCCTGATAGGGGGAGGAACCCGGCCGGTGGGTGTGGGTGCAATCTCGTTTCGACGCCGGGATGACATCGCGATTGGAGCAGCTTAGCCGCCAGCCACTGCGGTGCGAGGCATATCGGAGAGGATTTCGGCGACGCCGTTGCGGATGATGACGATTTCCTCGAGCCGCAGACCGAACTGGCCCTGGAGGTAGATGCCCGGCTCGATGGAGAAGACCATGCCTTCTTCGAGCACCGTGTCGGCGGTGGCGGTGATGTAGGGGCCTTCGTGGATGTCGATGCCGAGGCCGTGGCCAGTGCGGTGGAGGAAATTGGGGCCGTAGCCGGCTGAGGTGATGACGTCGCGCGCGGCTTTGTCGACGCTGCTGGCACGGGCGCCGGCATGGGCGGCTTTGATGGCGGCTTCAACGGCACGGTCGAGGATGGAGTGGATCTGGCCGAAGCCCTCTGGTGCCGAGCCGTAATAACCGACGCGGGTCATGTCGGATGGGTAGCCGTAAATGCGGGCGCCGGTATCGATCAACACGGCGTCGCCGTCCTTGAGCTGGGTCTCGCCGGTGTGATGATGCGGGAAGGCACCGTTCTGGCCGAAGCAGACGCTGCAGAATTCAGTGGTCGCGCCATTGGCCTTGTAGAAGTCGCGGATCACGGTGGCCACTTCGCGCTCGGTGATGCCGGGGCGCAGGGCGGCGAATCCGGCGGCCATGGCGGCATCGTTGAGAACGGCGCTTTTCTTGAGGGCGCGATACTCGGCGGCATCCTTGCGGGAACGGAGGTAGCCGACCGTGTCGTCGGTGAAGCGCCTGATAGCGCCGGGGAGTGCATCGAGGACGAGCAGGGCGAAATCGGTGCGCATGGTCTCGTCAAGGACGATGGAAGGCGCGGTGCGGTCGATGCCGGTGGCGGCCAGCAGTTCTTCCAGAGCGGCGGATGGGCCGTCGGCGTCGGTCCAGGGGAAGAAAGGCAGGTCGGTGTGCTGGCGGGCGCTATCGACGTTGAGCGCGGGCATGAGGAAGCCGGCAAAGGTGGGCGACACCATGAGGAGGACCGGGCGCTCGTCGCCGTGAGGGGAGAGATCGGCCAGGTAGACCATGTGGCTGGAGGGGCCGATGACCACCAGATCGGTGGCAGTGGCGGCCATGCGGGCACGGAGGCTGTCGAGGCGGCTGGCAAGGATGGTGGTCATGGTGGCTCGGGGTGGGGTTGGGGTGGGTGGCTGATTGTCGTTGGCGAGAGGCACTGGAGACATTGGCGCAGTCGACACCCTCCCCCTTGTGGGGAGGGATCAAGGGTGGGGGTGGGCCGCTTGAATTGAACTCGCGGAGAGATACCCCCACCCTGCTCGATTCAACGGACTTAGCAAACGCTAAGTCCTATCTCGCTTCCCTCCCCACAAGGGGGAGGGTGACGACTGAGAGATCCCCTCTACCCGGCCTGCGCCATCAGGCTGGCGTTGCCGCCGGCGGCGGTGGTGTCGATGCAGACGTGGCGTTCGATGAGCAGGCGATTGACCTCGTCGGGTGAGGTGATCAGCGGGATGATTGCGCCGTCGCGGCTGCTGAGGGCGATGCGGATGGCGCGGAGGGCATCGTCTTCGGCGAAATAGGCAACTGCCTCGAAGGTGCGGGCGTGGGCGACGGCGTCGACGTCGAGCTCCGCAAGGATGGCGGTATTGCCCAGCATGGCGGCCATGGTGGCCTGCGCCTGTTTGTCGGCAGCTGACGGCCCAAGGCACAGCAAAGTGCCACGCGGAGCTGTGTGGAGAATATTGCTTTCCCCCGTTGGGCCCGGGAGCTGCGATGGCCGGGTCTGCACGTCCCCCTGCTCCTGGGTGAAGCGCGGCAGGTAATGCGGGCCGCCGGCCTTGGGGCCCGTGCCGGAGAGGCCCTCGCCGCCAAAGGGCTGCGAGCCGACGACCGCGCCGATCTGGTTGCGGTTGATATAGATATTGCCTGCGCGGACGGTGTTGGACACCGAGCGGACGCGCGAGGAAATACGGGTGTGCATGCCGAAGGTGAGGCCGTAGCCGGAGGCGTTGATGGCCGCGATGACGGCGTCGAGCTCGTCGGCCTTGAAGGTGGCGACGTGGAGCACGGGGCCGAAGATTTCTTCCGGGATGGCGGCGATGCCTTTGACGCGGAGGACCGTGGGGGCGACGAAGGTGCCCTGCCCTGGCGCGCTCAACTTATGAATCAGATTCCCCGAACGCTCGTAACCATCGATATGAGCTTGGATTTTTGCCCGCGCGGGTTCGTCGATGACCGGGCCGATATCGGTGGCGAGGTCCCAGGTATTGCCCAGGGTCAGCTCGTCCATGGCGCCTTTGAGCATTTCGATGGTGCGTTCGGCGGCGTCTTCCTGGAGGTAGAGGATGCGCAGGGCCGAGCAGCGCTGGCCGGCGGATTGGAAGGCTGAGGCCAGGATGTCTCGCACGGCCTGTTCGGGCAAAGCGGTGGAATCGACTATCATGGCGTTGAGGCCGCCGGTTTCGGCGATCAGCGGCGCGGTGGGGGCGAGATTGGCCGCCATGGCGCGATCGATGCGGCGGGCGGTGGGGAGCGAGCCTGTAAAGACGACGCCCGAGATGGCAGGGTTGCTGGTGAGTGCGGTGCCGACTTCGCCGGCGCCGGGGAGAAGCTGGATGGCGTCAGGCGGGATGCCGGCTTCGTGCATCAACTGGACGGCGCGGAAGGCGATGAGCGGGGTCTGCGGGGCGGGCTTGGCGAGGACGGGATTGCCGGCGACGAGGGCCGCGGCGATCTGGCCGGTGAAGATGGCCAGCGGGAAATTCCACGGCGAGATGGCGGCGAAGGGGCCGCGCGGGGCAGCCAGGATTTGACCCTCGGCTTCAGCCGCGTAGTAGCGCAGGAAGTCCACGGCCTCGCGGACCTCGGCGACGGCGTCGGCCCAGGACTTGCCGGCCTCGCGGGTGAGGAGGGCGAAGAGTTCGGGGCGGTTGACCTCGTAGAGGTCGGCCACGGTGCGCAGGAGATTGGCGCGGGTTGCCACCGGGGTCTGGGGCCAGGTGGAGGCGGTGGCGGACGCGATGGCGGTGGCTACGTCATCGGGGGTGGCGTTGGTGACGGAGCCGAGGTGGTCGGCGGGATTGGCGGGGTTGGTGAGATTCTGAGCTTCGTGTGTGCGGCCCCACCCCCTCCTAGCCTCCCCCATCAAGGGGGAGGTACCGCTCCACTCCTGGGACTGGATCGCGTTTTGCCCACCGGACGGCACCTCCCCCTTGATGGGGGAGGTTGGGAGGGGGTGATGGGCAGCCACTAGCGGCGAGGCGTGCCACTGGGTGGTCCGGAATGCTGAACGGGCTGTATCCATCTCCGGGAAGGCGATCGAGTCGGTGAGGTCGAGGCCGGCGGAGTTGCGGCGGGTGCCGAAGATGGCAGATGGCGCCGGAATGGCCGTGTTGGGGATGGCGTCGCCGAGGGAGAGCACTTTGGCGATCGGGTCTTCGGCGACCACTGCGGCGGGAATGTCTTCGTCGGCGATCTGGTAGACGAAGGAGCCATTGGCGCCGTTTTCGAGCAGGCGGCGGACGAGATAGGCGAGCAGATCCTTGTGGGCGCCCACCGGAGCGTAGATGCGAGTGCGGGTGCCATGATTTGTGCGCAGGACTTCGTGCAGGCGCTCGCCCATGCCGTGGAGGCGCTGGAACTCGTAGGTGTCGTTGAAGCGGCCCGCCTGCGCAGCGAGATGCAGCACGGCGGCGGCGGTGTGGGCGTTGTGCGTGGCGAATTGCGGGTAGATGGAAGAGGACGCGAAGAGCCGCCTGGCGGCGGCGATATAGCTGATGTCGGTGGAAGCCTTGCGGGTGAAGACCGGGTAATCGGGCAGGCCGAGCACCTGCGAGCGCTTGATCTCGGCATCCCAATAGGCGCCCTTGACCAGGCGGACCATGATGCGGCGGTCGAGTGATTTGGCCGTAGCGTCGAGCCAGTCGATCAGCGGCAGGACGCGCTTGCCATAGGCCTGGACGACGACGCCGAAGCCGTCCCAACCAGCCAGTTCGGGGGTGGCGAGGACTTCGGCGATGATGTCGAGGGAGAGATCGAGGCGATCGGCTTCTTCGGCGTCGATGTTGAAGCCCATATTGGCGGCCTTGGCGGCCAGGGCGAGTTTGCGAGTCGCTTCAACGAGTTCGGTCATGACGCGGTGGCGTTGCGCGAACTCGTAGCGCGGGTGGAGCGCCGAGAGTTTTACGGAAATGCCGGGGTTTTCGCGGACCGAGCTGGCGATGCAATGGGGGGCGAGGCTGGCTATGGCACGGGCATAGGCGTCGAAATAACGCGCGGCGTCTTCACCGGTGCGGGCGGCCTCGCCGAGCATGTCGTAGGAGTAGCGGTAGCCGAGGGATTCGGGCTTTCTGGCGTTGGTGATGGCCTCGTCGATGGTGCGGCCGAAGACGAACTGGCTGCCGAGAAGGCGCATGGCCTGGCCGACGGCAGTGCGGATGACCGGCTCGCCGAGGCGGGCGACGGCGCGGTGCAGCGCGTTTTTGGGGCCGACCTCGGGATCGCCGAGCACGTCGGCGGTGAGGCTGAGGGCCCAGGACGAGAAATTGACGAGCTGGTTGGACGAAGCGCCGAAATGGCCGGCCCAATTGGAGCCACCGACCTTGTCGTGGATGAGGGCATCGACGGTTTCGGCATCGGGCACGCGGAGGAGCGCTTCGGCGAGCGACATGAGGGCAACGCCCTCGTCGGTGGCGAGGCCGTATTCGGCGAGGAAGCTCTCCATCAGTCCGAGGCGATTGCCGGAGCGGACGGTTTCGACCAGCTTTTGCGCGTGGGCGGAAATGGCGGAGCGGTCGGCTTCGGTGAGGCCGGTGTCTGTGATCAGGCTGCGCACGAGCTGGGTTTCGTCGGCCAGGTTGCGGGCGCGGATCGATTGGCGGGCGGTGGCGATGTTGGACACTGGCGGCGGCTCCGGGGCACGACCTCATGGTTCGACAGGTTCACCATAAGGTCTACTAATTGAGCGGAGAATGACACGAGTTTCGCAGGCGTTTCGCCTGATGTGATGGCGTGAGGCGGCGCAAGACGTTATCGTGAGGGATCAGGCTAGGACAAATCGCCATGAAAACGGTCAGCTACGAGACTTTGGACCAGATCGATCGCAATATTCTCGATGAATTGGCGCGGGATGGGCGGATCAGCGTGGCGGAGCTCAGCCGGCGGGTAAACCTGAGCAAGACGCCATGCCAGGCGCGGATCACGCGGCTGGAGAAGGCGGGGTATATTCTGGGATACCGGGCGGTGATCGATCCCAAGCGCCTGGGGCTGCCGCATGTGGCGTTTGTCGAGGTGAAGCTCAGCGATACGCGCAAGGCGGCGCTGACATCGTTCAACAAGGCCGTGCGGGCGATCCCGGAGGTGGAGCAGGCGCATATGATCGCGTCGAGCTTCGACTACCTGCTCAAGGTGCGGACCAAGGATATTGCGGACTATCGGGAGGTGCTGGGAGAGCGGATCTCGGCGCTGCCGCATGTGGCGCATACGAGTACGCATGTGTCGATGGAGGCGGTTAAGGGGGATGAGGAGTAGGACCAGCTGATATTTGGCTGATGCTGGCCTGCAAACGGCGGTTTGCTGCGCTTCCGGTGCTCACGTACTGATGTACGCTCCGCTCCGGTTCTCGCAAACCACCATTTTCGGCTCAGCCTGAGCCAAATCTCAAGAGGTCCTGGCGCGCCCTCCTGATGTTGTGATGACCATCATCGCAACGCGGTCGTCACCCTCGGGCCTGATCCGAGGGGGCTGCAGTTGAACGCGATCGGCAAGTGAAGGGCCCTCGGGTCAAGCCCGAGGGTGACGCGCGGTGGGTGGAGAGGTGCCGGGATACCCGACACCCCGTTTGATTACTCAGCGATCACCGCATCGCGGAAGTACGGCACGTTCAGCGTTGAGCGCCAGAAGCCGGTCACCTTGGGGCTCATCATCATGTAGTTGTAGCGGTGGTACTGCGGCAGGATGATATGGTCGTTCATCAGGATGGCCTCGGCCTTCTGCATTTCGGCCACTGACTCGGCTTCGTCGCCGGTTGCCTTGGCGGCAGCGATGGCGGCGTCATAGTCGGGGTTGGACCAGTTGGCGAGGTTGTTCGGGCTGCCGGTGACGAAGTTGTCGAGGAAGGTCATGGGGTGCGGATAGTCGGCGCCCCAGCCCATCTGGGCGATCTGATACTCGACCTTCTGCACTTCAGGGTAGAAGACCTGCCACTCGGACGCCTGGATCTGGACGTCGATGTTGAGGTTTTCCTTCCACATCTGCTGAATGGCTTCGAGCAGCTTCTCGATCGGCGGGGACGAGTAGGTGACGAACAGGGTGTCCGGGAAGCCTTCGCCATTGGGGTAGCCGGCTTCGGCCAGCATGGCCTGGGCGGCTTCGACTTCTGCGGTGGGGGCGAGACCGAAGGTGTCACGGCCCTCGGTGAAGTCCTTGCCGCCAAAGGTCATGCCAGGAGGCACGACGCCCAATGCCGGAATATCGGCGGACTGGAGCACGAACTCGACGATTTCCTCGCGGTCGATGGCCATGGAGAGGGCTTCGCGGACCTTGAGGTTATCAAGCGGCGCCTGGTGCGGATTGAAGAAGGCATAGGTGGTGCCGAGAGCCGGGACGACCATGAAGGCATCGGATTCAACCGAAAGGCGAGGGATTTCCGGGGCGGGGACAGATTCGATGCCGTCGACGTCGCCGGCTTCCATGGCCGCGAGAGCGGTTGCCGGATCGGGGATCAGGCGGAAGGTGAGCTTGTCGAGGGAAACGGCGTCAGCGTCGTAATATTCGGGGTTCTTCTCGAAGACAACGGACTCGCCCTGGTTGAACTCGGTGACCCGGAACGGGCCAGTGCCGATGAAGGTGGCCGGATTGCGGGTCCAGCCTTCGGGATCGGCGGTGACCACGTCTTCGCGGACCGGGAAGAAGGTCGTGTAGGTCAAGAGCTGCATCATGTAAGGGACGCGGGCCTTGAGCGTGAAGGTCAGCGTCTTGTCGTCGGGGGCGGAGACGGAGATGTCACCCTTGCCGCCGGCGTCGAAATGCTCCTGGGCGCCGACGATGGAATAGAGCATCGGGGCGTTCATGGCGGCGGTGGCGGGATTGAGCACGCGGGTCCAGGCATAGACGAAATCGCCCGCCACGACGGGCTTGCCGTCACTCCACTTGGCGTCGCGCAGGTGGAAGGTATAGGTCAGGCCGTCTTCGGAGACTTCCCAGGTTTCAGCCAGAGCGGGGACGATTTCGCCATTGGCGTCGAAGCGAACGAGGCCTTCAAAGGTGTTGCCGATGATGGGCGCGGCAAAGGTCTCGGCAGTGGTGCCGGGATCGTATTTGGCGGACTCGTTATTGACCACATAGGTCAGTTCACCCGCGGCGAAAGCGCCTGATGTGGTGGCGAGGAAGGCCGCTGTGAGCAGCGGCAGGAAATGCTTGGTCATGCTTTCTCTCCTTGTTTTGGGGACGGTTCTTCCGGCCCTTTCGTTGTATTTGCCGCCAGCAAGCTGGTGGTTTGCTGGCAGTATTCTTGCGTCAGCTTACGCCGCCCTATTGGGCACCGCATCCCCGGCATAGTGACAGGCGGCAAGATGGCCCCCGCCGATATCTCTGAGATCGGGTTCGACCCTGGCGCACAGGTCCGTCGCCATGGGGCAGCGGGTGCGGAAGCGGCAGCCGGAGGGGATAGCCATGGGGCTGGGGATTTCGCCGCGCACCGGATCGGCCGGGCGCGCTGCGGTAGGGTCGGGCACCGGGATCGAGGCCAGCAGCGCCTGGGTGTAGGGGTGACTGGGTCGGCGGTAGAGATCGGTATTGGAAGCCAGTTCGACGATCTTGCCGAGATACATGACGCCGATGCGATCGGAAATGTGGCGGACCATGCTGAGATCGTGGGTGATGAACAGGTAGGTCAGGCCGAGCTGGTCCTGCAGGTCTTCCAGCATATTGACGACCTGGGCCTGCACCGAGACGTCGAGCGCCGAGATGGGCTCGTCGCAGATGACCAGATCGGGCTCCAGCGCGATGGCCCGGGCAATGCCGATGCGCTGGCGCTGGCCGCCGGAGAATTCGTGGGCGAAGCGATTGGCGTGGTCGGCATGGAGGCCGACGCGGGCCAGCAGCTCGTGGACTTTTGCGGTACGCGAGGCCGGGGTGCCGATGCGGGCGATTTCGAGCGGCTCGGCGATGAGATCGCGAACGGTCATCCGGCCGTTGAGGGACGCGTAGGGGTCCTGGAAGATCATTTGCACGCGGCGGCGGAATGGCACGAGGTCGCGCTCGGAGGCGGCGGCGACATCGACGCCATCGAACAGCATCTGGCCGGAAGTGGGCTGATAGAGGCGAATCAGGGTGCGGGCGAGCGTGGACTTGCCACAGCCGGATTCGCCGACGAGGCCCAGGGTTTCGCCCCTGACGATGTCGAGGTCGACGCCGTCAACGGCGCGGAGGGTGGGTTTCGGGCCGAAGAGGTTTCGGCCAACGGAGAAGTGCTTGGTGAGGTTGCGGATGGAGACGAGGGGTTGGGTCGAAGAGGATACCCCCTCCCGACCTCCCCCTGACAGGGGGAGGGGTTCGATCGCGGCTGTGGTTGGGCTGGTGGTCATGACAAGGCCCCCTCATCCGCCCTTCGGGCACCTTCTCCCACGAGGGGGAGAAGGGAAGATGGCGGGGCATCCGGGTGGTGGAGCCAGCATCTTGCGCCCTGCCCTTCGCCGAAAATCGGCGGCAGGGCGGCTGCGCATTGGCGCATGGCGTGGGGGCATCTTGGGGTGAAGGGGCAGCCCGTTGGCGGATGGGCCATGTCGGGCGGGCTACCGGGGATGGGCGTCAGGCGCTTGTGGGTGTCGTCGCGCAGGTCGGGGACCGAGGCGAGCAACCCTTGTGTATAGGGGTGCATCGGCGTGGCGAAGAGGTCGCGGACGGGGCCGGTTTCCATCATGAGGCCGCCATACATGACGACGATGCGGTCGGTGACTTCGGCGATGACGCCGAGATCGTGGGTGATGAGGATGATGGCCATGCCCAGGCGCTTCTGCAGGTCTTTCAGCAGGCCGAGGATCTGGCGCTGGATGGTGACGTCGAGCGCGGTAGTGGGTTCGTCGGCGATCAGCAGTTTTGGGTCGCAGGATAACGCGATGGCGATCATGACGCGCTGGCGCATGCCGCCGGAGAATTCATGTGGGTAGGATTTGAGGCGTTCGGCGGCCGAGGGGATACGGACCAGTTCGAACAGTTCGATGGCGCGGGCGCGGGCCTGGGCGCGGGTGACCTTGCGGTGGCGCAGGATGGTTTCGATGACCTGTTCGCCCACGGTGAGGGTGGGATTGAGCGAGGTCATCGGGTCCTGGAAGATCATGCCGATCTTGTTGCCACGGATATCGCGCAGATCGTCCTGATCGAGTGCCATGAGATCCTGGCCGTCGAACATGGCCGACCCGCCCTTGATGCGGCCGGTGGACTTGAGCAGGCGCAGAATGGACATGCAGGTGATGGACTTGCCGGAGCCGCTTTCGCCGACAATGCCTAGGATCTCGCCGGGATGGACATCGAAGCTGACGCCGCGCACGGCCTGCACTTCGCCGCGCTGGGAAAAGAAGCTGGTGGTGAGATCGCGGACGGAAAGGATGGGCTGGCTCATTTGCGGAACCGTGGATCGAGTGCGTCGCGCAGGCCATCGCCGAGGAAGTTGAAGGCGAACATGGTGAGCGAAATGGCGGCGGCGGGAAAGAAGAGCTGATGCGGATAGGCGCGCAAGGTTTCGACGGCCTCGGAGGTCAGCGTGCCCCACGAGGCGAGCGGCGGGGTGACGCCGAGGCCGATGAAGCTCATGAAGCTTTCGATGAAGATGGCCGAAGGGATCAGCATGGTCAGGGTGACGATGATGGGACCGATGGAATTGGGCAGCAGGTGTTTGGTGAGGATACGGCCGGTGCCGGCGCCCATAGTGCGGGCGGCGGCGACGTAATCCTGCTGTTTCAGCGATAGAATCTGGCCGCGGACGATGCGGGCCATGTCGACCCAGAAGACCGAGCCGATGGCGATGATGATGGAATAGAGACCGCTATCGAACACCACCATGAGCAGGACGACGTAAAGCGTCAGCGGGATGGTGGAGATGATTTCGACGATGCGCATCATGATGGCATCGGTCTTGCCGCCGATATAGCCGGCAATGCCGCCGTAAAAGATGCCGATGAAGAAGTTCACCAGCGTGGCGACGAAGGCGACGGTGAGCGAGATGCGGGCGCCGTAGAGCTGGCGGACGAGGACGTCGCGGCCGAGCTGGTCGGTGCCGAAGAGGTAGGTGCGGTTCCAGGACCAGCCTGACGGAGCGATGGTGGCGCCATCAGCGGCGACGAGCTTGGCTGGGAGGGTCTTGTAGTCGAGGGTGATGGTGGTGTCGCCGAACTCGAAGGCCTGGGACTTCTTGATCATGTCCTTGCGTTCGCCCCGCAGCAGACCCAGAACGTGACCCTCGGCATCGACCTCGTAGAGGTTGAAGTTGGAGGCGTTGAGGAAGAAGCGCGTTGTGTCCCCTGCCCCATCGGTGACCGAATAGGTTTCGAAGGCGGGCGGAATATTGGCCAGCTTCAAATCCTGCTGGTAATAGGTGAATGGGCTGAACAGGGGTCCGAAAATGGCGCCCAGGATCAGCAGAATGATGAAGCCAATGGAGATGACCGCCGGCTTATTGGCCCAGAGACGGCGGCGGGCATCCTGCCAATAGGTGAGGCTGGGCGCAGAGGCGACGGCGGCGGTTTCGCCGGACGGGAGCTTCTCCCACATATCGGGGGCGATGTCGCTCATGCGGACGCCTCAGTCAGCTTGATGCGCGGATCGAGCACGGCATAGAGCAGGTCGACGATCAGGATCATCACCATGAGGGCGGCGGCGTAAAAGATGGTGATGCCCATGATGGCGGTATAGTCGCGATTGGTGATGGAGAGCACGAACTGGCGGCCAATGCCGGGGAGCGCGAAAATCTGCTCGATGACAAAGCTGCCGGTGATGAGATTGGCGACAACCGGGCCGAGCACGGTGACGACAGGAACCAGCGAATTGCGCAGGCCGTGCTTGAACAGCACCTGGCCGGGGCGCAGGCCCTTGGCGCGGGCGGTTGTCATGTAATCCTGCTCGAAGGTTTCGAGCAGCGACGAACGCGTCAGGCGAGCGACGAAGCTGACCCAGAAACCGGAGAGGGCGAAGACCGGCAGGATGTAGCCGCGCCAATCGTCGAGGCCAAAGGTCGGCACCCAGCCGAGGCGCAGGGCGAAAACGTAAAGCAGCACGGTGGCGATGACGTAGCTGGGAATGGCGACGCCGATGGTGGCGATCAGCATCACCGTGGTGTCAGGCCATTTGTTGCGGTTAAGCGCGGCGATAATGCCGAGCGGTACGCCGAGGGCGACGACGCAGATGACGGCGAGGAGGCCAGTGCGCAGGGTGACCGGCAGGCCATCAGCGATCATGGTGTTGATCGAGACGCCCGGATATTTGAAGGACGGCCCAAGATCGAAGGTGAGGATGCCTTTGAGATAGCTCAGATATTGCGCCCAGATCGGCTGATCGAGACCGTATTTGGCGTTGAGGGCAGCCTGAATTTCGGGTGCCAGCATGCGTTCGGAGACGAACGGACCGCCGGGCACGGCGTGCATGAGGAAAAACGTCAGCGTGACGATGGCCCAGAGGGTCACAAGCATCATGCCGAGGCGCTGGGCGATATAGGTCGGCATAGCTCAGCGGGTTCCGGCGGGTGTTAAAGTGCTGATAAATGTCAGCAATCCGGCGCGGGGACAGTCACACACCGGACATAAAGTTATAGCAGCACTATAATTTTACGCATTCAAGCCCTCCGCGACTAAATCACCGCGATTTTG
The DNA here is from genome assembly GCF_022429625.1 of Devosia lacusdianchii. Lineage (NCBI taxonomy): Bacteria > Pseudomonadati > Pseudomonadota > Alphaproteobacteria > Hyphomicrobiales > Devosiaceae > Devosia > Devosia lacusdianchii. Next base: position 1,334,592 of record NZ_CP092483.1, on the reverse strand, counting down.
CCACTTTTAGAGAAAACGCCCACGGGAAGACGCAATAGCAGGCCAATGGACCTGTTGCGACCGCGCTTTCCTATAGCTTGAAATGGTTACGCAGGATGAGGAAGACCGCCGTGGCAGGGATGATGAGGGCGGCAGCGGCCTCTACGACCTCGGGCGTGTAGCGGCCTTCTACATCGAGGGCGTTGATGGTCCCCAGCAGATCGTTGCCGGCCATGACCGGTACGCTGATCGAGGCGTTGCAGCCGAGTGATCGGATGAGGTCGAGATCGCCGAAATTGCCCTCCATATCGGCGGCGGTATTGATGGCGGTGATACGGCGCTCGGTCTGCATGGCGTGAAACCAGTCATCCATGACGAGCGGCTTGGTGCCGAGCACCGGATAGACTTCCGGGTGGCTGGAATAGACGCGGCGGACGTGCCCGGCTGCCATCTCTATGGCGGTCAACGTAAAGATGCGGACGCCGATGAGGGCTTCGGCCAGCTCGTGCAGGGCAGCGCCCGCTTCAAGGGGATCGGTGAAACGGGCCAGCTTTTCCTCGAAGCGGCGGAAGGCGACGGCGCTCATGCGCGCCACCGGCGACGGTCGGCGGCGTCGGCGAGGACAATGACCGGCTCGTCGGCGCAGACAACGCAATCGCGGCCGCCGGCCTTGGCAGCGTAGAGCCGACGATCGGCAATGTGCATCAGCTCGCCCACGGGCTGTTCGCCCTCACCGGCGACGACACCGATGCTGACGGTGACGGCGAGACCGGCGCCAAGATCGGACCAGTTGGTGGCGGAGACGGCGATGCGGACGCCTTCGCAGAAGGCGGTGGCGGTGGTTTCGGCGGCGCCGGGGAAAATCAAGGCAAACTCCTCGCCGCCGAGGCGGGCGGCATGACCATGGGGGCCAAGCTGGCCGACCATGGTGGTGGCGACGCGCTGCAGGACGGCGTCGCCGACGATGTGAGAGAACCGGTCGTTGACCAGCTTGAAGTTATCGAGATCAACGATGGCGATGGCGAATGGCGTTCCGGCCAGACGGTTGACGATCTGATCGAAGGAACGCCGATTGGCAATACCTGTCAGCGGATCGCTGAGCGCCTGATCGGCCAGAATGGCGGCGCGGCTGCGCAGGCGATCGGTCTCGGCGCGGATCTCCTCGACGCGCGCCAGACGTCGGGCGATCTCGCCGGACTGGCGGACATAGAGCTGGTGGAAGCGCTTTTGCAGCGCCAAGGCTTCGCGCGATTGCCCAAGGGCTTCAAGGATTTCGGCGAGCTTGCTCACCGCATTGACCTGATGGTCGATCTGGCCCGTCGCGTCTGCCAGAGCCAGGGCTTCGGTGGCCGCGGTGTGCGCGGCTTCGAGATTGCCGGCGCGGAGCAGGACGTCGCCCAGGGTATAGAGGTAGTGGATGCGGAGGCTAGGGCCGGGATCGCCAGGGAGTTCGGCGGACCGCCCAAGATAACCGAGCGCGGCGGCAAAGCGGCCTTCGAGCGCCAGCATTTCGGCACAATTGCCGAAGCCGACGCGCTGCGTCCAGGCGTCGTCGCAGCGCTCGGCCAGCTCGATGGCGTGTTCGGTGAAGCCGATGGCCGCCTTGCGCTCGGCGGAGGCGGTTTCCGGGTCGTTCAGGGCTGCAGCGCGCTCTGCCAGCTTGGCGTGGCAGAAGCCGCGATTGACGAGGTAATAGGCGGCAGCGGCATCATTGCCCTGGGTGTCGGCGAGGTCGGAGGCGCGTTCGAGCAGGCCGGCGCCAAGCTCGATTTCGCGGCAGACGGTGAGCACTATGCCCTTGGCATTCAGTGCGAAGGCCAAGATGGCGGGGTCTTCGAGCGTTTCGGCGATCACCAGCGCTTCGGCGGAAAGATCGTAGGCCTGGTCGCTGAAACCGAGGTCGAGAAAGGCGATGGCTTCGACGGCCATGGCACGAGATAGCTCAGCCCGATCGCCCAGGCGGAGCCACAGCCATTTGGCGCCCATGGCGCATTCGAGCGCCTGCTCGATCTCGCCGAGCTTGTAGCTGCTCCAGGCCATTTCGCAGAGTGCCGCCGCCATGCTGGCAGGATCGCCGTCCGCTTCGGCCTCGGCGTAGACGGCACGGAACTCCGTCAGTGCCTCATCGCAGAGGCCGGAGCGCAGCAGGCTCGTTCCCCTCGCAAAACCATCGGCGATAGTGCTTCGACGCTCGGACACCACAGACTCTCAATGCGCATTGAGCGCAGCATAGGCGAGAGCCTGTTGCGAGTCTGTGACTAAAGCGCCGGAAAGTATGATAATTCGCCGACCAACGAACCGGCCACGGAAGGTCTCCGCTTTCGTTGCAGGATCGAAGAGCGATCAAGCGGTCGCAGCCCCTGCCCGCACATCGACGCCATAGCCGACCTCAGCGGTTTTCCTAAGCCTCAGCCTAGGCGCGCTCGCGAGTTCGAATATAATTGCATGCGCAAACAAATATATTGACACATCGCATCTCGCATATATATGTATGCGCATGCAACAGAATGTGACGGACGCCTTGGGTCATGCTCGTCCATCGAATGCAGGGGCGATAACGCCAGGCCCCTAGCCCTGGCGAAGAGAGCAGAACGTAACGCGGCCGCATAGCGGCGCATCCGACGAAAAAAGGAAACGAAATGAGCTGGTTGTACTTGGGCGCGGCTGTGGTCTTTGAGGTCGTGGTGGCGATCTCGGCGGGCAATGCAAAGGGCTTCGCGCGGCCCGGATGGACCATTGCCACGCTCGTCAGCGGCGCCATCGCGACATATTTCTTGAGCTTGGCCCTACTGACTTTCGACGTGGGCGTTGGCTATGCGATCTGGACGTCCGCCGCAGGGGTCGGGATCGTCGTCCTGGGCGCCTTGTTCTTTGGCCAGAAACTGACGCTGAACAAGGTTCTGGGAATTCTCCTCGTCATCGGCGGCGTTGTCGGCCTGCAATTGAGCGGCGCAGCCTAAACCCTCGGAATCTCAGCCGAAAAGGAACTCGAAATGTCGAATACAAACGAAAATGCCGGCAGCCGCGGACGCGCCTGGATCATGTTGTTGCTTGCTGGCGTCTTTGAGATTGGCTACGCGCTCAGCGTTGGCAGTAGCCAGGCCTTCAGCGTGTTAAGCTGGTCGCTCGCGGCGGCCATCTTCTTCCTGCTGACGCTCTACTTTCTAAGCGTCGCTCTGAAAAGCATCGACGTGGGGATTGGTTACGCCGTATGGGCCGGTATTGGCGCCATCGGAGCGGCGGTGTTTGGCAGCGTGCTGCTCAATCAGCCGCTGACCGCAGTCCAGGCGCTCTGGCTGGCCGTCATCATTGCAGGTGTCGTCTGGCTAAAGCTCGCCGACAGCGTCAAGCGGAGCGCCTAGAGACCGTTGTGCAAATCCAATACACGCAAGCCGCTCTTGAGCACTTGCGTGTATGGACATACAAATGAGCGATTGAATGAACGGGAAACCGCCAATGTCAAAGCGAAGCGATCTATGGTTCAACATGGTTCAGATGGTCGCAACTATCGAGGCGGATCTGTCCAAGGCGTTGCAGGCATCACACGGTGTGGGGCTATCTGAGTACCGGGCTTTGCAAGTGCTGGCGCGCTCACCCGATTCGGAGCTGCGCATGCAGGAGCTTGCATCCTATCTGAAACTCAACCAGAGCTCGGTGTCACGGATGGCCGAACGGCTCGAGCGCCAGGGGCTCGCCATTCGAGACCTCTGCCCGGATGACAAGCGTGGTGTCTATACCGTCCTTACGCAAAAGGGACGGGAGCTTGTGGACAGGGCCGTAGCCGACTACGAAGCCGCATTGGACGAAGCACTCAAGGCCCAAGGGCGCGACGATCTAATCCCAGCTTAGCGCCATCAACCATGGGGCGCTCGCAGGGCCGGGCCAAAATGCGACTCTAGGCCGTGGGAAAGAGCTTCCAGCGGCGGGGGCGGAAGGCGAGGCGGGTCTTTTCGCCGGCGGGGTGGTCGAAGGGCAGATCGACTTCGACAAGATGGCCTGCGCCACCGATTTCGAGTTCGACGCGGCGGGTGCCGCCAACACGTCTGCTGGTGCTGACCACGCCGGCAAGGGAGGCATCGGCCTCGATCAGCTCGACATCGTGGGGGCGGAAGAACAGGCGGGCAGTGCCGGGATTGGCGTCGCCGGCGGGCAGGCCGATGGCGCGGCCGCCGACCCAGAGTTCGCCATTTTCCACGGTGACCGGCAATTCGCTCGATTCACCGATGAAGCCGAAGACGAAGGGCGAAGTCGGGTGGTCATAGACATTGTCGGGGGTGCCGACCTGCTCGATCTTGCCCTGGCTCATGACGCAGAGCCGGTCGGAGAGTTCGAGGGCCTCTTCCTGATCGTGGGTAACAAACACGGTGGTGTGGCCGGTACGATCGTGGATTTCGCGCAGCCACTTGCGCAGTTCGCGGCGGACCTGGGCATCGAGCGCGCCGAACGGCTCGTCGAGCAGCAGTACGGCGGGTTCGATGGCGAGGGCGCGGGCGAGCGCGACGCGTTGGCGCTGACCGCCGGAGAGCTGGTTGGGGTAGCGTTTTTCGAGACCGGAAAGCTGGACGAGGTCGAGCAGTTCTAGGGCGCGGCGGCGGATTTCACCGGCGGGCGGGCGCGTTGAGCGCGGGCGCACCTTGAGGCCGAAGGAGACGTTCTCCAGGATGGTCATGTGGCGGAACAGGGCATAGTGCTGGAACACGAAGCCGATATTGCGCTCCTGCACGGTCTTTTCGGAGGCGTCGGTATCGCCGAAGAAGATCTTGCCGGCGGTGGGCATTTCGAGCCCGGCGATGAGGCGCAGCAGCGTGGTCTTGCCCGAGCCGGACGGCCCCAGCAAGGCGATCAGCTCGCCCGAATGGATATCGAGCGACACGTCATTGAGCGCGGGAAAGCGGTCGAATTCCTTGCGCACATTGGCTACGCGAACGTCCATAAAGTCTATCCTATCAGTGGCCGGCGCCCGCGGCGATTTCCTCGCCGAAGCGCCATTCCAGAGCGGTCTTCAATACCAGAGTGACCAGCGCAAGCATGGCCAGAAGCGATGCCAGGGCAAAGGCCGCCGTGGCGTTGTATTCGTTGTAGAGCATTTCCACCTGCAACGGCATGGTGGTGGTCTGGCCGCGAATCTTGCCCGACACCACGGCAACGGCGCCGAACTCGCCCATGGCGCGGGCGTTGCAGAGCAGCACGCCGTAAAGCAGACCCCATTTGATGTTGGGCAGGGTGACCCGGAAGAAGGTCTGCCAGCCGTTAGCGCCAAGCGAGAGCGCCGCTTCCTCGTCGCCGGTGCCCTGATCCTGCATCAGCGGGATCAGCTCGCGGGCGACGAAGGGGAAGGTGACAAAGATGGTGGCGAGGACGATGCCGGGCAGCGCGAACAGCACTTCTATGCCGTAGGACTTGAGCCAGGGGCCAAGGACGCTGCCGGTGCCGAACAGGAGCACATAGACGAGGCCCGAAATGACCGGCGAGACCGAGAATGGCAGATCGATCAGGGTGATGAGGAAGGCCTTGCCCTTGAACTCGAACTTGGCGATGGCCCAGGAGGCAGCGAGGCCGAAGACGACATTAAGCGGCACGGCGATGGCCGCGACCAGCAGCGTCAGCCGGATCGCAGCCTGCGCGTCCTTGTTGGCCAGGCCGGCGACGAAACCGCCGATGCCCTTGGCCAGAGCCTCATGGAAGACGGCGTAGAGCGGCAGCAGCAGGATGACCGCCATGAACAAGAAGGCGATGCCAATCAGCAGCCATTGAACCGGACGACTCTCGCTGGTGGGCGAGACGCGGCGCTTGCGGCGGGCGGTGAGCTTAACTGCCATAACCGTACCTCCGGCGCGACCAGGCCTGGATCAGGTTGATGGCGAACAGCAGCAGGAACGAGATGATCAGCATCACCGAGGCGATGGCGGCGGCGCCGGCATAGTTGGTCTCTTCCAGGCGGATCACGATCAGCAGCGGCGCGATTTCGGAGACGAACGGAATATTGCCAGCGATGAAGATCACCGAGCCATATTCGCCGACAGCGCGGGCGAAGGCCAAGGCGAAGCCGGTAAGGATGGCCGGCATCAGGCTGGGCAGGATGACGTGGACGACGGTCTGGAAGCGGTTGGCGCCGAGGGTGGCGCTGGCTTCTTCGACCTCGTGGCTGACCTCTTCGAGGATCGGCTGAATGGTGCGCACGACAAAGGGCAGGCCGATGAAGATCATGGCGATGACGATGCCTGATGGCGTGTAGGCAATGCGCCAGCCAAGCGGCGCGAACAGCGCGCCGATAGCGCCATTGGGTGCATAGATTGCGGTCAGCGCAATGCCGGCAACGGCGGTGGGCAGGGCGAAGGGCAGATCGATGATGGCATCGAAAATGCGGCGTCCGGGAAAGCGATAACGTACCAGCACCCACGCGATGAGCGTGCCGAAAATGACATTGACGCCAGCGGCCATCAACGCGGTGACGAAGCTGACGCGCAGGGCGCCGAGTACGCGCGGATCGGTCGCGGCCTTCCAGAACCCCTCGGGGCCGAGGCCGGCGGAGCGCACGGCCAGCGCGATCAGCGGAATGAGAATGATCAGCGAGAAATAGGTGAGCGTGAAGCCGAGCGTCAGCCCGAAGCCCGGGATAACGCTGCGCCGGCCAAAGGACCAGCGGGGCCGTGCGACAGACGAGACGGCGGTGCTCAAGCGGCAGCCCTGATGGGGGCAGTTTTGGCGGCGCGGTTCATGTCGACCTCTCAACCCGGTTCGGCGGCGGCGACCCTAGTGGATTGGTCGGCATTCTCAAGATGGAGGGGTGGCGTTTGGGGGAAGCGCGGCGGAAAAAAATTCTGCCAGGGCGGCATGGCGGAGATTCCGGGCGGAGGTTGGTCGCGGAATACGGCTTGGCGGAGCAATTTGTGGCGCGATGCCGTGTTTGCGCGCGGCCCCGACTTGAACGCAGTGGCGGCGCGTTGTACCGACGACGCCCCGGTCGAACCAGTTTTTCCCGAATGCCAAGCTCAGTTGCCGCCACCGTTGGACGTATCAACGTCATCCTGGTCTTTGGTCCGTCCGGGGTGGGAAAAAGCACGCTGGCATGGGCGCTGCATCGCCGGCTGAGCCAGACGATGGCCAGCGGGTTCGTGGACACCGACCAGATCGGGATGTGCTACCCCACGCCCGAGGGCGATCCCGGCAATCACCGGATCAAGGTTGCCGGCCTGAGCGCCATTGCCCGGAACCTGAGCGCGGCCGGCACGCGCGTGCTGGTGGTCTCGGGCATGGTTGAGGACGAGAAGACGGCGGGCTTCTATGCCGAGGAACTGGGCTTCGCACCGCACTTGATCCGGCTCAGGGCCGACGAGAACGTGCTGCGCGCAAGACTGGCCAAGCGGGCGTGGAACCTGCACCTGACCGAGGCGAGTGTTGCCCATGCCCGCGCTCTCGACCTAACCGGCTTTGCCGATATCGTGGTCGAAACGTCTGGCCGCTCGGTGGAGGAATTGGTCGATCAGCTCGCCGGCGAATTGCCGGCGGGCGGTTTTGGCCAACCGGGCCGCGCGCCGGACGCGCTAGCGACGGGAGGAGAGGCCTCGCCCAGAATTATCTGGATCGCGGGCGTACGGGCGGTTGGTAAATCCGCCGTGGCATTTGGCGTATTCGGGCGCCTGCTGCGGGCTGGACAGAGCGCGGGATATGTCGACCTGGCGCAGTTGGGCCTCTTTGCGCCGCCGGAGGGCATCCGACATGGCCAGGTTCAGGCGGTGAACCTTGGTGCGGTTATCGACTTGTTTGCGCAGCGCGGCACGCGGACAATCGTGTTGAGCGGGGAGGCCAATGACGACGTGCTGGCGTTGCCGGTGATCCGGCGCGCGGAGCTGGAGCTGATCGAACTCAGGGCCGATCGGGAGGCGCTGCGGGATCGTCTGCGCCGGCGAAGCGAGGGCGGCGGTCCGCCGCTTTCCGGTGACGATTTGCTTGGCATGGATGCCACGACGATCGAGCGGCTCGCTGAGGCAGAGATGCGCGATCAGCAGGGTTCGCCGCTATTTCGCGTGGTCGATAGCTCGGCGCAATCGGCGGAAGAGATTGCGAGCGCGATCGTCGAGGGGCTGAAATAGGCTTGCGACCTTAGCGCGGCGGGGTCCAGAGCGGGGTTTCGCGCTGCAGCGGGCCCATAGTGGTGATGTCCTCGCCGCGGCGCATGGCGATGTTCATGCGGAAGCTGTTGCCGATGCGCTCGGAGCGCTCGATGAAAACCTGGGCGATATCGGGCGGGCACAATTCTTCGACGGTGCGGCGGAACAGGGCCAGCCAGCGCATGAAGTGGGCGTCGGAGAGTTCCGGGATCGCCATATGCTTGGGCATGGGACGGCCGGCATAGCGGCCGGTGCCGAGCAGCATGGAGCTCCAGAAATCGGCGATGGTCGCAAGGTGATGCGGCCAGGCCTCAGGCGCGATGACGCGGTTGAAGACCGGGCCGATGACCGGGTCGCGGCGCGCATCGGCGTAGAAGCGGTCGACGACGGCACGGATCATGGCTTCGTCGAGACCAGCAGGCGTGTCCCAACCAACGCGCTCGTGGCGCGTGCCGACGGGTGGGCGGGGATTGTCGCTCATGCGTCGATCTCGCGGATGGCGTAGCTGCAACGACGGCCGCCGGCGACGATATGCTCCTCCCTGACGACGCTAACATCGGGACCGAGGACGAAGCGGAAAACTTCGAGTTCGGCGCGGCAGAAGCCCTGGCAGGCGGTGGCCGCGGCGCAAATAGGACAGTGGTTTTCGATGAGCACGAGGGAGCCATCGGGTTCCTCGCGCCAATCGGCCATGTAGCCTTCGCCGCTGCGCAGCTCGGCAAGCGCAGCGACCTTATCGCGCAGGCTGGTGCGCTCGGCGACGACGGTTTCATAGGCGGCACGGGTATCGGCTTCGCGCACGGAAATGATGGTGTCGAGCGCGGCATCGCCGAGCGAACTGCTGATAATCTCGAGCAATTGCACCGTCAGGGCCGCATGCGTATCGGGGAAGCGGGCCTGGGCGGCGGGGGTCAGGCTCCAGCTCTGGGTGGGGCGGCCGACGCCATTGGCTTGGCTGGTAGAAACCACCAGCCCCTCCTCGGCCAGGCGCATCAGCTGCTGCCGGGCAGCCTCGCCCGTGGTACCCAGCAGCGAACCCAGTACCGCCGACGACAGCGCGCCATGCATCTTAAGCGCCATCAGCACCCGCTCGCCCGGACTGCGCGGCGACCACGCGACGTTTTCGGGGACGGTAACATTTTCCAAGTTCTGGCTTGACATATTCGTCGCAGAGGTTTTCAAAGTCATTGCTTGGAAATTAAACGGCGCTGCGGCGAAATGCAAGCGCGGCGCTCACAACACAATAAGGAGACCAGCGATGGCCTTTGAACTCCCTGCCCTCCCCTATGCCCATTCTGCCCTCGCCGAACGCGGCATGAGCCAGGAAACGCTGGAACTGCACCACGACAAGCACCACCAGGCCTATGTGACGGCGCTCAATGGCTTCGTCGATAAGAATGCCGAGCTGGCCGGCAAGTCGCTCGAGGAGATCATCGCCTTCGCCAATGGCAAGGCCGACCTGGCACCGGTGTTCAACAATGCCGGCCAGCACTGGAATCACATCCATTTCTGGAACGCACTATCGCCCAATGGCGGCAAGCTGGGTGGCAAGCTCGAGGCCAAGATCGTGAGCGATTTCGGCGCGGTCGACGCCTTCAAGGATGCGTTCAAGACCGCGGCTACGACCCAATTCGGCTCGGGCTGGGCCTGGCTGGTACTGGGCACCGACGGCAAGCTGAAGACGACCAAGACGCCGAACGGATCGAATCCACTGGCAACCGGCGAGGGCAAGCCGCTGCTCGGGCTCGATGTGTGGGAGCACAGCTATTACGTCGACTTCCGCAATCGCCGTCCGGACTATGTGACCAACTTCCTCGACAAGCTGGCCAACTATGAGTTCGCGGAAGCCAATCTGGGCTGATCACGACGATTTGCTCCTTCCCCCGTAACAGGAAGGGGCCGGTGGGCTCGCGCCGCCATCGCACGACCTCCTTGGTTGCGGCCGCGACGTCGCCCTCGCCCTCCCCTCGCCAGGGGAGGGCATAGATTTGCCATACCGGACTTGCCCATGACGTATGTCGTTCTCGAAGACTGCATTGCCTGCAAGCACATGGACTGCGTGGAAGTCTGCCCCGTGGATTGCTTCTACGAGGGCGAAAACATGCTGGTCATCAACCCGGACGAATGCATAGATTGCGGCGTGTGCGAGCCGGAATGCCCGATCGACGCCATCAAGCCGGACATGGAGCCGGGGGTGGAGAAGTGGATCGAACTGAACCAGAAATATGCGCGGCGCTGGCCGAACATAACCGAAAAGGGCATTCCGCCCGCCAATGCCAAGGCGATGGAAGGCGTGCCCAATAAACTCCGCGACCTGTTCTCGGAACAGCCGGGAGAAGGATCGTGACGAGTATCATGGCTGACTTTGAACTGCCCGACACCATGCGGCTGCACCCTGCACGGCGGCCGCTGGTGGGGAATGCCGAATTCCGCGCGGCGATGTCGGCAATGGCCTCGACGGTGAGCGTGGTGACGGCGCGGCGCGGCGACGAGCGGATCGGGCGGACTGTGACCTCGATGCTGTCGCTGTCGATGAACCCGCCGACTATACTGGTTTCGATCGACATCATGAGCCGATTGGCGGACCTCATCGCCAAGACTGGCGGCTTTTCGCTGGCCATGCTGGCGGACGACCAACAGGCCATCGCCGATGCCTTTGCGGGGCAGGTGGATGCCGGCGAGCGCTTCAATCTGGGGGACTGGGCCGAGTGGCCGTCGGGAAATCCGATGCTGCTGGGCGCGGTGACTGCACTCGATTGCGACGTGATCGGCTCGATCGAGACGGGCACGCATGTGCTGTTTGCCGGCGCGATCGTGGAAGCCGAGACGACGACGAGCCGTGCGCCGCTAGTATGGCAGCGCCGACGTTATCACGCGCTTGGCGGGGTCGACTGAAGCCGAAACTGGTGCCAAGCTGGAAGCGTTGATTTGGCCCCGTGGCAACTCTCGCGCCGCTCGGGACATTACTCCCCTGAGGGAGGCGCAATTGCCCCGCTATTATTTTCACTATCGCACCGACGACGAATTGATCCGCGACACGGATGGCAGCGAGCTGCCTGACCTGACTGCGGCCGAGAACAATGCTGCGGCATTAGCCAAGGCGATCGTGGAGCAGGCGGCCAGTACCGGTGGGGATACGCGGTTGCCGCGCTCGATCGAGATCACCGACGCCGCGGGGGAAGAGCTGCTGTATCTGGTGTTCTGGGCCGGACCAAAGGTGGGCAGTGATGGTGAGGATATTCCGGTCGTGCCGCCGACCACGGTGCATTGACGTTTTCAGGTGACGTTGGCGCGCGCACCTCGCCTTTCAAAAGTCACCGGCCGTCACCCTCGGGCTTGACCCGAGGGCACTTCACTTGCCGAACGCAGCACAAGTACAGGGCCCTCGGGTCAAGCCCGAGGGTGACGATCGAGGCTGGGACAAAGATAAAGCCTCCTCAAACGACGCTGCGTCGGCTCTCCAAAAGACAAAAAGAAAACACCGGCCCTTGGGCCGGCGTTTGGCGTCTTGCAAGGGAGGAAGACGGGATTATTGCGCCGGGGTGCCGGTGTAGATCTGGTCGAAGATGCCGCCGTCGCCGAAGAACTTGGGCTGGGCTTCGCGCCAGCCGCCGAAATCGGCGATGGTCACGAGGTTGACTTCACCGAAGCGGGCAATGTCTTCCGGCGCGGCCGCTTCGGGCTTGAAGGGGCGGTAGTAGTTGGCGGCAGCCAGGGCCTGGCCTTCATCGGAATAGAGGTATTCGAGATAGCCCTGGGCGAGGTCGCGGGTGTTGCGGGCATCGACATTCTTGTCGACGATGGCAACCGGAGGCTCCGCCAGGATCGAGACCGACGGGGTGACAATGTCGAAGGCGTCGGGCCCGAGTTCTTCGAGGGCGAGATAGGCTTCGTTTTCCCAGGCGAGAAGAACGTCGCCGATACCGCGCTGCACGAAGGTGGTGGTGGAGCCACGGGCGCCGGTATCGAGCACGGGGACGTGCTTATAGAGCTCGGTCACGAAGGCCTGCGCGGTTTCATCGGAGCCGCCGTCCTGCGCCTTGGCCCAGGACCAGGCGGCCAGCAGGTTCCAGCGGGCGCCGCCTGATGTCTTGGGGTTCGGCGTGATGACTTCGACGCCGTCCTTGATCAGATCGCCCCAGTCGGCGAGGCCCTTGGGATTGCCCTTGCGGACCAGGAACACGATGGTCGAGGTGTAGGGCGCATTGTTGTTCTCGAAAGTGCCACGCCAATCCGCATTGATAAGGCCGGCGTCGGAGATGGCGTTGATGTCGCTTTCGAGCGCCAGCGTCACCACGTCGGCTTCGAGGCCATCGATGACGGTGCGCGCTTGAGCGCCGGAGCCGCCATGCGTCACCTGAATGGTGACGGTCTCGCCGGTAGTCTCCTGCCAATGCTTCACAAAGGCTTCGTTGTATTGCTGGTACAGCTCACGGGTTGGATCGTAGCTGACATTGGTCAGGGTGCGGTCCTGGGCGTGGCCGGTCACCGCGAAGGCCAGCGTCAACGCTGCGGCCAAGCCGGTATAGGCCAAAATCTTTGTCGCGTTCTTCATCTCTGTCTCCCGCTGAGATCGAATGACTAAAAGACTACCAGATCACTAGGGTATCGCAAGGCGCGCGCCGTCGCCACCCTGCCCCGCAAAGAAAACAGTTTGCCCCATTTCGTTCCATGACGAGAAAAAGATCGCCTGGGATGGCCGATCCGCCCTCGTTGCGCAAATTCATTCCAGAACGTGAACAAGACATCACCACGCACACAACGGCGTCATGGTGGCATCGCTTTGCTGCACTATGGTCCAAAGTGGTGGAAGACAGTCCGTCTGCGAATGATAAAGTGCGCCGCGAATAGGGAGTTACGAGATGAATCAGGGCGTATCCAGCCGACCAGCATTGCTGGACCGGGCCGCTGCATTGATGGCGGAGGACGCCGGATTCTCCCGGTTCTTGACGGCGGCGGTGCAGGCTACCGACAGCGAGGACCTGGTGCGGCAGGACCCGACGCAGTTCGAATCGATCATGCGGCGCTCGTATGAACGGGCCCTGAACTATCACGGCGAGAGCAGCCAGATCACGGCAACGCCGCCGGCCAAGTCGGGCGATCCTCTGATCATCGATATCGTGTCGCCGGATATGCCGTTCATCGTCGATAGCGCGTTGGCCGCCCTGCGTGCGGCTGGGGGTACGGTGCGATTGTTTACGCATCCGGTGGTCCGCACGGAAGGGCAGAACGGCCGCGCGCTGAGCGTGCTGCATATTCACAGCGACCCGGTGGCCGAAATCGACGCGGTGACCGACGAGATCGCGTCTACCATGGCCGATGTGACGCGTGCGGTCCGCGACTGGCAGCCAATGCTGGAGCGCCTGCGCAGGGCCATCGGCGACCTGAGCCGGCTGCACTTGCCGCAGAATGACGAGCCGCTGCGGTTCCTCGACTGGTTGATCGAGCACAATTTCACATTCCTCGGCACACGCGAATATCGCGTGATCGATGGCGGGCTCGAGGCCGTGGCGGGCAGCGGGCTGGGCATTCTGCGCGACGACGACGTGCGGGTGCTGCGGAGCGGGCCGACTTTCGTCGAGTCGACACCCCAGCACACCGCGTTCCTGGCCTCGGCTGAGCCGCTGCTGGTGACCAAAGCCAATGTGCGGGCGCGGGTGCACCGGCGGGCGCATATGGATTACGTGGGCATCAAGATCTATAGCGCCGATGGCGGCGCGGTCGGCGAATTGCGGATCGTCGGCCTCTTTACCTCGCAGGCGCAGGCGACACCCCATACCGAAGTGCCGATCATCCGTCGCAAGATTGCCGATGTGATGCGCAAGTCGGGTGTCGATCCATTGGGCCATGATGGGCGGGCGCTGCTGAGCGCGCTGGATTCCTACCCGCGCGACGAACTGTTCCAGATCGATGTCGAGCAGTTGTTCGAGTTTTCGACAGCGATTGCAGCGCTCTATGACCGGCCGCGCGTGCGGGTGCTGCCGCGCATCGACCGGTTTGACAACTTTGTCTCCATCCTCGTCTATGTGCCGCGCGATCGCTATGACGGCGAGGCGCGGGCGCGGATCACGCGCTATCTGGCGCAGGCCTATGACGGGCGCATTTCGGCATTTTATCCGCACTTCCCGGAAGGGGAGTTGGTGCGGCTGCATGTGATCATCGGGCGCGTGGCGGGACCGACGCCACGACCGGGTCGCAACGAGCTGGAGGCGCGGGTCGATGCGCTGACCTCCAATTTTGGCGATACGCTGGTGGCAACGGCCGCCGATCCGGCATCGATCAGCGATTATCGCGGGGCGTTTTCGCCGGCTTATCAGTCGCGCAATTCGGCTGAAGACGCGCATGAGGATATCGCCGTGCTGCGCGGGCTGGGCGATGGCGCCGGGGTAGCCATCCGCTTGCGCACGCGCACGGGCGCCGATGGGTCCCTGGGGCTCAAATTCTACCATCGCGAGAGCGCCATTCCGCTGAGCGACCGCGTGCCGATGCTGGAGGCCTTCGGCTTCCGGGTGATCGACGAACGCACCTATACGATCGTGCCGCGCGATGGGGTGGAGCGGTATCTGCACGACATGGTGCTGGAGCCGGTAGACGGCAGCAGCTTCGATGTGGCGGCGCGCGGCGACGCGGTCGAGGAAGGGCTGCTGGCGGTGTGGGACGGGCTGGCCGAGAGCGACCAGCTCAATGCGCTGGTGACGCGAACGACCCTAGGCTGGAACGATGCGGCGCTGCTGCGGGCACTGGCGCGCTATCTGCGGCAGATCGGGATTTCGTACTCGCAGCGCTATATTGCGCAGGTGCTGGTGAAGCAGTCGGGAGCGGCGTCGGCGCTGGTGGCGCTGTTCAATGCGCTGCACGATCCCCGCGCGGCGGATCGGGAGGCAAAGGCCGAAGAGGCGCGCGAGACGATCGCCGCGGCGCTCGATGCCATGGCATCGCTGGACGAAGACACGATCGTGCGGCGGTTCCTGAACCTGGTCGAGGCGTCGGTGCGCACCAATGCGTTCCAGCGCGATGGCGAGGGCAATCGCATGCCGGCGCTGGCGATCAAGTTCAACAGCCATCTTGTCGACGGCATGGTGGCGCCACGGCCGTATCGCGAGATCTCGGTCTATTCGCCGCGCGTCGAGGGCATCCATATGCGGTTTGGCGCCATTGCCCGTGGCGGGCTGCGCTGGTCGGACCGGCCGGAAGATTTCCGCACCGAGGTGCTGGGGCTGGTCAAGGCACAGCAGGTGAAGAACGCGGTCATCGTGCCGGTCGGTGCCAAGGGAGGCTTCGTACCCAAGCGGCTGGTCGCCGGCATGGCGCGCGATGCATTCCAGGCCGAGGGCGTGGCCAGCTACAAGATTTTCATCGGCGCTCTGCTGGATGTGACCGACAATCTGGTCAACGGCGTGGTTGTGCCCCCTGATAACGTGGTGCGGCGCGATGGGGACGATCCCTATCTGGTCGTGGCGGCAGACAAGGGCACGGCAAGTTTTTCGGACACGGCCAACGGCATTGCGGTGTCGCGCGGCTTCTGGCTCGGCGACGCGTTCGCATCGGGCGGGTCGGCGGGCTATGACCATAAAAAGATGGGCATTACGGCGCGCGGCGGCTGGGAGGCGGTGAAGCGGCATTTCCGCGAGATGGACCGCGATATCCAGAAGGAGCCGTTCACGGTCGTGGGCGTCGGCGACATGAGCGGCGACGTGTTCGGCAATGGCATGCTGCTGTCGCCGCAAATCCGGCTGATGGCGGCATTCGACCATCGCGACATCTTCATCGACCCCAGTCCGGACGCGGCCAAGGGGCTGGCGGAGCGGCAGCGGTTGTTCGCCCTGCCCCGGTCAAGCTGGCAAGATTATGACAAGGGGCTGATTTCGGCGGGCGGTGGGGTGTTTCCGCGCAGCCTCAAATCGATCCCGCTGTCGCCCGAGATGCAAACGGCTTTGGGGCTAACGGCGCAGCACGCAACGCCAGCCGAGGTGATAACGGCCATACTCAAGGCGCAGGTGGACCTGCTGTGGTTTGGCGGCATCGGGACCTATATCCGCTCGAGCGCGGAAGTGGATGCCGAGGTCGGCGACCGCGCCAATGACGCGATCCGCATTACCGGCAGCGACGTGCGGGCCAAGGTTATCGGCGAAGGCGCCAATCTGGGCGTGACGCAGCGCGGGCGCATCGAATACGCGCTCAATGGCGGGCGGATCAACACCGACGCCATCGACAATTCGGCCGGGGTGAATTCGAGCGATCTCGAGGTCAATATCAAGATCGCGGTGGCGCCGCTGCTGGCGGACGGCACGCTGACACTGGAGGCGCGTAATGCGTTTCTGGCTGGCATGACCGATGAGGTCGCGGCGCTGTGCCTGCGCAACAATTACCTGCAGGGATTGGCGATATCGCTGGCCGAGCGATCCGGGCTCGGCGAACTGCCTGACCATCGCGAACTGATCGAGCGGCTGGAGGAGCGCGGACTACTCGACCGCGTGGTCGAGTTCCTGCCGAGCGACGTGGCTTTGGATACGCGGGCTGCGAGCGGCAAGGCGCTGATGCGGCCGGAGCTGGCAGTGATCCTGGCCTATGCCAAGCTGACACTCTATGCAGACCTGCTCGAAGGCAAGTCGATCGACGATAGCTATCTGGGTGGCGAACTCTATCGCTATTTCCCCGATACGCTGCATTCGGCTTACCCTGAGGCAGTCGCACAGCATCGGCTCAAGCGCGAGGTGATTGCCACGGTACTGGCCAATGCGATGATCAATCGCGGCGGGCCGGCCTTTGTTACCGAGCTGACGGCGGCGACCAGTGCCGGCCCGGGCGAAGTGGCGTTGGCTTATGCGGCGACCCGCGACGTCTACGGCCTGACCGACCTCAATGCGGCGATCGATGCGCTGGATGGGCTGGTGGCCGGCGCGGTGCAGTTGCAGCTCTATGCCGCAGTGATGGAACTGCTACGGCAGGAGAGCCTGTGGTTCCTGCGCAATGCCGACGTCACGCAGGGGCTTGCGGGCCTGGTGGAGCGGCATGCCGCCGGGGTTGCGGCGCTGCGGACGATGCTGGCGACTGCCCTGCCCGCCTCGCTGGGCGAAGCCGTGGCGCGATCGGCCTCGGACCTGATGGCCAAGGGCGCGCCCTCAGCGACGGCGCAGCGGATCGCCGAGCTGCCGGTGTTGAGCTATGCCAGCGATATCGTGCTGGTCAGCGAGCGCTCGGGGGTTTCGATCGCGGATGGGGCGGCAGCATTCTTCGGCGTATTCGATGCGTTCAACCTGTGGCCCGTGATCGAGCAGGGACGAGCGATCGTGCTCAGCGATCGGTTCGACCGCATGGCGCTGGATCGAGCCCTGGCCAACCTGATGCGCGCCCAGCGTGATCTCACAGCGGACGTGCTGAAGTCCGACGGCGGTTTGGCGGCGTGGAAGACGCAGCGAACCGCTGGGATCGAACGGACAGCCAAGGCCGTAGCGGAACTGACGCAGGAGTCGTTGACGGTGTCGCGGCTCAGCGTGGCGGCGGGGTTGTTGGGTGATCTGGCGAGCGAGGGCTAGAGCGCCCTTGTTGCCCGGCCCCGCTAATTGAAGCGGAGGCCGGGCTTGGCGACGAAAGCCGCGCGAAACAGCATCAGGGCGGCAAGGCAAGGCAAGGCAGGGCCACGCCAACATCGAGGGCCACAGCATGCTGGCAGCTTGATCTGACTGAGCCACCTGGAACAGAACAATACAGGGAATGGCCAGGACGGCGAAGCCATGGAGTCCGGCGACAATGCGGAGCCAGATGGGCTTGCTTACCGGTCGGCTTTCTCGGAGGACTGCGCTACACTGCCAGTCATCGCAACCACCTATCGCTGCCGATTTGAACGGCTGGCAAGATAGCAGAATTTTCTGGCGCAGCACATTCGATGGCGTCCTTTGACCCATGCGAAAGTCGACCTTGTTTCCGGCGGGCGGTTGGCCACAGTGACTTACCCCTCCTCCACACAAGAGTGCCCCATGACCAATCTCGCCCAATGGCTCGCTGCGCAACCTGTCGATCCAAAGCTGGCCTCGGTGGTCGCGACCATGGCGGCCGCCAGTGCTGAGATTGCTGCCGTGCTGCGATTAGCCCCGATTGCCGGGCAGACCGGGCTGGCGGGGCACACCAATGTGCAGGGCGAGGCGCAGAAGGCGCTGGATGTCATCTCAAACGACATTGTTCTCAATCACATAGGCGAGAATCCCGCTATTTCGATTCTGGTGTCGGAAGAGCTGGATGAAGCGGTTCACTTTGAGAATCAGGGCGGCTTCATGGTGGCGACCGATCCGCTGGATGGGTCTTCAAATCTCGACGTAAACGTCACCGTGGGCACGATTTTTTCGGTTCTGGATGCGGCTGGCGGGTTGCTGCAGAAAGGTTCAGCACAGCTGGCGGCGGGATATGCCGCTTATGGGCCGGCGACCAGCCTGGTGCTGACGTTTGGACAGTCGGTGGCGGTGTTCACGCTGGATGCTGCCGGGCAGTTCGTGTTGACGCTGGACCAGGTGAGGGTCGCGGTGTCGTCGGGCGAGTATGCGATCAACACGGCGCGCGAACGGTTCTGGGATGCGGCGACCAAGGGCTATGTCGACGAGAACGTGGCCGGGGAAACCGGCCCGGCAGGCAAGCGCTACAATATGCGATGGGTCGGCTCGATGGTGGCGGACATTCACCGCATCCTGATGCGGGGCGGCATCTTCATGTATCCGCTCGATAGCGAGACGGTGAGCAAGGGGGGGCGGTTGCGGCTGCTGTACGAGGCCAATCCGATGGCGCTGATCGTCGAGGCAGCGGGCGGGGGCGCGACGACCGGACGCGAGCGGATATTGGAGTTGCTACCGACCGGGATACACCAGCGAGTGCCGGTGATTTTGGGGTCGGCGGAGGAGGTCGCGCGGGTGGAGGGCTGGTACGCCAAGGGGTAGCAGCGACCGCTGTAAGGCCGGTTGAGCAGGCCGAGGCGCCGCTAGAAGTGAAGAGCCCTCGGGTCAAGCCGAGGGTGACGATCCGGGCCTGGGATGGCAATTTGAAGCAACTGGCGAGAGGGTTTGCAACGTTGCTATTCCGCGGCTATAGCTCGGTGAGGAGAGGAGCCAGCGCTTTGTTTTTGCTGGCCGGGAGCGATTATGACTGACGCGGAAGCAACCCTGCCCAAGACCAATTCCAGTCCATGGCAAAGCCGGCCGTTTCACCGGCAATATCTGATGCGGCAGGCCAATAATCTGTTTGATTTCTTCGAGGCACCGTCGATCAACCCCAAGGGTGGGTTTTTCGAGCTGGATGACGATGGCAGGCCACTGAGCGCTGATAATTCGACGCGGCAGATTCACGGCACGTCGCGCATGGTGCACTGCTTCGCCATCGGCAGCCTGATCGGGCGGCCGGGTTCCGACGAGATCGTCGACCATGGCATGCGCTACCTGTGGGACAAGCACCGCGACAAGCATTATGGCGGCTACGTCTGGGGTCTCGACAATAACGGGATTACCGACGGCTCGAAGCAGGCCTATGGGCACGCTTTCGTGCTGCTGGCAGCATCGAGCGCCAAGCTCGTTGGCCACCCCCTGGCTGACCAGATGATCGCCGACGTGACGCAGGTGATCAACGCGCGGTTCTGGGACGAGAAAAGTGGCGCGGTTCGCGACGAGTATAGCCAGGACTGGTCGAAGCTGCTGCCCTATCGCGGGCAGAACGCCAATATGCACATGACCGAAGCGCTGATGGCGGCGTTCGAGGCGACGGGTAATCGGGACTACCTTGTTAAGGCCGAGCGCATCGCCGAGCTGATCATCGCCAAGAATGCGGTTCCACTGGGGCATCGTGTGGCTGAGCATTTCGACGAGAACTGGGTGCTCGACAAGAATTATGCCGGCAACGAGATGTTCCGCCCGTCCGGCGCGACGCCGGGGCATTGGCTGGAATGGTCGCGACTGCTGTTCCAGCTTTGGACGCTGGGCAACAAGCGGCTGTCATGGATGACCAGCGCGGCGCGCCAGTTGTTTCATCAATCGGTGGAGCTGGGCTGGGACAAGGTGCATGGCGGGTTCTTCTACACGCTGGATTGGGACAACAAGCCCATCATGCGCGAGAAGCTGTGGTGGCCGGTGAGCGAGGCGATTGGCGCAGCGTCGGTGCTGAGCACCCATGAGAGGGATCACTATTTCCAATCATGGTACCGCAAGCTCTGGGACTATGCCGAGAACCACGTGATCGACCACGAGCGCGGCGGCTGGCGCAGCGAGCTGAAGGAAGACCTGACGCTGACATCGCGGCTGTTTGTCGGTAAGCCCGATATCTACCACGCGCTGCAGGCCTGCCTGATCCCGCTCTATCCGGCCACAGGCAGCCTGACGGCGGCGATCATCGAGGCCGATCACACTGACAAGAACCGCCACCAGGCGTAGGCCAACCTTCCTCCGTTTCGCGCGTTGTGTGGCGAAACGGAGGGCATGATGGATGGACGATCTTAAGGGCAAGGTGGCGCTGGTGACGGGCGCCGGGTCGGGTATTGGCAAGGCCTCGGCAATGAAACTCGCCGCAGCTGGGGCCATCGTGGTGGCAATGAGCCGGACGGCCAAAGAGGTCGAGGAGACCGCCAAGCAGATCGAATCCGAGGGTGGACAGGCCCGAGCGATGATCGCCGACGCGTCGGAAGATGTTGCGATGCGCCGGCTGATGGCAGGCATCATCCATGAATTCAAGCGCCTCGATATCGTGGTAGCCAATGCCGGCATTAACGGCGTCTGGGCGCCGATCGAGAGCCTCAAGCCCGACGAGTGGGACAAGACGATGGCCGTCAACCTGCGGGGGACTTACCTCACCATCCACCATGCCGTGCCGCATCTGGTGGCGGCAGGCGGTGGATCGATCGTCGTCATCTCGTCGATAAATGGCACGCGGACCTTCACGACGCCGGGCGCCAGCGCCTATTCGGTGACCAAAGCCGGGCAATTGGCGCTGGTGCAGCAACTGGCGCTGGAACTAGCGGGGCGGCGCATCCGCATCAACGCCGTATGCCCGGGGGCGATCGAGTCCGAGATTTCCGACAATACGGAGCAAAGGGACGAGGACGAGACGGAGATTCCGGTCGTGTTTCCGGAGGGCGACATTCCGCTGACTGGCGGCCGGAAGGGCGAGGCGGACGATGTCGCCGATGCGGTGCTGTTCCTCGCCTCGGACGCTTCGCGGCACATTACGGGCACGCCGATCTGGATCGACGGCGGGCAGAGCCTGCTGCGGTAGGGAGCAGGACCCCGGTCGGCGCAAAAACGCACACCTGCCCCAAGAGCGGTGGGAGTTGCAACGGCGGAGCGTGGCGCGTACATCAGCGGCGTCCGCGCGAGAGCCAGCAATGCCCACGTCCAACCGTCTGCCGCCTCAATTGCCGCGCCTGCTGGTGGAGCGCGCGGTTGCCGCTGCGCTCGAAGAGGATCTTGGGCTGGCCGGCGACCTGACCAGCCAGGCCACGCTTTCTCCAACCGCGACAGCCACGGCCGATCTTACTGCGCGCGAACCGGGCATCATTGCCGGGCTTGACCTTGCGGCGGCGGCGTTTCGGCTGGTGGGCGATGGCGTGGTGTTCACGCCCAAGCTGGCGGACGGCGACCGTGTAGCCGCAGGCGGTGTCGTTGCCACGGTGACGGGCCCTGCCCGGCTGGTGATGTCGGCCGAGCGCGTGGCGCTGAATTTTCTCAATCACCTGAGTGGCATCGCCACGCTGACGCGCGAATATGCCGATGCGGTGGCCGGGACCGGCGCGCAAATCTGCGATACGCGCAAGACGACGCCCGGACTGCGGGCGTTCCAGAAATACGCGGTGCGCTGCGGCGGCGGGGCCAATCATCGTTATTCGCTGGATGACGCCATCCTGATCAAGGACAACCATATCGCTGTCGCGGGGAGCGTCACGGCGGCTTATGAGGCGGCCGAGGCCTTTGCCGGGCACCTGGTGGCGATCGAGATCGAAGTCACCACCCTGGCAGAGCTGGAGGAGGCACTGGCCGCCGGCGCTCGTGTCGTGCTGCTCGACAATATGGACAACGATACGCTGCGGCAGGCCGTGGCGATCAACAACGGTCGCGCCAAGCTCGAAGCATCTGGAGGCGTCAAGCTCGACCGGGTGCGCTCGATCGGCGAGACGGGCGTCAATTACATCTCGACCAGCCAGATCACCATGGCGGCCAAACCGCTCGATCTTGGCCTCGACGTGACGATCGGAGCCTGAGTTGGAGGCTCTTACCCAGGCGCCGACCGACGCGGCGCTGACCACGCAGGTGCTGGAAGCGGCCATAGCTGCGGCGCGCGTCATTCTCGATGTGTACGCGCGACCGATTGCCGCAGTGTCCAAGTCGGACGGTTCGCCCGTGACCGAGGCCGATGCGGCAGCGGAGGCCGTCATCCTCGACCATTTGGCAAGCACCGGTATCCCGGTATTGGGCGAGGAAAGCGTGGCGGCGGGGATCGTCCCGGTATTGGGCGAACGCTATTTCGTGGTCGATCCGCTGGACGGCACCAAGGAATTCATCAAGCGCAATGGCGAGTTCACGGTGAACATCGCGCTGGTCGAACACGGCGTGCCCGTCATGGGCGTGGTGCTGGCGCCGGCCACCGGGGAAACCTTTATCGGCGACGCGTCGGGCGCCTGGGCCTGCAACACCGCAAGCGGCATTGCTGACGAAAAGCGTTCCATATCAGTCGCTTCGGTGACGCCACTGCGCATCGTGGCCAGCCGGTCGCATGGCCACGCAGCGTTGGCGACCCTGTGCGAAACGCTAGAGGTTGAGGAGGATGTGTCGGTCGGTTCGTCGCTGAAATTCTGCCTGTTGGCGCGCGGCGATGCCCAGCTTTACCCTCGCTTTACCCCCACCAGCGAATGGGACACGGCCGCCGGCCAAGCCGTGCTAGAGGCTGCGGGCGGAGCGGTCGTCACCCTCGATGGCCAGCGCATGACTTACGGCAAACGCGACCTGGCTTTCCTCAATCCGTATTTCGTGGCGGCCGCGAGCGGGGAACTGGCGCGGCGCGCGGCGGCGGAGATGAGCAAAATCCTCGGCTGAGCCGGCGAGCCATGCAACGCCGTCTTAACTGACTTGCCCAATGAAGCGGGTTAGACAACTTGCGCGATTCACGCCGGAGATATACAGACCCGGCATATATCGGTCCAGCATATGGACGCGGTGAGGACAGCGCGTGAACGTCAGAACCCTTTGTTTGTCGATCCTCTTCGAGGACGAAGCGACCGGCTATGAAATCCGGCGTCGCTGCGTCGAGGGCGAATGCTCGTATTTCGTCGAGGCGAGCTTCGGCTCAATCTACCCCGCCCTCGCCAAGCTGGAAGACGAGAGACTGGTCACCAGCCGCACCGAGCAGCAGGAAGGCAAGCCCGCCAAGAAGGTGTATTCGATCACCGAGGCCGGCCGCACCGCCTTTGCCCAGGAACTGAGCGGGCCGCTCGGCGACGACGTGTTCCGCAGCCCGTTCCTGTTGTTTGCACGCTACGCGCACATCCTGCCGGCCGCGCTGGTCGAGGAACGGATCAATGAATATCTGCAGCGGACGGAAGCCGACCGCAGCAAACTCGAAGAGGCCATGGCGGGACGCACCCTGAGCGCGTCCGACACATGGGTCATGAATTACGGTCGTGCGGTCATGGGCGTTGCAGAACAGCATTTGCGCTCCCATA
Source organism: Devosia lacusdianchii (assembly GCF_022429625.1). Classification (NCBI taxonomy): domain Bacteria; kingdom Pseudomonadati; phylum Pseudomonadota; class Alphaproteobacteria; order Hyphomicrobiales; family Devosiaceae; genus Devosia; species Devosia lacusdianchii. The sequence goes on along the minus strand of NZ_CP092483.1, from coordinate 1,310,820 downwards.
TGCACGAACTGATCACATTAGCGCGAGCCGAGCCAAAGAAAGACGCGGCTGAGTAAAGGGGCGAATTCTCATGCGTGCACTGTATTCCTACGGCGTTGCGTTTCTGATCCTGGTTCTAGCGGGCGTCTGGCTGGCGAGTGGAACGCTGGTCATGGGCGGCAATGGACCCGGCAATGGCGAGCGGCCGATCGTTTCGGTACTCGAAGGCGAAGAGCACGGGCCGATCGCGACCCAGCTTGCCGAAGCCGGCGTGCTGGCACAGCACGAAACCGAACATGCCGTCGATCCCAACCTGACCATTGCCCAGCGCACCGAAGCCGAGACCGGCGCGGTGACCAAGGCGCAGTCGGTGCGCACCTCGACCTATGTGGCACAGCCCATGGCGATCGAAGTGCCGCTACGCGGGCGCACGCAGGCCAAGGCTTCGGTCGGGGCCGTCGCCGAGACCGCCGGAATCGTGGACACGGTTCATGTGACCAAGGGCCAGGACGTGGCTGTGGGCGATCTGCTCTGCACCCTGGACCAGGGTACGCGCGCTGCCGCCGTCGCCCAGGCGAAAGCCGGTATCGAACAGGCCAACGCCTCGCTGGCGCAGGCACAGGCCGATTACGATACCAATGCCGAGCTGCGCAGCAAGGGTCTGGCCGCACCGAACACCGCACGCGGTGTGGAAGTCGCCCTGACCGCCGCCAAGGCCGGTATCAGCACCGCCCAGGCTGCGCTCGACAATGCCCAGGCCGAACTCGACCGCACCGAGATCCACGCCAAGGTGGCCGGTGTCGTGCAGGACCCGATCGTGACCGCCGGCGCCATGCTGGCTCAGGGTTCGCCCTGCGCGACCATCGTCCAGCTCAACCCGATGGTTTTCATCGGCCAGGTTCCGGAGGCTCGTATCGGCCTCGCCAAGATCGGCCTTGAAGCCACCATCAAGACCATTACCGGCCAGGACGTTGCCGGCAAGGTGACCTTCATCTCGTCGGTTGCCGACCCGGCCACCCGCTCGTTCCCGGTGGAAATCGAGATACCGAACGTCGATGGCGCCATCCGCGACGGCATCACCGCGACCGCCACGGTCAATATGGGGTCAGCTCCGGCACACCTGCTGCCACAATCTGTCCTGACGCTGAACGATGATGGCGTCCTCGGCATCAGCTCGGTGGTGGGCAATGCCGTGAAGTTCCTGCCGGTGACCATCGTCAGCGATACGCGCGAAGGCGTGTGGGTGCTGGGCCTGCCGGCATCGGTCGACGTGATCACGGTTGGCCAAGAGTATGTCGTTGACGGCCAAACCGTCGAAGCTACCAACGTAACAGCGAGCTGATAGCCATGCTGGACTTCATCGAACGCATCCTCAGGATGCCGCGGGTCGTAATGACCGTGATGGTACTGCTGCTGGGGGCCGGTTTCGCGGCCTACAGCTCGTTGCCCAAGGAAAGCTTCCCGGCAATCGACATCCCATACTTCTACGTCTCGGTCACCCAGACCGGGGTGTCGCCGCGTGACGCCGAGCAATTGCTGGCGAAGCCGATCGAAGACCGCATCAAGGAAATCGACGGGCTGGAAAACTACACGTCGACCTCGACCACCGGCCATGCTTCGGTGTTCCTCGAGTTCAATGTGAATGCCGACAAGGACAAGGCGCTTTCCGACATCCGCGCCAAGATGGACGGCATTTCCTCCGTCCTGCCCGATGACGCCAAAGAACCGACCGTCACCGAAATCTCGTTCAGCGACATCCCGTCGCTGTCGGTTGCTGTTTACGGCAACGTTCCGGAACGCGAGCTGGTGCGGCGGGCAAAGGACCTACAGGACGAACTCGAGGCCATGCCCGACGTGCAGAGCGTGACCCTGTCGGGTTCGCGTGACGAAGTGCTGGAAGTTACCATCGACCTCAACCGTCTCGAGGCCTATGATCTGACCGCCCAGCAGCTGCTCGACGCACTGGCCAAGAACAACATGGTCGTGCCCGGCGGTACGCTGGATAGCGGCCAGGGCTCGTTCAACGTCGAAGTTCCCGGGTTGATCAAGAACGCCGCCGACGTCTACTCGTTGCCGCTCAAGACCTCGGGCGACACCGTGGTGACGTTTGGCGATGTGGCGACCGTGACCCGCACGTTCGAAGATGCGACGTCCTACTCCCATGTGAACGGCCAGCCGGCCATCACCCTGGGCGTCGTAAAGAAGCTCGGCACCAACGTCATCACCATCTCCGATGACGTGCGCCGCGTGACCGAGGAATTCACCGCCGACTGGCCGCAGGGCATCGAGACCAGCTTCCTGATCGACCAGGCGGACTCGACCAAGAGCCTGTTCCGGTCGCTGGAAGCGGCGGTGCTGACCGCCGTGGCGCTGGTGCTGATCACCTGTATCGCAACGCTGGGCGTGCGCCCCGCTATCATGATCGGCATGTCGATCCCGATCTCGTTCATGATCGCGTTCCTCGTCGTGCAGATGATGGGCATGACCATCAATATGATGATCATGTTCGGCCTCGTGCTGGCGGTGGGCGTGCTCGTCGACGATCCGATCGTGGTGGTGGAATATGCCGAGCGAAAGCTGATGGAAGGCGTCTCCAAGAAGGAGGCGTTCATCCTGGCCGCGCGCAAGATGTTCGTGCCGGTGGTTTCGGCCACCTTCACGACGCTGGGTGCGTTCATTCCGCTGCTGTTCTGGCCGGGCATTATCGGCAAGTTCATGAGCTACCTGCCGATCATCGTGATCGTGGTGATGTGCGCCTCGCTCGTCTCCGCGCTCATATTCATGCCGATCATCGGCGCCTTCATCGCTTCGACCCATGTGGACCCCAAGCACAAGGAAGCCGCCGACGTCGTGATGTATGCCGACAAGTTCGACCCCAAGAAGGTCGGCGGCGTTACCGGTGTGTATGTGCGGACGATGGAGCATCTGCTGCATCAGCCGATCATTACACTCGGCGTCGGCTTTGGCCTCGTCGTGATGATGTTCGTCGTCTACCTGATGAACCCGACCGGTACGGAAGCCTTCCCGGCATCCGAGCCCGAGTTCGGCACTGTGAATGTCATCACCCGCGGCAACTACTCGCCGATCGAAATCCGCGACATGCTGGTGGAAGTCGAGAACGAGATCCTGCAGGTGCAGGGCATCCAGGACGTCATCATGAGCTTTGGTGGCGGTGGCGATGCGATGAGCTCGGGTGGCCCGCCGAACACGATCGGTTCGTTCAATCTGCAGCTGTTGCCGTATAATGATCGCGTGAAGGCCGCCGAAATCTTCCAGAATATCCGCGACCGCGTCGCGCATATTTCGGGTCTCGACGTGCAGATCGCCGCTCAGGAAAACGGCCCGCCGGCAGGCAAGGCCATCAACCTTCGCGTTGAGGGCACGATCTATGACGACATCGCTCCGGCGGTGGAGAAGCTACGCGACTATATCGAGCACGATCTGGGCGACACTATCGACGTCGAAGACGGCCGCCCTGCCCCCGGTATCGACTGGCAGGTGACGATCGATCGCGAAGCCGCGGCCAAGTATGGCATCGGCGTCCGTGAGCTATCGCCCTATGTGCAGCTCGTGACTTCGGGCGTGAAGCTGGGCAGCTATCGTCCTGACGATGGCGGCGACGAACTCGACATCCGCGTTCGCCTGCCGGAAGAAGAGCGCACCTTCGACGCGCTCGACTCGCTGCGTATCGTGACCGCCCAGGGCCTGGTGCCCGTCTCGAACTTCATCGAGCGGAAAGCCGTGCCCAAGGTTGCCAACATTGCCCGCCGCAACGGCGTCTATGCGATGACGGTGGCCGCCAACCTGAACCCGACCAATGCGGCCGGGGAAGCCATTGCAGCCGATGCCAAGATCGAAGAGATCAAGGCGTGGCAGGCAACCCAGGAATGGCCGGCAAGCGTCAAGATCGTGTATGGCGGCGCCGCCGAGCAGGTCGACGACACCAATGCTTTCATCGTCTCGGCGCTGTTCGCAGCCCTGGCGCTGATCGCGGGTATCCTGTTGATCGAGTACAACAGCTTCTATCAGGTGGTCGTGACCCTGATGACGGTGGTGATGTCGCTGGCCGGGGTGCTGCTCGGCATGGTGGTCACCGGGATGAGCTTCTCGGCGATCATGACGGGCCTCGGCATCGTGGCGCTGGCGGGTATCGTGGTGAAGAACGGCATCGTGCTGATCGACACCTACAACCACTACCAGCGCGACGAGAATGTCGAGCCGGTCAAGGCCATGCTGATCACCATCAGCCAGCGCGTGCGGCCGGTGTTGCTCACCGCGACCGTGACGGCCCTGGGTGTGATCCCGATGGCGCTCAATGTCGAGTTCGACTTCATCCGCCGCGAAATCGTGGTGGGCGGCATTGCCGGTTCGTGGTTCATCCACTTGTCGGCGGCACTGGTGTCCGGCCTGTTCGTATCGACGGCCCTAACGCTCGTGATGGTGCCGGTCATGGTGGTGGCGCCGAACGTGCTGTGGAAGCAGATCAAGTGGGTCGGCCATCAGCTCGGCCGTCTTGGCCGGTTCGCCACGGGCCGCGGCCAGGTGGCGGCAGCTGCCGCGCCAGCCGGGTTTGACGGCCTTGCTGTCGAGATCCCGGCCGATGCCGACGGCGCCAAGCGCTACATCGTCAGCCAGGATGCTGGACTGGTCGAGAAGCAGCAGAACGGCGTAACGGTAGTCAGCCGTCCGGAAGCGGCCGAGTAGGCAAGCTTCAACGAATGAGAAAGGCCCGCAGTGATGCGGGCCTTTTTGTTTTGGATCACGCAGTGAAGGCGTACAATCGCCAGTCGTCGCCTTCGAAACTGATATCGCTGATGGCCGGCTGGCGGGATGCCAGAGCGCGCGACCAGAAGGCCTGAGCCGGTCTGTTTTGCTTCGGCGCGCCGATGTGCCAATCGCCTGGGTGGTTGGCGATCGCTGCGTCAAGCGCCGCCCGGCCGGCGCCCCTGCCCCGATAGGCCTTGAGGACGAAGAACTCGGCCATGAACCAGCGCGGCTTGCGGCCGGTCAGCGGGCATTCGTCGATGACGAGGGCGAAGCCCGCAATCTCTTGGCCGGACATGATCAGGAAGGGGAAGCGCCAGAAGCGGTCGAGGAAGTCGTATTCGAAACGACCATCCGCACCGACCGGGAACGGCATGCTCTCGGTCATGTCGTAGAGGTAGAGCTGGATCAGGTTGGCGATTACCGGCCGTTGGTCGGGTGTGGCCGGGACGAGGGAAATCTGGGTCATACGGCTAGCCTAGGATTGGCAAGACGCGCGCGTCAACAGATGTTGACAAATTTGGAGCGTCAACTATTGTTGACGCATGAATGACACCCTATCTGAGAATGGCAACGACGATCCCGAGCAGGCTTTGGCCAGCGTGGTCGCCCTGCGGCTGATGGCCGACAAGCTGGAGCGCAAGGCTGTAGCCGAGGCTTTGGCACAGGGCTGGTCATGGGCGCGCATCGCCCAGGCGCTCGGCGTCAGCAAGCAGGCCGCCCACAAGCGGCTGGCCGGTATTCCGCCTGATATCAAGAGCTAGGAGCAGACATGTTCAAGAGACTGACGCAGAACTTACGCGACATGGGCACGATCAAGACGCTGTGCGAGGCGGCGGAGCGGATTGCGCGGGCGAACCATCAGGAGCGGCCGGGCGCCGAGCACTTCGTGCTGGCGGCGCTGGAACTGCCCGATGGCTCGGCGGGCCGGATATTCGGCAGGCTGGGCCTTGATGGCGCGGATTTCGCTAGGGCTTTGCAGGAGACCCACGAGGCTGCGCTCAGCGTTGCCGGCGTCGGGGCGGATCAGATCGAAGGATCGGAGCGCGACGTGCCACCGCTGGCGGAGCCGAAGGGGCCGTATGCCGCAGCGCCATCGGGTGCGGCGGTACTGCAGGGCCTGGCTGCCCTGCGGAAGCACGGTGTGAGCGGGCCGCTGAGCGGCGCGCATGTGCTGGAGGTGGTGTCGACCATGCAGCACGGCACCACGGCGCGCGCGTTCAGGCTATTGGGCCGGGACCCGGCCAGCGTGGCCGCAGCGGTGCGGACCGAGATGACGCTGGCGGCGTAACCCCCTACTCCGCAGCAGGGGCTCCGCGCTTGACGAAGCCATCGGGATCGTTGGCCGTCTGCAGCAGTTTCTCTTCGGCTTCGGTAGCCTCGCGCTGACGGTTCCACATCTGGGCGTAGAGGCCATCCTTTTGCAGCAGGGCGACGTGATTGCCCCGCTCGGCGACGACACCTTCGCGCAGCACCAGGATTTCGTCGGCATTGACGACCGTTGATAGCCGGTGGGCGATGACCACTGTGGTGCGGTTCTTGGACACGACATCGAGGGCGGACTGGATATCGCGCTCGGTCTTGGTATCAAGGGCAGAGGTTGCCTCATCGAGGATGAGGATGGACGGCGCCTTGAGGATAGTGCGGGCAATGGCTACGCGCTGCTTCTCGCCGCCGGACAGCTTGAGGCCACGTTCGCCCACCGGTGTCTCGTAGGCCTTCGGCAGGGCCTCGATGAACGGGCCGACCTGGGCCATGGCGGCAGCGGCACGGACATCTTCCTGGGTGGCACCGGGACGACCGTACTGGATGTTGTAGCCGATGGTGTCGTTGAACAGCACGGTATCCTGCGGGACCATGCCAATGGCCGAGCGGAGGCTCTCCTGCGTGATGTCGCGCAGGTCCTGGCCGTCGATGGTGATCGAGCCGCCAGTGACGTCATAGAAGCGGTAAAGCAGCCTCGAGATGGTCGACTTGCCGGCGCCGGTGGGTCCAACGATAGCGACGGTCTTGCCCGCGGGCACTTCGAAGCTCACGCCCTTGAGGATGGGGCGATCGGGATCGTAGTGGAAGGTCACGTCCTCGAAGCGTATCACCGGGCCAGTAATGGCCAGCGGCTTGGCGTTGGGGCTGTCCTCGATCTCGGGATTCTGGTCGAGCAGCTTGAACATCTCTTCGATATCGGTGAGCCCCTGGCGGAGCTCGCGATAGACGAAGCCGATGAAGTTGAGCGGCCGGTAGATCTGCATGAGGAAGGTGTTGAGCAGGACGAAATCGCCCAGTGTCAGCGTCCGGTTCATCACGCCCACGACCGCCATGATCGAGATGATCAGGAAGCCGGCATAGAAGATAACCGCCTGCCCGAAGTTCAGGAAACCCAGCGAGGTCCAGATGCGGATGGCCGAGCGCTCATAGCCCGCCATGGCGCCATCGAAGCGATCGGCCTCCATCTTCTCGTTGGCGAAGTACTTCACCGTTTCGAAGTTCAGCAGGCTGTCGATCGCCTTGGAATTGGCGTCGGTGTCGGACTCGTTCATGTCGCGGCGGATGGAAATTCGCCAGTTCGAGGCCTTGATGGTGAAATAGAGATAACCCCAGATCATCACCACCAGCACGCCGAGATAGCTGATGCCGAACATCCAGACGAAGATGACGGCGGTGATGACGAACTCGACCAGCGTCGGGGCGATGTTGAGCATCGTGAACCGGACGATGGTTTCGATGCCCTTGGTGCCGCGCTCGATGACGCGGCTCAGGCCACCGGTGCGACGGGCGAGATGGAAGCGCAGCGACAGGCGATGCAGGTGATGGAAGGTGCGGAGCGCCAGCTTGCGCACGGCATGCTGGCCGACGCTGGCGAAAAGCACGTCGCGCAGTTGCTGGAAGCCAGCGTCGATGACGTTGCCCAGCGCGTAGGCGATGACCAGCACGATCGGCACGGCAAGGCCGAGGATCAGGGTGCTGTCGGGCGTGGCGCCATCGAGACTATCGATGATGCCCTTATAGGCGAAGGGTATGAGGGTGGTCGCGACCTTGCTGAGGAGAAGCGCGCCGATGGCGAGGACAACACGGAGCCGCAGATCGGGCCGGTCGGCCGGCCACATATAGCCCCACAGATTCTTGATCGTGGCGAATACCGAGCCCTCCTCCGCGCTAACGGACGGCTTCTTCTCAACGCTGTCAGACGACATCAGGCCGGTTCCGCTTCCAGTTTCGGGACGGCGGGCCCAAGTCCCGCGACCATGCCGGAATAGGCCGCGCCAAGCGCCGCCAGCCGGTCATGCTGGACGATGTAGCAATTGCGCGTGCCACGCGGCTTGCGCTCGATAAGGCCCGCATCAAGCAGCACCTTGATGTGCTGGCTGACGGTGGACTGGGCCAGGGGCAGTTCTTCGGTTACGTCGGCGCAGCAACACTCGCCGCGCTGCTGGGTCGCCAGGATGCGCAGGATATTGAGGCGCACGGGGTGCCCCAATGCTCGCATGATGGTGGCAATATCGTCGTCTTGCATGGGCTCGACTGCATCAATCGGTGAATTACGATAGAAATGGGGGCTATCAGCCCAAAAATCAATGGCCCGCTTCTCAGCGGGCCATTTTCTGCTCAGTTTAGTTGGCGCCCTCGGGCAGATCGAACACCTGTCCGGGGTAAATCCGATCCGGATCGCGGATCTGCCCAGTATTGGCCTGGTAGATCGTGGTGTACTTGATGCCTTCGCCATAAACGCGCCGCGCGATGGTCCAGAGATTGTCGCCACGGCGGATGATCGCCTTGCCGGATGCGAAACGCTCGGCGTCGGGATCGCCGACTGCAACGGCCACGAGAGTGGGCACGTCGGCTGCCGGTTGAGCCGGCGGAGTTGGCTCTGTTGCTGCTGGTTCCGCGGCGGGCGCGGGCTCGGCCGCTGTCATGACTGGCTCTGCCACAGGCGTGGGCGCGGGGGGAGTTGCGGCCGCTTCTGCTGCCGGCTGAGCAGGGGCGGCAGCTTCCGCCGTTGGCTGAGCGGCAGGCTCGGCAGGAGCCGGCGCCGTTGCTGGAGCCGGTTCTGCGCTCGGTGGCACCTCCGTGGGCGGCGCGGGCGTGTCGGCGGCTGGAGCGGCAGCAGGCGGGGCCTCGGCGGCCGGCGCTGCTTGCTGAGCAGGTGGCGTTGCAGCGGGCGGTTCGGTGGCAGCCGCCGTAGCCTCGTCGGCCTGGGCAACCGCGACCGCCGGTTCGTCGACCGGCAGATCGACCACGAAATTCACCTCGGCGCGCGAGGCCACCTTGGCGCTATCGGGCTGGAGTACGTCGATGCGGATGCGCTGGGATGGCTGGTTCAGCACGTCGCCGGCCTCGACCAGCCAACGGCCGTCGGAGACGATGGTATCGGCGATAAACTGGTCGTTGACATACAGGCGCATGGTGGCGCCTTCCGGTCCGCCGCCGGCAAAGAAGGTCTTGTCGCCCTCGATTTCGATGGCGTCGATGGTGGGCGGGGTTGCGTCCAGAATCGCCGCTGGTGTCGCGGGAGCCGGCTCGACGGCCGCAACGACCGTCTCGGTACCGGCGGCTGGCGGAGCGCTGGGCTCGGCAGCTGGTGCGGCGAGAGTCTCGGCCGGCGGTGTGGCGGCGGCCGGAGGTGAATTGTCGGGAGCCTCGGCCGCAGGCGCGGCTTCGGACGTTGGGGGGACCGACTGCGTAGCGGGGGTTTCTGCCGCTGGGGTGGTGACAGTGGCGACAGCCGGTGCCGCATTATCGGCGGCCTCAGGGGCCGCGGCGACGGGTGCTTCGGCGGGCGCTGGTGTAGCGGCAGCAGGTTCGACGGCCGGGGCGGGTTCGGCGACAGCCACTTGCGTCGGTTTAGCGGCGGGCACATCGATACCCTGCAGGACTTCGCTGGCGGCGCCGGGCGTGCTGGCGACGACGAGCGGCTCGCTGGTCTTGTCTTCATTGATGGCGACAACGAAGGACTGTTCCGCACGGCCGGTCTTGCCAGCCTCACCCAGAGTGATCTCGGTACCGCCCGGCGGGATTGGAGCGTCGGGGACGAAGACCCAGTCACCACTGCTCTCGACTGTGGTTTTGCCCAGCAAGGCGCCGTTGGAATAGACCTCGACCTCGCTTCCCGGGGTGCCGCTGCCGGCGATGACCACCGAACCGTCAGGCTCGGCGCGCAGCAGGCCAAACGTCGCGGCTACGAGGTTTTCCGGTACCTCGGCAGGCGCTGGTTCGGTGACATCGAGCACCGGCTCGCCAATGGCGGTTTCGGCGGCTGGCGGTTGGACCAGAGGGGCTCCAGGTTCGACGGCGGCCGTGGCTGGCGCGGGCAAAATACCGGCCCCGACCATCTTGCCGCGCAGGCACTGGCCCATGCCATCGCTGAAATTGAAGCAGGTCACGACGGACGGGCCCGCCAGCACACCGATGATGACTGCGATGGTAACCGCCGCTGCCCCGAGGGTGAGCGCTAGAGGTTGTTTCGGAGCGGTTTCGGCCAGTTCGTCCTCCCGGAGGACGGCAGTGCCGTCCGGTTAAGCCACCTGTTCTGTTGTCCTCTGCGCCGCTTCAGTCTTCAACAGCTTGTATGTTATCGATTCATACAGAGCTTCAAACGACGCATCAATGATGTTGGGCGACACGCCGATCGTATACCACCGCTCTCCGGTGCCATCGCGACTTTCGACCAGTACACGGGTGACCGCGCCCGTGCCGCCGTCGAGGATACGCACCTTGAAGTCCACCAGCTCCAGGTCTTCGATACGCGACGAATACTTGCCCAGGTCTTTGCGCATGGCCAAATCGAGCGCATTGACCGGGCCGTTACCTTCGGCGACCGACATCAATAGCTCACCCTCGACGCGGATTTTCACCACCGCTTCGGTGACGGTGATCTCCTCGCCATGGGCGTTGTGGCGGCGTTCCACGCTGGCGCGGTAGTTCTCGACAGTGAAATAGCTGGGCAGCGTACCAAGCACTTCATGGGCGAGAACGGCGAAGGAGGCGTCGGCGCCATCGTAGGAATAGCCGCGCGATTCGCGCTCCTTGACCGTGGCGAGGAGCTTTTCGAGGCGCCGGTCGTCCTTGGCCAGTTCGATGCCGTGGCGGGCAAGCGCAGTGAGGAGATTGGACTTGCCCGCCTGCTGGCTGACCATGATCGAGCGCTCGTTGCCGACGCTTTCGGGCGGGACATGCTCGTAGGTCGAGAAGTCCTTGAGCAGTGCCGAGGCGTGGATGCCGGCCTTGGTGGCGAATGCCGATGCCCCGACATAGGGCGCTTGACGCAAGGGGGCGCGGTTCAGCCGGTCATCGAAGGCGCGCGAAATTTGTGTAAGACGTGCGAGGCGCGCCGTATCGATGCCGGTTTCGAAGCGGTCGGCAAAGACGGGCTTAAGCACCAGAGTGGGGATGATGGTGATGAGATTGGCGTTACCACAGCGCTCGCCGATGCCGTTCAGGGTACCCTGGATCTGACGGACCCCGGCCTCTACCGCCGCCAGCGTGTTGGCGACGGCCTGGCCGGTATCATCATGGGCATGAATGCCCAGGCGATCGCCGGGAGCGACGGCGCGTACGGCGGTGACGATGTCGCGCACCTCGCTGGGCATGGTGCCGCCGTTGGTATCGCAAAGCACGACCCAGCGCGCGCCGGCGTCGAGCGCGGTGCTGACACAGGCGAGCGCGTAGTCGGGATTGGCCTTGAAGCCGTCGAAGAAGTGCTCGCAGTCAACAAGCGCTTCCTTGCCCGAAGCCACGGCGGCGGCGACGGTGTCGCGCAGGTTTTCGAGGTTCTCCTCGAGCGAGATTTCCAGCGCGACCTTGACCTGGTGGTCCCAGGCCTTGGCGACGAAGCAGGTGGCGTCAGCCCGCGAATTGAGCAGCGCCTGCACGCCAGGGTCATTGGCGGCAGAGCGCCCTGCCCGCTTGGTCATGCCGAAGGCGGTAAAGGTGGCGCGCTTCGTGCGCTTGCGCTCGAAGAACTCGGTATCGACCGGGTTGGCGCCGGGATAGCCGCCCTCGATATAGTCCACGCCCAATTCATCGATCAGGCCGGCAATGGAAATCTTGTCCTCGAGCGAGAACTCGATGCCGGCCGTCTGCGCGCCGTCGCGCAGCGTCGTGTCGAAGATATAGACGCGGTCTTTGGACATGGGACTACTTAGCTCGGATCGGGCCAGACGGAGGTGTCGTGGTCGGGATGCTGGTGGTTGGACAGGCGGATGGCGGTGGTTGATTCCTCGCCGTCGGCGACTTCGGTGGTACCGAGGTCTTCGATGTCGTTGAGATGGAGCAGAGATGGGTGCTTACCCTCCATGCCCATCTGCCAGCGCAGGGCAATGCGATGTGGTTCGTCAAAGGCGCCGATGGTCAGGCTGACGCGTTCACCGCCCAGACACTGGTAGAAAAGTGGTGTACCGCATTGGGAGCAGAAGCCGCGATCGACGTGTTCGGAACTGCGGAAGCGCGAGGGCTCGCCCCGGGTCCAGGTCAGGTTCTCATGCCGCACGCCGACCAGCGAGGCGAAGAGATTGCCGGTCGCCTTCTGGCACATGCGGCAGTAACAGACATGCGGATTATCGTGCAAAGCTTCGGCGCGGAAGCGCACGGCGCCGCACTGGCAACCGCCGGAAAATGGTCCGTGGGGCATTTCCATCATCGTTCTCCTCGGGGTGGCCAGTCGTCGGTGTCGTGATCGGGATGCTGGTTGGAATGAATGCCGGCCAGGAAATCGCGCCACTCGTCGCTGGCTTCGGTGCGTACCGGCAGGTCGGTCAGACCATCGAAGAAGGGCAGCTTGTCGGTCAGGTTGACCTGGATGACCGGGGCCGCGACCGTCGGGTCGTCGAAGGCGCCGATGGCGAGTTCGAGGCCGAACCGGGTCTCGTAGGCCAGCGGAGTACCGCAATCGCCGCAGAAGGCGCGGCGGGCGGCGTTGGATGACTGGAACCACTTGGGCTCGCCGCGGGTCCAGGTGGCGTTATGCGCGGTCGCTAAGGGCCCGAAGAAGCCGCCGAAGGCTTTCTGACACATGCGGCAATGGCAGATGGATGGGCGGCCCAGGCGGGTGACGCTGAAGCGGACAGCGCCGCATTGACAGCCGCCGGCATGGGCCTCGGGTTTCTTGGTCATACTGGCTCCTGTAGGGCGTTCCAGACGGCGTCGAGCACTTGATCTGGGCGGGATAGGATATCGTTGTTCCAGAGGCGGAGGAGGCGGAAGCCACGTCTCGACAACTCGGCGTCCCTCTCAGCGTCGCGCGTACTTTCGACGTGTTGGCTGCCATCGGCTTCGACGATGAGCTTGGCCGCGTAGCAAACGAAATCGGCTATGTACGAGCCGATGGGTACCTGACGCCTGAACTTGTAGTTGGCGAAACGCCGGTCGCGCAGGAGCAGCCAGAGCTGGCGTTCCGCCTCGGTGGGCTGATGGCGCATAGAGCGCGCAAATCCTTGCAATCGCGGGTTTGGGCGCTCCTTGGCCCCCTCATCCGCCCTTCGGGCACCTTCTCCCACGAGGGGAGAAGGGGATGGAGCTGGTAGCCAACAGTCAGTTCCCTTCTCCCCTCGTGGGAGAAGGTGGTCCGAAGGACCGGATGAGGGGGCTGCGGAACTCACCGCTTCATCTCCCACTTCGTCCTACGTTCGCCGGTTTCGTCCTTGTAGTCCATCAGCGAGATGCCCTGCTCGGCCAGCTGGTTGCGCAGGGCGTCGGCCTTGGCGAAGTCCTTGGCATTGAGGGCGGCGAGGCGGTCGGCGATGGCTGACGCGATGTGGGGCGGTTCTTCCCAGCCGTCGTCGGAGGTCAGCAGGGAATCGAGGCTGAAGCCGAGGAAGCGCAATGAGGCAGCGAGGCAATGGCGGGCATTGCCCTCGTCGCGATTGGCCTTCTTGGCGATGAAGTCGAGGGCGACGCTGGCGCGGTGGAAGTTGAGGTCGTCTGCCAGTTCGGCTAGCACCGAGGCGTCGGGGGCGTCGCCGTCAGAGACCTCGGCGCCGCGAGCGGCGCGTTGCCAGTCGCGCAGTTTGGCTTCGGCTTCGTCGAGGCGCTTGAGCGAGAAGTCGATGGGCTCCCGGTAATGCGTCATCAGCATGGCGAGGCGCAGCACGTCACCATGCCAAGCATGGCCGCCCATGGCGCCGGTTTCGAGCAGGTCGTTGATGGTGACGAAGTTGCCCAGGCTCTTGGACATCTTCTGGCCCTCGACCTGCAGGAAGCCGTTATGCATCCAGATGTTGGCCATGGCGTGGGTGCCGTGGGCGCAGCGGGACTGGGCGATCTCGTTCTCGTGGTGCGGGAAGATGAGATCGAGCCCACCACCATGGATGTCGAAGGTCTGGCCGAGATAGCGCTCGCTCATGGCCGAGCATTCGATATGCCAGCCGGGGCGGCCACGGCCCCAGGGACTGTCCCAGCCGGGCTCATGGTCGGCGGATTGCTTCCAGAGCACGAAATCGGCCGGGTTCTTCTTGTGCGCCTCGACGGCGACGCGAGCGCCGGCCAGGTTGTCTTCGAGGTTGCGACCGGAGAGTTCGCCATAATCCGGCATCGACTTGACGTCGAACAGCACTTCGCCGCCAGCCTCGTAGGCGTGACCGTTGGCGAGTAGAGCCGTGATCAGCGTCTGCATTTCGGCGATATTGTCGGTGGCGCGCGGCTGGATGGTCGGCTCGAGCGAGCCGAGGGTCCTGGCGTCTGAAAGGAACTGCGTCTCGGTCTTTTCGGTGACGCGGCGGATCGCCTGGTTCAGCGGCAGATCGGGGAAGTCGCGCAGGGCCCGCGCGTTGATCTTGTCGTCGACGTCGGTGATGTTGCGGACATAGGTGACGTTATCAGCGCCATAAACGTGGCGCAGCAGGCGGAACAGCACGTCGAAGACGATGACAGGGCGCGCATTGCCGATATGGGCGAAGTCGTAGACCGTCGGGCCGCAGACATACATGCGCACGTTGTTCGCATCGAGCGGAACAAAGGGTTCCTTGCGGCGCGTGAGCGTGTTGTAGAGCGAAAGCTGTGGCGATCCCGTGGTCATGTCGTCCTCTGGCCATGCGGAGTTGCGCTGGCTGACTGGGCTCTTCGGGTATCAGAATTTCAGAATGAAGAAGACCGCGCCGCCAACAAGTGGTTAGCAGGTAATAATGCAGCGGTTAATCAGAATGACTATCGTCTTCATGGTGGCGGAGATTGACCGCAGGCGAAGCGGAAATCAAGCCGAAAAGAAAAGAGGACGGCCCGGAGGCCGCCCAATCGCTTTGGAGGCGATAATGTCGGGCTGTACTCAGCCGCGGAATTGCTGGTGGCAGGCGCCGCAGGTGCCGCCGAGCGCCTGTAGGGCGGCAGCGTAGGCAGCGGCGTCGCCGGCTTCGGCGGCGGCGAGCCCAGCCGCTGCAGCCGTTTTGCCGGTTTCGACAATAGCGGTGAAGCCGTCCCAGTTTTCCCAGATGACAGGGAGCGCTTCGCTCTCACCCACGATGGAGCCTTCGGGGAACAGCTCTGGAATGTGGGTGTAGTTGGTCAGCAGGGTCTGCATGGCCGCGACCGCCTCGGGGCCGGTCAGACTGCCGGCTGAGCGCAGGATGCCGCCATCTTCCTTCATCAGCGCGATACGGGCCTCCACGGCGGCCTCGGGCGTCGCCGGCGGCACGAAGGCGTCCTGGGCGAAAGCGGCGACGACACCCATGGTCATCAGGCCAGCGATCGCCATGGCAGAGATAGTCTTGATCGACATGAGTTGCACCCTCAACGCGCAATTGCACCATTGCCCGGCGAGAGTTGCACGCGGGACATGACGCGCCCAGTGTGCACACGTGAATGTTATCAACGGTTATGCGAGGGCCACGACCTGGTTGATATCACCAAAAGCGGATTTGCCGTCAGCGGCGATGGCGGCGATCCGCACGGTATCGCCGGGCTTGAGGAACGGCGTGCGGGCGCGGCCGTACTTGATCTTTTCGACGGTGCGCGCCTCGGCAATGCAGGCAAAGCCGATGCCGCCGGGCTTGGTGGGCAGGCCCTCATCGTGGCGGTTGGACACAGTGCCCCCACCAATAATGGTGCCGGCGGCGAGGTTGCGCGTGCGGGCGGCCTCGACGATCAGGTCGGCAAAATCGAAATGCATGTCGGTACCGGCATTGGGCTGGCCGAACAGGCCGCCATTGACCTCGACGCGAACCGGCAGGTGCAGGCGGCTGTCGCGCCAGTTGTTGCCCAGGCTTTCCGGCGTCATCACCACCGGCGCGAAGGCAGTGGACGGCTTGGCGTGGAAGAAGCCGAAGCCGTTCTGGAGGTCGTCGACCACGAGCCGCCGCAGCGAGACGTCGTTGCAGATGGTAACGAGGCGGATGGCTGATGCGGCCTGATCACGGGTGGCGCGCATGGGCACGGCGCCGATAATCACCGCGACTTCGGCTTCGAAATCGATCGCCAGGTCGGGATCGGTCACCAGGATCGGGGCGGTGGCCGCGGACAGCGAATCGGAGCCGCCCTGGTAGAGGAGCGGCCGGGCCGATTGAAGCTCGGCATCCTTGCTGCCCTTGAGGCTGCGCACGCGTTCGAGATGGCTGAGATAGCCAGCGCCATCAATCCATTGGTAGGCGCGGGGCAGCGGGGCCAGGGCATGCGCCGTGTCGAAGGGCTGGCCGGCAATGGCACCGGCATCGAGCTGCGCCGCGAGAGCGGCAAGCGCGGGGCCGTGGACGGCCCAATCATCGAGCGCGGCTTGCAGAGTAGGGGCAATGCGACCGGCGGACACGCATTGCGTCATCCCAGCGGAGACGACGACAAGCTGGCCATCCGGCCGACCATTCTTCAGCGTCGCAAGCTTCATAGGCGCATTCTCTCGCTAGAGTGTGACCATGCAGCGCTACCATGACGCCGACGCCGTCACTATAGTGTTGCCACGGGTCGCGAGGCAAAGTTGCCTACAGGCCATGCGGTCGTGTTTCTGCTAGAAACGCAGGCGGCGTTGTCTTAAGGCCCGGTTGCGGCGCGCGGCGCGCCTATGGGATTCGATGGCAAGTTTGAGCAGTATCGGCGCACGCGCCCTCGTTCTTCTGGTGCTCGCCAGCGCCGGCCTGATGCTGGACGTCAGCACCGCCTACGCACAGGCGGCACAATGTTCGCGCCTGCAGAACATGCTGCGGCAGGTCGATCGTAATGGCGATTTCCAGCAGATGGGCGGCAGCTCGCAGGCGGCGCGGCAGGCCCAGCGCGACGTGCAGAACATGGAAAGCCGCTATGTCCGCGATGGGTGCAATGACGACGCCAAGGCCGGGCGGCCGCTGACGCCGCAATGCACGCAGATCGGCCGCGAAGTGTTGCGCCTGCGGGAGGTTGCCGCGAGCGTCAGCCAGCAGGTGGAAAGCGCCAATGCCGTCGCTGGCCAGCGCGAAGCAATCCTTCAGGAAATGGCCCGTTTCGGCTGCGGCGCCGATGGCGGCTCGAGCGCGACCTTCACCACCGAGCGGCAGAACCTGTTCGATCGTATTTTCGGCACCACCTCGGAAGGTGACTTTACCAACGGGCAGATGATCGACGGCGGCGACTATTGGGGCTATCAGGGCTATCAGACCGTCCGCACGGTGTGCGTGCGGCTGAGCGATGGCTATTTCTGGCCGATCAGCTACGCCACCCTGCCCGATTACGTGAGCAACGACGCGCAGACCTGCCAGGCGAGTTGCACGACGACGCCGGTCGAACTCTATTTCTACGACAATCCGGGCCAGGAGCCCGAGCAGATGCGCAACCAGTTCGGCGAGCCCTATTCGTCGCTACCGACGGCGTTCCGCTATCGCGATGCGCTCGACACCAGCCCTTCGGCGAGCTGCAAGGTGGCGCCGCGTTCGGATGGATCGATGAGCGTGGCCACCGGAACCGATGGCAGCACACGCACGATGATCGAGGTGTCCGGGGTGAGCTTTCCGATGCCGCTGCGCGATCCGCGCGGCATCGCGCCGGTACAGGCCCCGACTACGGCGCCGATCGAGACGGCAAACCTGGTTAGCGTGCCCCTGCCCCGTCCGCGGCCGGCTGGTCCTGGCGAAACGGTGGTGACGCGGCCGGTTCAGGCGGCGACCGAGACGCAGCTGCGGCTGGTGCAGTTCGGCGACAAGGTGGTCAGGGTAGTCGGGCCAGACACGCCGTACGCCCAACCAACGGGAGAAGGGACTTAAGCTCTGGCCCGTCGTGGCGCCCAGTCAAGGCCAGGCGCAACGGCAGGAACAGGGCTTTGCCCTTGCGGCCGGTCGAAGTCTTGAGCGCGTCCGTCCAATGCGACCAAGTCGTCTGGTCCCACGGCTCCTGCGGCAGCAAGGCCTTGGCCAGCGCCAGGAAATCACGGTCTTCATCAGCGATGACGGGCTCGATCGGGCCGGTTACCAGCTTGGACAGATCGGTGATATCGGCAAATTTGGCGAGATTATCGCGCAGCAGCAGCCAAAGCGCTTCGCCCTCGAGGCCCAGCGCCGAGAGACGCGCCTGCACAGCCTCGTAGGGCATGGCATGCAATAGGCGGGCATTGAGGCCGTCGAGTTCGGACGGATCGAAACGGGCGGACCCGTGCGAGATCATCGAGAAATCGAGGCGGCCCGCAATTTCATCGAGCGTCTCGTAGGCTTCGATGGGAAGGCTGGTGCCGGTGATGGAGGCCATGATGGCAATGGCCATCGGCTCGTAGCCCTCGGCGCGGAAGTCGGAAATCGACTGGCTGCCAAGGCGTTTGGAGAAGCCCTGCCCTTCGGCGTCGGTCAGCAGGTTGTGGTGGCCGAATACGGGCACCGTGCCGCCGAGCGCTTCGAATATCTCGATCTGGGTGCCGGTATTGGAGACATGGTCTTCGCCGCGGATGACGTGGGTGATGCCCAGGTCGATGTCATCGACCACGGAGGGCAGCGTATAGAGATAGCTGCCGTCTCCACGAACGAGCACGGGGTCGGACATCGAGGCGGTGTTGACGGTCTGCGCGCCCTTGATGAGGTCGTCGAACTGGACCGGACGGCCGTCGAGCTTGAAGCGCCAATGCGGCTTGCGGCCTTCGGCTTCGAGGCGGGCGCGGTCTTCGTCGGTGAGGCTCAGAGCGGCCCGATCGTAGATCGGCGGTTTGCCGAGCAGGCGGGCGCGGGCGCGCTTGCGGTCGAGTTCTTCCTCGGTCTCGTAGCACGGATAGAGCCGGCCGGCGGCAATCAGGCGGTCACGGGCGGCGTCGTAAAGCGCGGTGCGTTCGGACTGACGAACCAGCAGGTCAGGCGTGATGCCGAGCCAGGCGAGATCGACCTCGATGCCGTCGGCAAATTCCCGCGTCGAGCGGGCATGGTCGGTGTCATCCATGCGCAGGACGTAGCGGCCGCCATTGCGGCGGGCGAAGAACCAGTTGAGCAGCGCCGGGCGGGCATTGCCGAGATGGATGCGGCCGGTGGGGGACGGCGCCCAGCGAACAGTCGTTGTCGGGCTGGTCATCCGATAATCCGGTCCTTGTAGCCATTGGTGATCGGGTAGCGGCGGCCCAGACCGAAGGCCTTGACGGTGAGCTTGGGACCCGGCGCCGACTGGCGGCGTTTGTATTCGGCGATATTGAGCAGCCGCTCGATACGTTCCACCAGAGCCTGATCGTGGCCCTTGGCGACGATTTCGGCGATGGAGAGCTCGTCTTCGACAATGGCGGTCAGGATGGCGTCCAGCACCGGGTATGGCGGCAGGCTATCCTGGTCGGTCTGGTTCGGACGCAGTTCGGCTGACGGCGCCTTGGCGATGATGGCCTGGGGGATGACCTCGCCAGTGGGGCCCTTGCTGTCGCCGGGCCGATGGCTGTTACGCCAGGCGGCGAGGCGGTAGACCTCCATCTTGAACATGTCCTTGAGCGGATTGTAGCCGCCGTTCATGTCGCCATAGATGGTGGCGTAGCCGACGCCCATTTCGGACTTGTTGCCTGTGGTCAGCAGCATGGAGCCGAGCTTGTTGGAGACGGCCATCAGTACGACACCGCGCATGCGCGACTGGATGTTTTCCTCGGCCAGATCGGCGGGGCGATTGTCAAAGATGGGGGCCAGTTCGATCAGGGCATCATCGACCGGATTGCCGATGGAGACGATGTCGTAGCGCACACCCAGCCGCTCGGCGCAGTCCTTGGCGTCCTTGAGGCTGGCCTCGGAGGTGTAGCGATAGGGCAGCATGATGCAGTGGACGTTTTCGGGGCCGAGGGCGTCAACGGCCATGGCGGCGACCACGGCGCTGTCGATGCCACCGGAGAGGCCGAGCACGACCTGCTTGAAGCCGTTTTTGTGCACGTAGTCGCGCAGGCCCAGCACGCAGGCGAGCCAGGGGGCTTCGTCGGTGGTGGTCAGCTCGGTGACTTCGCCCTGTTCGCAGGTCCAGCCGTTATCGCCGCGGACCCAATCGGAGACGATGAAATCGGTCTCGAAGGATTTGCCCTGAAACACCAGCTTATTGCCGGGTTCCATGCCGAAGGAGGCCCCGTCGAACACCAGCTCGTCCTGGCCGCCGACCTGGTTGAGGTAGAGCATGGGCACGTCGTCCTCTTGCGTGCGGGCGCGAACGAGGTCTTTGCGGACGTGCTGCTTGTTGGTCCAGTAGGGCGAACCATTGGGGCAGAGCATGATTTCGGCGCCGCGCATGGCGAGGTGATCGCACACATTGGGGTGCCAGATATCTTCGCAAATCGGGATGCCGATCGGCACGCCTTTGATGACCACTGGGTCGGCCAATGGGCCAGCGTTGAAGTAGCGCTTCTCGTAGAAGACATCGGAATTGGGCAGTTCGCGCTTCAGGCGCGTGGCGATGATCTGGCCGTTCTCGGCCACCAGAACGGCATTATGGAGGCCGGTCTTTTCGAGCCAGACGGTCGGCAGCACCAGGACGACATCCGTGCCGGCAGTGTCAGCGATCAGATCGCGAGCGGCCTGCATGGCATCGGTGAGGAATTTCGGCTTGAACAGCAGGTCGTCAGGAAAGTAGCCGGTGAGGAACAGCTCGGAGAGCATCAGTATGTCGGCCTTGGCGGCGACCGCATCGGTCAGCGCCGTACGGGCCAGGGCCAGATTGCCGGTGATGTCACCGACCTTGGGATTGAGCTGGGCGAGCGCAATTCTGAGGCGGTCTGTCACGATGATACTGCCCGTTGGCTGAGTGAAACTTGGCGCCACGGCAGGGGGACCGAACGCGCGCAAGACTTATCCGCTCGCCCTGAGGAGGGCAAGCGGACAACGGGTATGCGATGGTTGGCGGGCTAGAACTTGCCGGTCACTTCCAACAGCGCGCCATAGCGGAAGATGCGGGCGAAATTGCTCGGTAGGGTGAGCGTGGGCTGGTCGGCGCCGAAGGCATTGGAACTGAACTGGGCGTCGAGTTGGCCTTCGAGGTACCAGGCACGGCCACCGACGCGGACGGTAAGGTTCTCGGTGGGATGGAAGCCCACCATGGTCTCGGCCATGACGCCGTAACCGCGACCGCTCAGCGTCGTCGGGGCGCGCTCATAAAAGGGTATGCCCGCCAGGACGAATGGATCAGACCCGCTGCCGCCAACGGTACCCGACACGTGGGCATAGGGGATAGCGGCGACTTCGGCCTGAATGTCGAACATGTCGAAAGTGGCCTGCCCCTTGATGCCAAGGCGAAGGGCGTGGATGTCGAAATTATCCTGGGCAGGCGCAAAAGCCGAAGGCGCGCCGCCGGGGCCGGCAAACGCCGTGCCATATCGGCCCTGGCCTATATCGGGGGCGTCCTTCCAGTATTGATAGCCCACAAGGCCGCCGACGGCGAAGCCATCGGTCATGTTGCCGAAGGGTAGCCAGCCGAAATCGCCACCCGCATAGCCAATTCTAGAGCTTGAACCAATGGCGCCCGAAGATGCCGGGGTGATGGTATAGGTGCCAGTGGTGCCGAGGCTGATGCCGGCCTTGCCGCTCACATAGGTCTGGGTGGAGAGATCTTCGATCTTGCCGTGCAATTCGACGATGTGGCTCTGATCCCGGGTCGAAATCCCGACATCGCCGAGCGGCACGCCACCGACGGTCGCCGTGAAACCGGCATCTTGCGAACCCCAGGAGAGCCAGTAGCGAGCGCCCAGTTCGAAGCGGATCGAATCGTCAGGCTGCTCCCAATTTTCGGGATAGGCTGGGCGCAATTCCGGATAGTCGGCAGCGAGTGCCGGCGCTGCTGTGAGGACTGCCAGCGCCGCAACGGCGCCTTGCAGGGAGCGCTTCATAGTATCCTCCGGATAGGTGGCCCTTCTGGGTAATCTGGGCGAATTTATGAAGCATTAGGGTTAATGTTCCGCTAAGCGGGAGGGCCAGGAAGTTGGTGTTTTGGTAACTGCTCGAGCGCAAACTGACCATAACAGGGTGAATGTGGCCTAGCGCCCGCAACCAGTTGAGCGTCCGCGAGTTTGCTTTTAGGCCAGAAGGCGTGTGACGAGAGTAAGTGTGATGACGTGCAGGATATTGGTGGTCGAGGACGAGATTTTCGTCGCCACCGAGATTGAACATGTAGTCGAAGAAATGGGGCACCAGCCCGTCGGCATAGCGGCGGACCAGCGGTCCGCGTTGGCCCTGGCGGGATCGACCGACATCGCCCTGGTCGACCTCAACCTTCAGGATGGCCCAACCGGCGCGAGTATCGGCCGGATATTGGCGCAAACCCACGGCGTGACGGTACTGTTCATGACGGCCAATCCATCGCAATTGGGTGACGGCGTGCCCGGCACGATCGGGGTCCTGGCCAAGCCGGTATCCGACAGTGACCTGCGCGCCGCGGTGGCCTATGCCGTGGCTTGCCGCGAAGCAGCCGAGGCGACGGTGCCGCAGCGGCTCGTGTTGTTCCCGTGGTCTAGCCAGATGGCTGCCGGCTAGCGATCGGTTCGCAGCCGCGCCGAGCGCTTGAGCGCACTGGCCGGCAAATCGATCTCGATGCGCAGTCCTTCGGCATCCCAGACGCGTTCGATCGTACCGCCCAGCTGCCCCTGTACGCTGAGGTCGATGACGCGGAAACCAAAACCCGTCGTATCCGACACCATGCTGACCGGCTGACCGCCGTGTTCGGCCCATGACAAGTGGTAGCGATCGCCGATGCTTTGGCCTGATATCACCACCCTGCCCTCTTCGGTGAGGAAGGCGCCATACTTGGCCGCATTGGTGGCCAGCTCGTGGAATATCAGCGCCAGAGGCGTTGCGGCCCCATCATCGATCTCGATGTCGTCGCCACTGAAGGCGACCCTGCTGCCGTCCGTGCCCCGGTAAGGCCGCATCAGGCGATCGACGAGTGCCGCCAACGACCCCTGCGCGCCATCCGGCCGCGACGCGCGGCTGTGTGGCTGAACAAAATCGTGAGCCTCACCCAGAGCGTAGATGCGCTGGCGCAGTTCCTCGGCGAAGGGTTTGACCTCAGGGCGGCTGCGCGCTGAGAGGCTGATCAGGCCGGTGAGCACCGCAAAGATGTTCTTGATGCGGTGGCTGAGCTCCTGCGCCACCAGTTCGCGCTCCTCGCCGGCCAGCTTGGCTTCGTGGATATCGGTGCAGGTGCCAAACCAGCGGATGATGTGGCCCGCCGCGTCGCGGATGGGCAGAGCCAGGCCAAGCGTCCAGCGATAGGTGCCGGTATGGTGCTTGAGGCGGTATTCGATGTGGTAGGGCTCGCCCGTAGCCAGGGAGTGCTTCCAGACCTCCCAGGCGCGCTGCTGATCCTCGGGGTGGAACATGTCGTTCCATCCTTCGCCGTCGGTCGAGCCAGCGGGCACGCCGGTGAACTCATACCAGCGCGCATTGTAGTAGTCGTGATAGCCGTCCGGCAGCGTGGACCAGACCATCTGGGGCATGGTGTCAGCCAGGGTGCGGAAGCGCAATTCGCTCTCGGCAAGCGCCTCGGAGGTACGGCGCTGCTCGGTGACATCGACCACGACCCCGGGGAAACGCTGCGCCTTGCCCTCGGCATCGAGACGCGGGCGACCGGACGCTATGACCCAGCGGATCGCGCCGTCTTCGCCAACCAGGCGGTATTCGCTGTGGAGGGAGGAGCCCTCCCTGAGGGCGGTGCCGATCTCTTCACCCAGCCGCTCGACATCGTCGGGATGGACGGCCTGCAGGAATTGCCCGATCGGCACGCCGAGCCCGGCCTGCAGAGGGTCGAGATTATACATCTGGGCGAACTTGTCGTCGGAGGTGACGACGTTGTTGACCACATCCCAGTCCCAGGTGCCGACGAGGCTTGAGCCGCTCAGCGCCAGCGACAACCGCTCCTCGCTGCGGGCCAGCGCCTTTTCGGCCATCACCCGGTCGGTCGTCTCGTGGACGATGCACAGGGTGCCCAGCGGCACGCCATCGTCGTTGAGGATGGGGCTATAGTGCAGGTCCATCCAGCCGGATTCCGGCTCGCCGTGGCGGTTGAGGACAAGTTCCTGGTCGCGCAGGATCAGAGAGTGCCCGGCCAGGCCAAGGGCAATTTTGTGGCGGTTGAAGTCGGCGATCTCAGGCCAGGCCTCGGTCGCCGGCAGGCCAAAGATGGAGGGATGGCGGTCGCCAGCGAATTCGGCATAGGCGTCGTTATAGACGAGGACGCCGTCGGGGCCGACGAGCATCACCATCGGTGTGGAAGCGGCCATCATCACGCGGACCGCACCCTTGAGGCTTTCCGGCCAATCCGGGATGGGTCCCAGACGATTGGATGACCAGTCGTAGTCGTTGATTAGCTTGAGCGTTGGATTCTGCTCAAGGCGCGCCCGGGTTTCGGGACTGGCCGCAGGAAAGAGGGATCTTGGCATGCGCGGCTTTCATGAACACGGCGTCGATTCCGGGAAACCGTAGCATGACAGGCACGCCAGTCCCCTATGCCGCAACGCGCGGCCAGCGGCTTCGGTTCGCGGGCTGGCCCGGATTATTCGCCGGCGGCAACGCGCTGGCGGGGTGGCTTTTGGGCGTGCACTTCCTCCGCAACCAGGAAGGCCAGCTCAAGCGCCTGGCTGGCGTTGAGGCGCGGGTCGCAATAGGTGTGGTAGCGATCCGAAAGCGAGGCCTCAGTAACAGCCGAGAAGCCGCCGACGCATTCGGTGACGTCGTCGCCCGTCATCTCGATATGTACGCCGCCGGCATAGGTGCCCATTTCGCGGTGTATTTCAAAGAAGGACTTCACTTCCGAGAGCACCCGATCGAACGGCCGGGTCTTGTAGCCGGTGGAGGCCTTGATCGTGTTGCCGTGCATGGGATCGGAGCACCAGACGACGGTGCGGCCAGCCTTTTGCACGGTCTCGATGTGGCGCGGCAGGTGTTCGCTGACCTTGTCGGAGCCGTAGCGGCTGATCAGCGTGATGCGGCCGGCGTCGTCGGTCGGGTTCAGCCGGTCGAGCAGGCGGAGCAGGTCATCATTGCTGAGCGAAGGACCGCACTTGATGCCGATGGGGTTCTTGATGCCGGCGAAGTATTCGACATGGGCGGCGTCGGGCTGGCGGGTACGATCGCCGATCCACAGCATGTGGCCCGAGGTGGCGTACCAGTCGTTGGTGATGGAGTCGCGGCGGGTCAGCGCCTCCTCGTAGCCGAGCAGCAGAGCCTCGTGGCTGGTAAAGAAGCTGGTCTGGCGCAGGGCCGGCGTGTTGTCGGGGTTGAGGCCGAGAGCGCCCATGAAGGTGATGGCGTCGTCGATCTTGCGCGCCACTTCTTCGTACCGCGGAAACCAGTTGGAGCCCTTCATGAACCCGACGGTCCATTCGTGGATCCGGGTCAGCTCGGCGTAGCCGCCCATGGAGAAGGCGCGCAGCAGGTTCAAAGTGGCAGCAGACTGGCGGTATGCTTGCAGCATGCGGTCGGGATCGGGGACGCGCGATGCTGCGTTGAAGTCGATGGCGTTGATGATATCGCCGCGATAGCTGGGCAGCTCAACGCCATCGATAATCTCGGTATCGGACGAGCGCGGCTTGGCAAACTGGCCGGCAACGCGGCCGACCTTGACCACGGGCTTGGACGCGCCGTGGGTCAATACGACAGCCATTTGCAGAAAGACGCGGAAGAAATCGCGGATGTGGTCAGCGCCGTGCTCGGCAAAGCTCTCGGCGCAATCGCCGCCCTGCAGCAGGAAAGCCTCACCACGGGCAACGGCAGCCAGGCGGGTCTTGAGATCACGCGCTTCACCGGCAAAGACCAGCGGCGGGAAGCTCGCCAATTGGCGCTCGGCCTCCTGGAGCTTGGCAGCGTCGGGATAGGCCGGAACCTGGGAAATCGGCTTGGCGCGCCAGCTATCGGGGGTCCAGGTGCTCATATCAGGTCTCGCGGTGCAGTTGCTTGCGGGCGGAATACCAAGGCCGGCGGGGCGGGACAAGAATATTCGGGATGGACATTGGTCGTAGGGGTGGGACGAGGGAGTAGTTGGTTTTGCGCGGTGTCATTCCGGCGCAGGCCGGAATCCATGCTGAAGGCCATTCCCGCGCTGGATGTTGCGGCGCGCCACGGACGTGGATCCCGGCCTTCGCCGGGATGACATCGTGATTAGTCGCCACGCACAACTAGCCACCCACCTTCTGGCCGTTGCGATAGGTGTAGCTGGGGGCCTTGAAGGTCACGAGTTCTTCGGCGGCCGTAGGGTGTAGGGCCATGGCGCGGTCGAAATCGGCCTTGGTGGCGCCCATGCCCATGGGGATGGCGACGAGCTGAATCATTTCGGCGGCGCCCGGGCCCAGGATGTGGCAGCCGAGCACCTTGCCGCCATTGGCGCCGACGATGAGCTTGAGGATCATGCGCTCGGTGCGGGTGGAGAGCGTGTTGATCATCGGCCGGAAGCGGGCGACGTAGACGTCGATATCGCCATGGGTTGTTGCTTCGGCCTCGGTGAGGCCGATGACGCCGATCTCCGGGTCGGAGAAGACGGCGGTCGGGATCTGGGAATGGTCGACGGCAAGCGGGTTGTTGTTAAAGACCGTCTCGGCGAAGTACCAGCCTTCGCGAATGGCGACCGGGGTCAGCGCGGCGCGGCCGGTAACGTCACCCACCGCATAGATCGAAGGGACCGAGGACTGCGAATAGGCGTCGACTTTGATCGCGCCAGCCGAGGTCAGCTCCACCCCGACCTTGTCGAGGCCGAGGCCGCGCGTATTGGGCGTACGACCGGTGGCCGTCATTACCGCGCCGTAGGGGGCGGTTACGCCGTCGCTGAACGTAGCCAGGATGTCGTTGCCATGCCGGGCGAGCGACTTGATCGTGGTCTGGTAGACGATCTTGATACCACGCTCGATGAGGCCCGCTTCGAGCCCCACCGCCATGTCGTCGTCGAAGGTGCGCAGGATGCGCTGGCCCCGATAGATGATCGTGGTGTCGACCCCGAGGCCGGCGAAAATGGTGGCGAATTCGACCGCGATATAGCCGCCGCCTTCGATAAGGATGGAATGCGGCAGAGCCGGCAGGTCGAAGGCTTCGTTGGAGGTGATGGCCAGTTCAGCGCCCGGAATATGCGGGACATGTGGGTGCCCGCCGGTGGCGATGAGGATGTACTTCGCGGTCAGGTCGCGCGCCTGGCCGACAAGGTGGACCGTATTGGGGCCGGAGACCACGGCGCGGTCCTTGATGATCTCAGCGCCAGGCTTTTCGAGATTGGTCGTATAGGCGTGCTCGAGCCGGGTGATTTCCTTTTCTTTGGCAGCGACCAGGGTCGGCCAATCAAAGGTGGCGTCTACCTGCCAGCCGAAGCTGGAGGCGACGTCGAACATGTCGTGGAAGCGGCTGGCATAGACATAGAGCTTCTTGGGGACGCAACCGCGGATAACGCAGGTGCCGCCGACGCGAAACTCCTCGATGACGGCGACCTTGGCGCCATAGGTTGCCGCCATGCGGGCGGCGCGAACACCGCCGGAGCCGGCACCGATGACGACAAGATCATAGCTATCAGTCATGTGGCGCTCCTATTGGCCGGGCATACATCGTCAACTACCGATGAATATCATGTGCCGCTTCGCACAAAAAAAGGCCCCGCACAAGGCGGGGCCGGATGATCTGCCATGCGGCAGGTGACTAAATCGCGATGCCCTGGGCACGCAGGTCGGCGCGGACCTTGGCGAAGAATTCGGGGCGCACATTGGTGGTGAAAACCTGAAGAACGCGCTGCAGGTCGATATTGGCCTCAGAGTTGGCCGCCGACAGCTTCTGGCCGGTCGGGGACTCGTAGAAGGCCACGATCTCCTGGAGCTCCTCGATGGTGAAACGGACGGCATAGACGCGCGCAAACTGGTCAAGCAGCTCACCCTTGCGGCCCTTGTACTCTTCCAGGACCTTGCTGATCGCAGCATCGGTCTGCTCGGAAATCTCGGGGTTCTGCTGCACGATCTGGCGCATGGTGCCGATGGCAATCTCGACCAGGGTGGTTTCGTACACTGCGGCACGATCGGTCAGATCGATATACTTGCGCGCCAAAGCCAGCTGTTCGGGCGGAACTTCCTGGGCGAAGGCCGGCACGGACAGCGCCAGAACGAGGGCGCTCAACGCCACTGCCAACAGCGCCTTCGAGCGCACAATCACACCGGTCATCGTCGAAATACCCATCTTGTCACGATCCAATCAGTTCATGCTGCGCGCCGGATTACCGAAACCGTCCTTCGGTCCGACGCTCTAAACTTTGCTCTGAAGCGTTCTTACGCCATCCGGCGCTGCCACATAAGCCGTCTTGCACATTTTCAGGAACAGTCCGTGCTGCACCACGCCGGCAATATCGAGCAAGTCCCGCGATAGCGCTTCTGGCTGCGAAATGCGGCCAAAAAATGCATCGAGAATGAGGTGTCCGCCGTCGGTGACGAATGCCTCACCCGAGGCCGCCTCGCGCAGGCGCAGACCACCTTCGGCGCCATGAGCGGCGATCACGTTGGCCACGGCGCGCCGGGTGGCGCCCAGGCCAAAACGGTTGACCTCGATAGGCAACGGGAAGCGACCGAGCGTTTTGACCAGCTTGGACACATCGGCGATGACAATCATGGCGTCGGAAGCGGCGGCCACGATCTTCTCGCGCAGCAGGGCACCGCCACCGCCCTTGATGAGATTGAGGACCGGATCGATCTCGTCGGCACCATCGATGGTGATGTCGAGGCGATCGAGCGCATCGAGATCGGATAGCGCGATGCCCAGCGACTGCGCCTGACGAGCGGTGACTTCGGAGGTTGGGACGCAGATGCAGTCGAAGCCTGCAGCGACCCTTTCGCCGAGCAGATCGACAAAATGCTTGGCCGTCGAACCCGTGCCCAGGCCGAGACGCATGCCGGACTGAACCTGGGTGAGCGCCATGGCCGCGGCCTGCCGCTTCAAGTCCTCGCTCATGGTGACCTCCCTGCTGATATTCAAGTGCCCATCGCAGGGCGGCAAGCCCCTGTCAATGCAACGAAAGCAGGCACATCACGGATTGGTGAACGCACACTGTAACCCGCTGGCAACACAATTTGGCGAAGGTGGGGCGAGTGTGGCAGAATCGAGGCGTCGTCCTCTTTTCGGTGTTCTGCAAAGCGCGTAAGCAACGACAATTGTTCAAACGTACGAATCGAACGTGCGTTCTACTTCAGAGGCCAAGTCGTCAGATGCTCAAGTTCAAGTCCGCGATAGCAATCGGGCTATCGATACTCCTCTCGGCGACCAGCGTTATGCCGACAATGGCGGCGCGCGTGTACAATGCAGACACCAATATGTGGGAAGAGCCGTCGGTCGCGATGACACGCAACCGTGGTGGCAGCCCTATCCGCAAGGAAATCGTCGACTACGAGACCAGCCAGAAGCCCGGCACGATCGTGATCGAGACGGATGAGCGGCGTCTGTATCTGGTGCTCGAAGACGGCAAGGCGATGCGTTATGGCGTGGGCGTCGGCCGCGACGGCTTCACCTGGTCCGGTACGCACCGCATTACCCGCAAGGCCGAGTGGCCGGGCTGGACGCCGCCGGCACAGATGCGCAAACGCGTTCCCGACCTGCCGGCCTATATGCCGGGTGGCCCCGACAATCCGCTGGGCGCACGCGCGCTCTATATCGGCTCAACGCTGTATCGCGTGCATGGCACGTCGGAGCCGTGGTCGATCGGCCAGGCGGTGTCGTCGGGCTGCATCCGCCTCACCAACGAAGATATTACCGACCTCTACGAGCGCGTGCAGGTTGGCGCCCGGATTATCGTCAACCACTAGCGCCGGCGTCATGATGCTGGGCTGCAAACGGCGGCTATCTGCGCTTCCGGTCCTCACGTACTTGGGTACGCTCCGGTCCGGTTCTCGATAGCCACCGTTTTCGCCTCAGCTTGACCTGGCTGACTTGCCCCTAGCGCCAAATTGATCAGTGGGTCGCCTTCGGCGACCCTTTTTTGTTTGTCTCCCGACTTTGAATTATCGGTGACCGGTACTACGTTCGCGCCATGACCGTGCACACGCCCCCTGCCCGCCCGCTTGTTGACCGCTATGGGCGGCACATTTCGTATCTGCGGATATCGGTGACCGACCGCTGCGATTTTCGCTGCGTCTATTGCATGGCCGAGGACATGACCTTCCTGCCCAAGAAGGACGTGCTCAGCTTCGAGGAAATCGAGACCATCGCGTCGGCCTTCATCGCGCGCGGCGTCGGCAAGATCAGGCTGACGGGCGGAGAGCCGCTGGTGCGGCGCGATATCATGGACCTAGTGGCAACGCTGGGGGCACGGGTGGGCAATGGGCTCGACGAGCTCACCATCACCACCAATGGCAGCCAGTTGCGCAAGCACGCGCAGGGACTGTTCGATGCCGGTGTGCGGCGGCTCAACGTGTCGCTCGATACGCTTGACGCCGAGCGCTTCCGGGCAATTACGCGGCGCGGACGGATCGAGGATGTGCTTGCCGGCATCGACGCCGCGCAGGCGGTCGGGCTGGCGATCAAGGTCAACATGGTGGCGATGCGCGGCGTCAATGATGACGAGATCGAACCCATGATGGCCTGGGCGCATGGCCGAGGCATGGGCCTGACGCTGATCGAGGGCATGCCGCTGGGCGAAGTGGGCATTGACCGGGTGGATAGCTATCTGCCGCTGCGCGAGCTGCACGATACGCTGGCGCGCCGCTACACGCTGCAAAAGCTCGACAAGCGCACCGGCGGCCCGGCGCGTTATGTCCATGTCGCCGAAACGGGCGGCGTGCTGGGCTTCATCACCCCGATGAGCCACAATTTCTGCGAGAGCTGCAACCGCGTACGGCTGACCGCGACGGGGCAGCTTTTTATGTGCCTTGGCCAGGACGACCAGGTGAACCTGCGCGACGTCCTACGTGGCGGCGGCCCTGAGGCGCTGGACGCGGCACTCGACCAGGCCATGCTGCTCAAGCCAAAGGGGCATGATTTCGTGCTGGATCGCAGCCGGACGGAGCCAGCCGTCGCGCGGCACATGAACGTGACTGGCGGTTAGCCGCTACCAGCCGAACAGTTCGCGAGCACTCCCTGGCCGGACCAATTGCACCGTTCGATCCGGTAGGCCGAGAATTCGATCAATGGCGATCCCCTGCTGCACCAGTCGGCGTTCGAGGCCGGCCAGCGCGACCGCACGCTCGTCGGCGGTGGACGCCGACAGGCATCCGGCCACCATGTCATGGGTAACGCTACCAAGGGCGAGAATGATCTCCGCGGTGGTCACGGGGTCGTCGACCGAGAAGAGAGATTCGGTCATGCCCTGCCTGATAACCTCGGCCAGCGGTCGCGCCAGAACAGCCGAGACAGCGCTATGCAGCCGGTGGTAGAGCGCGAGGTTCTCCGGGCGAAAGATGGCGCCGAATGTCGCCGCGGACCGGGAGCCCTTGTCCTCCCCCGCGTGCCCGAAAAAGGCGCGCAGCTTATCCAGGGCCGTCAGGCCCGGCGCTTCAAGCTCGCCTGTAACCCGCGCAAGCGCCTGCTCCGCGGCTCGACCGGCCAATGCTTCCAGCAGCGCCTCCTTGGATGGAAAGTAGTGATAGAAAGCGCCCTTGGACAGCCCGGCCCGGCGGATGATCTCGTCGACCGAGGTGCCGTCATAGCCTTTGTCGCCAAAACGCTCGGCAGCGATGGCGAGGAGCTCGTCCCTCCTGATATCGGGATGTTTGATAACGCGCGGCATGACACACCTTGAAACCGACCGATAGTCGGTATAACTGACCGCCAGTCGGTCTACAATGGATTTGTCATGCGCATCGCCATACATACGCTTGGTACCAGGGGGGATTTGCAGCCTTACCTGGCGCTTGCCCAGGCGCTGAAGTCCCGGGGTCACACAGTCGTCCTTGCTGGTCCCGAGCAGTTTGAGGCGGATGCCTCCGCCAAGGGCATAGACTATGCCGCGCTGCCGGGCGCGTTCCTGGATCTGCTGAATTCGCCGGAAGGCAAAAAGGCGGTGGCCGGCGGCGGTGGGCTTGCGCCCGGCTTCAAGCTAATCGGCGTTGTGACGCCGATGATGCGCGGCCTTCTCGACCGCGAACTCGAAGTGGCCCGGGATTTCCAACCGGAGCTGATCGTCTACCACCCAAAGTCGCTGGCCGCTCCGCATCTATCCGAAGCGCTGGACATTCCCGCCGTTCTTGCATCGCCGTTGCCGGGTTTCACTCCCACGGCGGCTTTCCCCAGCCCCTTGCTCCCTTTCAGCAATCTGGGACCACTGAACCGGCCAAGCCACATGTTGGCAACCCATGGCGCCGGAGTTCTGTTCGGCAAGACGATCCAGGGCTGGCGGCGCGATGCCCTAGGTATGTCGCGAGGAAGCGGTCGCGCCCCAGTGCGAACGCTGTATGCCTATAGCCCGCAGGTCTTGCCAAAGCCAGCGGACTGGGGAGATGACGTTGTGGTCACCGGTTACTGGTTCCTGGATGAGCCCGGCTGGGTCATGCCACCGGCTCTGAATGCGTTCCTCAAGGCGGGCCCGTCGCCGGTCTATGTCGGCTTCGGCAGTATGCCTGGCGTCGAGCCGGGTGCGCTGACGGCGCTGGTTGCCCAAGCTTTGCAACAGGCGGGGCTTCGCGGCGTGCTGGCGACGGGCGGAGGAGCAATGGCTGCTCAACCTGTGGGGACACACGTGCATCTCATTGCTCACGCACCGCATGACCAGCTTTTCCCGCATATGCGCGCCGCGCTGCATCACGGCGGGGCCGGAACGACGGGTGCAGCGTTGCGCGCGGGCCTGCCAATGGCAATCTGCCCCTACTTTGGCGACCAGCCGTTTTGGGCCCGCCGCATGATGGAGCTGGGGGTCGCGGGAACCCCGCTGAATCGCAAAACCCTTGACGCCCAGTCTCTTGCCATCGCCTTGGGGGAGCTGCTGGCGGGCCCCGCGGCCGCTCGCGCCGTGGACCTGGGCGGACGGATTCGCCATGAGAATGGCCTGGCAACTGCCTGCGCCGCGATCGAAGGCGCGGCCTAGTGGCCCATGGCGCGATCAGCCACGCGCCCGCATCGCGTCGCGGAGGCTGCGCATGCCGATGAGTTCGATGCCCGCGGCGTCGAGCAATTCCTTCGCGCGACCGGAGCGGAAGACGTCGTATTCGCCGATGCGGGTTGGCGCGTCGTCGGAATAGAGCTCGATGTCGCCGGGCGCCGCGAAATGGAAGCCACCCCAGTTCAAACCTGGCCCGACCTGACTGAAAATCTCGGCATAGTTTGCCGCATCCGGCGCAAGATTGCCGAATGGCGTGGTAACGAAGCGCTGGAAATCGGGATTGCCGCGTGCGACCAGCCGATCGAATTGAGGCGCGAAATCAGTGCCTTCCGGCGCCATATTGCCGACGTCACGGGCGAGCAATACCGGCAGGCGGAACTCCTCGCCGAGGGCGACGTAGATATCGACATATTCGGGCTGCCAGGTGGTACCCATGTGAGAGTCGAGGTGGGTGACGTCGATACCAGCGTCGAGGGCCGCGATAATCTGCGCGCGAAGCTCAGCCGCGACGGCTTGGCGGTCAGCGTTGCGCGCTTCGGGAACATCCCGCCACATGAAGCCGTCGCTGTCGGTCAGGCCATTGCCCGAGACGCCGGTGAGCGGGCGCCAGCGGAAGCCGGGAAACTCCGCGGTCAGCGTCAGATGGACGCCAATATCGAGGTCTGGTCGCTCTCGCGAAATGTCGGCCATTTCGGGGAACCAGGGACAGGGCACCATCACCGAGCCGCTGGTGACAACGCCCAGGTCGCATAGCTCGACGAAAGCCTTGTTCGCACTGTGGCTGGCGCCGAGATCGTCGTGATGGACAACAAGAGTTGGAGCGGCTGACGCTTCGGTCATCGGGTTGGTCCTCGGACTGGATCAGCGGCCTTCGGCGCGCTCGATGAGTTCGACGATGATGCCGTCGGGATCACGGACGAAGGCCACGCGGCGCATCATCTCGGTGTTGTAGGCATCGCGCGGGCGTTCGACAACCTCGACGCCCGCGGCCTCCAGCTTGCCAATCATGGCGTCGACATCGTCGAAGGCGAAGGTGAGGTGGCGCATGCCGGCCTCGGCCGGCGGGACGTCGCGCGAGCGGTCGATGGCCGATGCGGGAGCGAAAATCTCCAGCATGCCGCCGCCGGCATCAAGGAAGGCCAGTTCGCCCTTGGCGGCGGGCTTCCGCAGGGCCAGCCGCAGTCCAAGCAGATCGCAGTAGAAGGCAATGGTCCGGTCGAGATTGCCTGAAGTCATGCCCACATGTTCGAAACCGCGCAGCATGACCGTTCTCCGAAGCTTACTTGTCGTCGTCGACCACGATGGCGAAATCGAGTGGCAGGGCCGTGGTGTACTTGATCTGGCCCATGGCGAAGGCCGAGCTCACATCGGTCAGATTGATCTTGCTGATGAGCTTTTTGTAGAAGGAATCGTAGGCGCCGATATCGGGCACCACGACGCGCATCAGGTAATCAACCTCCCCGCTCATGCGGTAGAATTCCACGACCTCGGGAAATTCGTCGATGACGCTGGAGAACTTCCGCATCCAGGCGTCGTTGTGTTCATTAGTCTTGACCGAAACGAAGACGGTGACGCCGACATTGACCTTGGCCGGATCGAGCACGGCGACGCGGCGCTGGATGACTCCGTCTTCTTCCATCTTCTGAATGCGACGCCAGCATGGGGTAGTGGACAGGCCAACCTTGCGACCGATCTCAGCCACCGGCATGGTGGCATCCTTCTGCAAAAGCGTCAGAATTTTGCGATCTATCTTGTCCAATGCCATATCGCCCCCGCGAGATCAGATTTCCAAGAATGGCAAAAAACCATCCCCAAATCGGCTGTCTAACTGCCACAGCCGGCCGTAGTTAGCAATAATCTTGCGCGAACCAACTCTAACGGCCGGATTTTACCCAGCGTTAACCTAGAGCCCGATGGCGGACAGAAACCCCCAGGCGCCCTGTGGACGCGGGTGGTCGTCGCGCCAGCTGCGCGGCGTGTCGAAGCCACCGGCCCAGATGCCACGCCGGGCGGCGCGGGCGTCGGCCTCCTCGCTCCAGTAGGAACCCGAAGAAATGGCCAGGCCCTCGCTGACCATGACTGCCCCAAGGTCGCGTCCACCGGCGGTGCAATAGGCGAGAAGCCGTCCATATTGGTCATTGTCTTCGGGCCGGCAATCCACCGGCCCGGAGGACAGCAGCGCCGCCATGCGATCGCGGGCGGCACGCCCGCAGGGCCACTGCCCGCCATCCTCGGCATCGCATTGCTGGGCGAGCTCAGGCGCGTCGAGACCCAGGAGCCGGACGCGGTCATCGCCCAGCCGGAAGCTGTCGCCGTCGCTGGCGCGGGCATTGCCCGCCACAGGCGGTGGCGGCGGGTCGAGGCGCGCGGCGACCACTGCCAGCGCCGCCAACACGATGATGGCCAGGAGGGCGCCGGTGCGACCGGAAAAGATGCTGGTTCGGTAGACTTGTCGACGCAGGATTTCACCACCCGTTAACTACGCTGTCGCTAGAGTTTTGCCTTGAGCATCGCGAACGCGTTTTCGGTTCGCAGTATCTAGTAACGAGTAACGAGTTTCCATGCCGTCCCAGCCGGTTGTCACCGATGACGTCCGTTCGCAAATGGGACGCGATGGAAAGCGCTCGGCGCAGAAAACGGTGCTCGACGCCCGTCAACGCCTCACCTCCAGCTCCGGCACCCGCGCTTCGTTCGATTTCGAACTGATGCACGACTACGCCGAGTCGCGCCTGGCCGCAGCATTGCCAATGGCGGCGATCGTGGCGATTCTCGCTATTGTCGCGACATTCTGGGTGCCGCCGGTGTTCACCTCGCTGTGGGCCGGCATGGTGGTGCTGAGCCTCCTGATCGTGGTGCTGATGGCGCAGCGCTTCAAGCGCAGCGATCCGGCCAAATTCAATGCCGAGCAATGGACGCGCAGCTTCGTCGCCGGCGAGACGCTTTATGGTCTGTCATGGTCGTTGCTGGCGCTATTCACCCTGGTTTCGAACCCGGACACGCTGACGCCAGTCATGTTCGCCATGGTGCTGGTTGCCGTCGCCGCCAATGCGGTGGCGACCAATGCGCTTCCGCCCGCAACGCTGATGAGCACGATGCCGGTGACCGCGACGGTGACCGCCAACCTGATCGCGCTGGGCGGCACGCTGAATTACACGCTGGCGGCGGTGGCGGTGTGCGGCGAGATCTTCTTCGTTTACCTGGCGCGTCAGCTGCATGCCTCAAAGCTTGGCACCATCACCTACCAGGGCGAAAAGGACGCGCTTATCAACGAGCTTGAGGAAGCGCGGCATATGTCGGACGAGGCTCGCCGGCATGCCGAGCAGGCTAATATTGCCAAGTCGCAGTTCCTGGCGACGATGAGTCATGAGCTGCGCACGCCGCTCAACGCCATTATCGGCTTCTCCGAGGTGCTGAAATCGGAGCTGCTGGGGCCGCATCAGGTGCCGCAATACAAAGAGTATGCCGGCGATATCCACGGCAGCGGGCAGCACCTGCTCAACCTCATCAACGAGCTTCTCGACCTCAGCCGCATCGAGGCGGGCAAGTATGAGCTCAATGAGGAAGTGGTGTCGCTGGTGGACATCGCCGAAGACTGCCGTCGTATGATGGAATTGCGCGCCAAGGCCAAGGGCATCGAGCTGGTCTTCACTGTCGGCAACAACCTGCCCCGGCTCTGGGGTGACGAACGCGCTATCCGCCAGGTCGTGCTGAACCTGCTCAGCAACGCGATCAAGTTCACACCGCAGCAGGGCAAGGTCGTGCTACTGGTGACGCGCAGCGGCGACGGCGGCCAATTGGTTTCGGTCAAGGACAACGGTCCGGGCATCCCCGAAGACGAAATCGCGACGGTGCTCTCCTCGTTCGGCCAGGGCTCGCTGGCGCAGAAGACTGCCGAACAGGGCGCGGGCCTGGGTCTTCCCATCGTGCAGAAAATCATGGAACTGCATCAGGGCCGGTTCGATCTCTTCAGCAAGCTCAGGTTTGGTACCGAAGTGATCGCTACATTCCCGCGCGCCCGTGTCATGGATGCGCTGGCGCCTGTCGTCGAGAAGAAAAACCGCCTCGAGATCTATTCCGAAGCCGGTTAGTCCCACATCGCAATAAAATTAGCTTTGCAACAATACTCCCGGCGCTACATTGATCCTGCGTCAGGGAGGGCCATGTGCTCGATCAACTACGGCATGGCGGCTTGTTGCTTGTCACGGACCGAGTCGCCGACGCGCGAATTTCCGCCCTGGCCAAGAGCTTAGGGGCCGAGCCGGTGCATATCGATGCATTCGGCGCCGGTTACCTCGCCCATGACCCCAGCATGATCTTTGATGTCGACCTTCGGCGGATCGACCTCGTCCGCAAGCTCAAAGGTGTGCTGCTAAGGCGCGGTGGCGGCTGCAGGCTGTTCATCGTCGATCCGGATAGCCGCGTCACCACCGTCCACGCCAGCGTGCTCGGGGCCGACATGACCCTGCCGCGTCCGGCCAAAGCATCCGAGATCAATGCCGCCATCCGCAAGCACTTCGGCGTCAGCACGGCGCGGATCGACGACGAAGCGGTAGCGCGATCCATCGAGGCCGGTGTGGAGGCGCTCGACCAAAGCTTCCGCTCGATGACGGAAAATGCGCCGCTCGATACCACCAGCGTGCTCAACGCGAGCGGGCAGATCGCCGAAGCGGTGTCCGAACTCGGCGTCGATGACTGGCTAGCGACGGTCAAGGGCTACCATGTCGGCACGTTTCAGCACTGCATGCTGGTGACGGGTGTGGCCGCGGCGTTTGCCAGCAGGGCAGGAATGGCGCGGCGTGATGTCGTCAGGCTGACCGTGGCGGGCCTGTTGCATGATATCGGAAAGGCAGTGGTGCCCATCGAGCTGCTCGACAAGCCCACCGCATTGACGCCAGAGGAAATGGCCATCGTGCGCATGCACCCGGTCACCGGCTACAACTATCTGGCGGCGTCGAGCACGATCAGCCCCGATGCGCTCCGCAGCGTGCGTCACCATCACGAATTTCTCGATGGTACGGGATATCCGGACGGGCTCAGTGGCAGCGAGATCGATGACCTGACGCGGATCATCACGATCTGCGACATCTATTCCGCATTGATCGAACGCCGCAGCTACAAGGAACCGAAAAGCCCGGTGCAGGCCATGGTCATCCTCAATGCCATGGCTGCCGCCGGCAAGCTCGAGACCAGCCTGGTGCGCGAGCTCGGCCGGATCATGACACCGAAAGCGGCCTAGGCTTCCTTGCCGCTGACGGCGGCGCTTTCGAACGTGGCCATGTTGTTGTGGAGATGCAAAGCCGTCTTGGCGAGCACCGCGGCCAGCGCCGCGCCGCTCCCCTCGCCCAGCCGCATCCCGAGATCGAGCAAGCCCTTCTGGTCCATGGCCGCGAGCGCGCGGGCATGACCGGACTCCGCCGACACATGGGCGAAAATGCAGTGGTCGATCGCCTGCGGATTGACCGCGTGGGCGATGGCAGCGGCCGCGGTGGCAACGAAGCCATCGACGATGACAGGCACCTTCTGGTGGCGGGCGGCCAGCAGAGCACCAAGCATAGCGGCGATTTCGCGCCCGCCCAGCCGAGCAAGGATACCGAGCGGGTGGTCGAGGTCACCGGCATGCCGGGCCAAAGCGCGATCGACGGCGTCGGCCTTGCGCGCCAGGCCAGCATCATCGACGCCGGTGCCGCGGCCCACCCAATCGGCGCCGGTACCGCCATAGAGGGCGGCGTAGACGGCTGCAGCGACGGTGGTGTTGCCGATGCCCATTTCGCCGATGCAGATCAGGTCGGGTTTGCCGGCAATGGCTTCCATGCCGTAGGCGATGGTGGCGGCGCACATCTTGTCGTCGAGCGCGGCTTCCTGGGTGATGTCGCCAGTCGGCAGTTCCAGTGCCAGCTCGAACACCCGCAGGTTGATTTCATGCAGAGCGCAAATCTGGGAGATCGCGGCGCCGCCATTGGTGAAATTGGCGACCATCTGCGCGGTTACCTCGCGCGGAAAGGCGGACACGCCCTGATCCGTCACGCCGTGATTGCCGGCGAAAATGGTGACCATGGGATTGTCGAGACGCGGACGCGCCCTGCCCTGCCAGCGCGCGAGGAACTCCACGAGCCCTTCGAGCGCGCCCAGAGAACCGGCGGGTTTGGTCAACTGCGCATCGCGTTGCCGCACCGCCATGACGGCCGACTCATCGCCATCAGGCACGATGGTCAGAAGCTCGATGACATCGGCATAGGCGGGATTGAGCGAGGGCATGGCGGGTCCGGAATGCTGTGATAAAAGCTGGCGACTTGTTGCGTAGAACGAGGCCAAAAGCAATTGACCGAAGAGCAGCCCAGGGACGCCATCAGCGCCGATGCACTCGATCCCAGTCGCCCGGCCCCGGCCACAGGTGGGATCGGGCTCAAGGACGACTTCATCATGGCATTGCGGTTCTTCTCGCGGCTGCCAACGGGATCGTCGCCCCATCAGCCGCCGGAGCTGGGCCGCATTGCCATGGCGTTGCCGCTGGCGAGCGTGGCTATCGGCATCGGGCCGGCTCTGCTGCTGATCGGCGCGACGCTGATCGGGCTGCCCACCTACTTCGCCGCTGCCCTGGCCGTGGCGGCCATGGTGATCGCCACCGGTGCCATGGCCGACGACGCATTGGCCGATGCGGCCGATGGGTTATTCGGCGGGCAGACGGTCGAACGCCGGCTGGAGATCATGAAGGATAGCCGGCACGGCACCTACGGCGTTGCGGCGCTGAGCCTGTTCATCCTGCTGCGGGTGACGGCTTTGGGCGCCGCGGCCGCGATCAATCCCTTGGCTGCTGCGGCGGTGTGGCTGGCTGCCAGCATTGTCGGCCGCTCCGGCGCCCTGTGGCTGGCAGTGGCGCTGCCACCGGCCCGGACTAATGGCGCCGCGGCGACAGCGGGCGCATTGTCCCCCGCCGGATTCGCTGTGGGCGCGGTGTTCGCCGCCGTGCTGCTGTTCGTGCTGGGAGCGCCGGCAACCAACCTCGTCGCCATTGGCCTCGCGGTGCTGCTCGCGGCCGCGGTCATCGCGGGATGGACGGCGACTTGCCGCCGACTGGTGGGCGGGCAGACCGGTGACCTGATCGGCGCTTTGGGCGCGTTGGCCGAAGTCGCCGTGCTCACGGCTCTGCTACCTTTCGTCTGAGGGTGCGGATTGGCCTTGAAATTGCCGCGCGCAATGCCTTTATCGAGGAATGAGCGAGGCATTTAGCAAAGGCGCAGACCA
The DNA here is from genome assembly GCF_022429625.1 of Devosia lacusdianchii. NCBI lineage: Bacteria > Pseudomonadati > Pseudomonadota > Alphaproteobacteria > Hyphomicrobiales > Devosiaceae > Devosia > Devosia lacusdianchii. The sequence goes on along the minus strand of NZ_CP092483.1, from coordinate 1,270,497 downwards.
TGATCTTCATCGGCATTGCGCTGCTTATCGCAGTCGGGCTGGCGCTGCTGATCAGCGCCGACGCCGGCAGCCTGGTTGGCCTGACCCAAAACCAGACGGCGCAGCTCATTCCGCTATTGGTCATTCTCATCGTCTTTGCCGGTGGCCTGTTCACGCGTCGGCGCAAAGCATCGGAGCTGCTGACCAGCATCCTGCTCTGGGTCGGCATTTTCGGGGTGGCGGCGCTGACTTATGCCTATCGTGACGAGATCGTCGGCGTGGCTGGCCGGGTGGCGGGCGAGTTGCAGCCGGGCGTGGCGATGGTGGATGCCGAGCAGGGCACGGCGACGTTCCGGCGCGGCATTGGCGGCCATTTCGAGATCAATGCGACCGTCAACGGCCACACCACGCCCATGATCTTCGACACCGGCGCAACGGCCGTCGTGCTGACCATCGCCGACGCCAAAGCGGCGGGCATCGATACGGACAATCTACGCTTCACCATCCCGGTTTCGACAGCCAACGGCACCGGGCGCGCGGCGCGGGTGAACCTGGCCCGTATCGAGGTTGGGGGCATTGCGCGTAAAGGTATCCCGGCCTTTGTCACCGAGGAAAATGCGCTCGATACGAGCCTGCTCGGCATGACGTTCCTGGAAACGCTGAGCCGCTACAGTGTGACCCAGAATTCGCTGGAACTGGCCGATTAACTCGCTTCGGCCAGGCGCGGGCGGCTGACGGCTTCGAGCGCGCGGAACATCACACTGGAATCCGCGCCGGGCTTGCAGGCATCGACGCTCATGATCTGGCGGAACTGGCGCGCGCCGGGCAGCCCATTGGCCAGGCCCAGCATGTGGCGGGCGATATTGTTGATACGCACGCCTTCGGCGGCCTGGCGATCGGCGTAGGCGGCCATGTCCTGCATGATGGCTTCGAGGGTCACCGGCTCGCCGGTGGCGCCAAAGAAGCGGCGATCGACCTCGGCCAGCAGCATCGGATTGTGATAGGCGGCACGGCCCAGCATGACGCCATCCACATGCGCCATTTCGGCTTCGGCCACGTCGAGCGTTTCGAGGCCGCCATTGATCATGACAGGCAACGGCGACAGACGCGCGCGCAGGCGATGCACACGGTCATAGTCCAGCGGCGGGATGGTGCGGTTTTCCTTGGGCGACAGGCCTTTGAGCCAGGCCTTGCGGGCGTGGACATAGAGCGCGTCAACCCCGGCCGCGACCATGGTATCGGCGAAGCGATCGAGGCTTTCCTCGGTATCCTGATCGTCGATGCCGATGCGGCATTTGACGGTGACGGGGCGATCGGTGACGTCGCGCATGGCGCGGACGCATTCGGCGACGAGGTCGGGCTCGGCCATCAGGCAGGCACCGAAGCGGCCCGACTGAACGCGATCGGAGGGGCAGCCGACATTGAGATTGATCTCGGCGTAACCGGCATCATGGGCAAGCCGCGTCGCCGCCGCCAGCTCGGCCGGGTCGGATCCGCCTAGTTGCAGGGCTACAGGCTGCTCGACGGCATCAAAGCGCAGGTGGCGATGGGAGTCGCCGTGCACGATGGCGGCGCTGGTGACCATCTCGGTGAACAGCAGCGCTTCGCGGGTCAGGAGGCGATGGAGAAAGCGGCAATGGCGATCGGTCCAATCCATCATCGGCGCAACGGAAAAACGGCGCGACCGTGCGATGCCCGAAGGGCTGAGCGTCGAATTGCTCTCGATGGTTGCTGCCAAGTCCATGCGTCACTCGATCATGCTTATGCGCTGCCTTCTAGCGCAAATCCGGTGGCGCCGCCAAATCAACTGCGCAGGCCGGGGGCTTCGTGGCCGGTGCTCTGGACGTACTCGGTGTAGCCGCCACCGTAAACGTGAACGCCTTCAGGGGTCAGCTCGAGCACGCGATTGGAGAGCGCGGCGAGGAAGTGGCGATCATGGCTGACGAAGAGCATGGTGCCCTCGTATTGCGACAGCGCGCTGATCAGCATTTCCTTGGTGGCGATGTCCAGGTGGTTGGTCGGCTCGTCAAGGACCAGGAAGTTCGGCGGATCGAACAGCATGATCGCCATGACGAGGCGGGCCTTTTCGCCGCCTGACAGAACCCGGCACTTCTTGTCGATTTCGTCACCGGAGAAACCGAAGCATCCGGCAAGCGCACGGAGCGGAGCCTGACCGGCCTGCGGGAAGCTGTCCTGCAACTGTTCGAAGACGGTGCGGTCGCCATCGAGAACGTCCATTGCGTGCTGGGCGAAGTAGCCCATCTTTACGCTGGGGCCGCGCGCCACGCTGCCCTTGTCGGGGTCGGCGGCGCCGGCCACGAGCTTGAGCAGGGTCGACTTGCCGGCGCCGTTGACGCCCATAATGCACCAGCGCTCGCGGCGGCGGACATGGAAATCGAGGCCATCATAGATGGTCTTGCTGCCGTAGCTCTTGTGGACGTTCTTGAGCAGGGCGACGTCTTCGCCGGAGCGTGGCGGCGCGCGGAATTCGAACTCGACGACCTGGCGGCGCTTGGGCGGCTCGACCTTGTCGATCTTGTCGAGCTTCTTGACCCGGCTCTGCACCTGGGCGGCGTGGCTGGCGCGGGCCTTGAAGCGGGCGATGAAGGCCAGTTCCTTGGCGAGCATGGCCTGTTGCCGCTCAAACTGGGCCTGCTGGTTCTTGTCCGAAATGGCGCGCTGCTGCTGATAGAATTCGTAATTGCCGGTGTAGCTGGTCAGCGAGCCGGCATCGATCTCGATGATCTTGGTGACGATGCGGTTCATGAATTCGCGATCGTGCGAGGTCATGAACAGAGCGCCGGTATAGTTCTGGAGGAAGTCCTCCAGCCAGATCAGGCTTTCGATATCCAAATGGTTGCTCGGCTCGTCGAGCAGCAGTGCATCGGGGCGCATGAGCAGGATGCGGGCCAAGGCCACGCGCATCTTCCAGCCTCCGGAGAGCGCGCCGACATCGCCATCCATCATCTCCTGGCTGAAGCCGAGGCCATCGAGGACTTCGCGGGCGCGGCCATCCAGCGAATAGCCGTCGAGTTCTTCGAATTGATGCTGGATCTCGCCATAGCGCTCGATAATGGCATCCATCTCGTCGGCTTTGTCGGGGTCGCCCATGTCGGCTTCGAGAGCGCGCATTTCGGCGATGATGGCGCTGACCGGGCCGGCGCCGTCCATGACTTCGGCGACGACGCTGCGACCGGACATCTCGCCGACATCCTGGCTGAAATAGCCGATGGTCATGCCGCGATCGACGGAGACCTGGCCTTCGTCCGGCTGCTCCTCGCCGGTGATCATGCGGAACAGGGTGGTCTTGCCCGCGCCGTTGGGGCCAACAAGGCCGATCTTCTCACCGCGCAGCAGCGACGCCGACGCTTCGATGAAGACGATCTGCTTACCGTTCTGCTTGCTGATATTTTCGAGACGAATCATGGGCTACCCACCTGGCGAAAAGCGCCGAGGACGGCGGCCATCAAAATCTGACGTCCCTAAAGCATTGGTGACGGTTTGGCGCAAGGGTCGCGGACGATGGGGAGGGTTGCGTCGCGCAGTGTCATTCCGGCGCAGGCCGAATCCATACGGCGAACCACCCATACGCTGGTTGTTGCGGATGACCACGGACCTGGTTTCCGGCCTGCGCCGGGATGACATCGGGGATATGGTTGTTCTGGAGCCAAAGCAGCTAACATGTTAGCGGTGGACAAGCCCAATTCTCCGAGCGCCAATGACATGCCCCTGCCCCGTTCCATCGCCGTCATCGACATCGGCAAGACCAATGCCAAGGTGGTGCTGATCGATAGCGCAAGCCGGCAGCAGGTGGCGGCGCGGAGTACGCCCAACACGGTGAAGCGCGAGGGGTTGTACCCGCATGCCGATGTCGAGCGGCTGTGGGATTTCCTCGTGGCCAGTCTCGGCAAATTGCATGAGGAGCATGAGATCGAGGGGATTTCGATCACCACGCACGGGGCGACTGCCGCACTGATGGCGGGAGATCGGTTGGCGATGCCGGTGCTCGATTATGAGCATCCCGGTCCGGATGAGACGGGGGCGGCTTACGCGGAAGCACGGCCGGACTTTGCCGAGAGCCTGTCGCCACGGCTGCCGAACGGGCTCAATCTCGGCGCACAGATTTTCTGGCAGAGCCGGACGTTCGTGTCGGCATTTGCCAGGGTGACCACTGTACTGACCTACCCACAGTACTGGGCCTGGCGGCTGACTGGCGTGATGGCGAGCGAGGTGACATCGCTGGGATGCCACACCGATCTGTGGGCCCCCCAGCGCTCGGACTTTTCGTCGCTGGTGACGGAGCAAGGCTGGCGGGGGCTGTTCCCAGAAGTAAGGCCGGCGGCCTCGGTGCTGGGCACGGTTCTGCCTGATGTGGCGGCGGCTACGGGTCTTCCGGCCGACACGCCGGTTACCTGCGGCATCCACGATTCCAACGCATCGCTGCTGCCGCATCTGGGCGCGCATGAGGCGCCGTTTACGATCCTTTCGACGGGGACATGGGCAATCGCCATGACTGTTGGCGGGGATACCGGGGGACTGGACCCAGCGCGCGACAGCCTCGCCAATGTGGATGCCTATGGACGGCCCGTGCCGACGGCGCGGTTCATGGGCGGGCGCGAGTTCGACATGCTGGCGCCGGGCGCAGTAGAGCCAAGTGCCGGGGATATCGAGAGGGTAATCGCCGGCGATGTGCAGGCCTTGCCGAGTTTCATGCCGGGCGTGGGGCCGTTTCCCGGGTTGCAGGGTCGGTGGACCGTGGAACCGGAGACCCTGACGCCCGCCGAGCGTACCGCGGCGGTGTCGCTCTATCTGGCGCTGATGACGGAGACCTGCCTCGGACTCTGTGGACTGGGCCGCGAAATCATCATCGAGGGGCCGTTGGCGCGCAATGCGCTGTTTGGCCAGGCCTTAGCCCGTCTGACCGGCGTGAAGGTGAGCATTTCGGGGGATTCGACGGGCACCAGCCTCGGCGCCAGCATGCTGTTTGGCGGCGCTATGTCCGGGGGTTCAGGACGACCGATCGCGCCGCTGGATCACACTGGCTTCGATGTCTACGCCGAGCGCTGGCGAGCCCGGCTCCGCTAGCATTGGAGCCTTGCATCACATGGTGTTGAACGGCAGTCTCCACGCGCCTACCTGAGGGGCAGTGATGGAGGTTTATGATGGCCGCTCAAAGACATCGCGTGGTTATCGTTGGTGGCGGGTTTGGTGGTTTAGCCGCAGCCCAGAGACTGGCGGGGGCCGATGTCGAGGTCACGTTGATCGACCGGCGCAATCATCACCTGTTCCAGCCCCTGCTCTATCAGGTGGCGACAGCTTCGCTCAGCACTTCGGAGATCGCCTGGCCGATCCGCCACATTCTGCGCAAGCGCAGCGAGGTGACAACGCTGCTGGCCACGGTAACCGGCGTCGATACGGCGGAACGGACGGTGCTGTTGGAGGACGGCACACGCGTGCCCTATGACAGCCTGATCCTCGCGACCGGTGCACGGCATGCCTATTTCGGGCATGACGACTGGGAGAAGTTCGCCCCGGGGCTCAAGACGCTGGAGGACGCGACGACGATCCGGCGCAAACTGCTGCTGGCTTTCGAGGCGGCGGAGCGCGAGACCGATCCGGAGAAACGCAAGGCGCTGCTGACTTTCGTGCTGATCGGAGCGGGTCCCACCGGGGTCGAGATGGCCGGGGCGATCATCGAATTGGCGCGGGTGACGTTGGCGGGAGAGTTCCGTAGCATAGCGCCACACGAGGCGCGGGTGGTGCTAATCGAGGGCGGGCAGCGGGTGCTGGCCAATTTCAAGCCGGAGCTGTCGGAATACACGCTCAAGGCGCTGCGCGACCTGGGTGTCGAGGTCGAATTGGGCGCAGCGGTGACCGAGGTCGACGCCCAGGGCGTGGTCTATGGCGGCAAGCGACTTGATGCCGCGACGATTATCTGGGCGGCGGGTGTGCAGGCGTCGCCGGCCGCGAAATGGCTGGGCGTCGAGCCGGACCGGGCGGGGCGCGTCAAGGTCGAGGCCGATCTGACGGTGCCTGACCATCCGGAGATTTTCGTCATCGGCGATACTGCGACCATCACAATGCCGGACGGGAAGCCAGTGCCTGGCGTTGGCGATGGGGCCAAGCAGGGCGGCAAACACGCCGCGGCGGTGATCAAAGCGCGGCAAGCAGGTAATGCCAGCAAGCTGCCGTTTCGCTACAAGCATGCTGGCGATTTGGCGACGATCGGCAAACGGGCGGCGGTGATCGATTTTGGCTCGTTCCAGCTCAAGGGTTGGATGGCCTGGTGGGTATGGGGCCTGGCCCACATCTACTTCCTCATCGACACCAAGAACCGGCTGGCCGTCGCGTTGAGCTGGCTGTGGATCTATCTCAGCGGGCAACGGAGCGCGCGGTTGATCACGCAAGGCAATGCGGAGCATCTGGGGACGAAGCCCGCTAACGTTCCTCCGCGATCGGCGTAACTGGTCGCGAGAGTTCGCGCTCGCGCAGCCAGATGTAGAGGCCGCTGGCGATGACGATCGGGGCGCCGATATAGAGCCAGAAATCGGGCGCCTGACCGAAGACCAGCCAGCTTGAGCCAGCCAGAAAGATGATCTGGAAATAGGCGAACGGGGCCAGCGCCGAGGCTGGGGCGAGGCGGTGGGCGATCGTCGATAGCTGGTGAGCCAGGTAGCCGGCAATGCCGATGCCGAAAAAGGCGACCCAATCGGCGGGACGCTGTGGCCAGGTCCAGTTGGCGAAGGCGAATGGCGTGAGCGCAATGGTGGCGATGATGGCGCCGTAAAATTGCTGGGTGGCGGTCGAGTCGACACCGGCCAGACGGCGCGTCAGCAGGAAATAGAAGGCCGAGAAGAAGGCGCCGGCCAGGCACAACAGTGCGGCGGGATGGAAGGCATCGGTGCCCGGACGCACGATGATCAGGATGCCGATGAAGCCGACGCCGATGGCGGTCCAGCGCCGCCAGCCGACATGTTCGCCGAGCAGCGGAACCGACAGGGCGCAGAGGATCAGCGGCATGGTGAAGGCGATGGAGCCGGTGACGGTCAGCGGCAGATATTGCACGGCGGTGAGATTGCAGAGCGATGAGCCGAGCAGCGCGATGGCACGCAGCACTTCGAGCTTCATATTGCCGGACCGAAGCAGTGCCTGACGCTGGGTCGGCAGGTAGACCGCGCTGACGATGCCCAGATGGATGGCGTAGCGCAGGAAGACGATCTGCATCACCGGCAGTCCGGCAAGGCCCAGCCACTTGGATGAACTGTCAATGGCAGTGAAGAGGAAATAGGCGCCGAGCACGAGGCCGATACCGAGAAGGCGGCGCTCCTCGATGGGCGCGATAGCAGAAGACATGGCAGGTCCGGATCGCCGCGAGGGAAAGGCGGCGTGGGCTTAGCGTTGGAAGATGCCGCCGGGGTTGTCAATGAGGGGGCAGCAGAAACTTGTATGGAAGCTGACTGTGGGGGTGCATCGCGGTTGCCGATGCGCCACCGGCCGTCACCCTCGGGCTTGACCCGAGGGTGTTGCACTTGCGTCGCCTGGCAAGTGTAGAGCCCTCGGGTCAAGCCCGAGGGTGACGATTGGTGGTCGGGTGGGCAACGGCGCTAACCACTGCCCGTGGTCTCAAAACGTCTCGCTCAAGTTGCGCACCCTGAGCGAGGAGACCAGTTCCGCCGCCGAGGGCGTGGCGCCGTGGCGGGGGGTGAAGGTCAGGTCCGTCTGGCGGCCCGGCAGGAGCGTAACGGCGTTGTCGGAGAAGTAGCCCGGGATATCCACCGTGGCGGTCACGAAGAGGGCCGGCTTGTCGGTGGTGAGGGTCAGCACGAGCTGGCCATCGACTTCCGACCAAGCGGCGCGGATTTTGGGTTGGACCAGTTCATAGGCCTTGTAGGGCTTGGGGAAATAGTCGTTTTCGCCCAGCAGGTTGCCCTTGGCATCGCGCCAGGAAAAGAACAGGAACTCGTCAGCGGCCAGATCGTCAAAGGGGATCGAGGCGACGGTGATGGCAGCGTCGGAACCGATGGCGGTATTGCCGGAGAAGACGACGCGATCGCCGCCGCCGATTTTCACGGCGCGGACTTCAAGCGAGATGCTGACCGGCGCGGCCGTGTCGTTGATGCCACGGAAGACGATGCTGGTCGGAGGGGCATTTTCGACCGGAGTGCCGCGGGAATTGGTCAGCACTTCGTCGGTGTGCGGCACGGCGACGACATTGACCGGCAGGAAGAAGCGCTTGGCCATATATTGCAGCAGCTTCCACTGCCCGCCGTAATCGAGGCTCGACCATGATGCCACCGGCCAGATGTCGTTGATCTGCCAGTAGAGCGCGCCCATGCAGCGCGGCTTGGTGGAGCGCCAGTATTCGATGGCGGTCTTGATGGCGAGACCCTGCTGGATCTGGCTGAGGAACACCATCTGGTCGAAATCGCGCGGGAAGCGGAAGTAGCGCGTCATGGTTTCGAGAATGCGGGCATTGCCGCCGGCATTGCGCTGGTGGTTTTCCATGACCGGGGAAGACGGGTTGCGATCCTTCTCCTCAGCGAAGGTCTCGATGACGTTCATCGAGGTGAAGGACTGGAAGCCGAATTCGGAGGCGAAGCGCGGATTGACCGTGCGATAGGCCTCGAAGGGTTTCGCCGAGTGCCAGACGTCCCAATAATGGGTGTCGCCGCGGGTATCCATCTGCCAGCCATCGGAGAAATCGAGATAGCCCATGGATGGCGAGGACGGCCAGAAACGGCGGGCCGGGTCTTCGTCTTCGACGATATTGCCGAGCATGGAGTTGAGCCGGTCGTAGTTGGCGACGTAGCGCTCGGGTGCGGCTTTGGTCTCGGGATACCAGTGCAGCGAGCCGATGACTTCATTGTCGCCGCACCACAGGGCGATCGAGGCGTGGTGGCTGAGGCGGCGGACCTGCTGGGTGATCTCGGTGCGGACGTTGTCGAGGAACGGTCGATCGGACGGGTAGCTCATGCAGGCGAACATGAAATCGTGCCAGAGCAGGATGCCGAGTTCGTCACAGAGCTCGTAGAAATAATCCGGCTCGTACTGTCCGCCGCCCCAGATGCGGAGCATGTTCATATTGGCGGCCTTGGCGCTTTCGAGCAGGTCGCGGATAACTGCTGGCGTAATGCGCGACGGGATGGCGTCGGCCGGAATCCAGTTAGCGCCCATCATGGTGATGTCGCGGCCGTTGATGCGGCACTTGAAGGTGTGGTCGATCTCGTCGGGCTCGACCACCCATTCGAGTTTGCGCAGGCCGATCTGACGGGTGGTCTTTTCGCCTTCGAGATTGGTGACGAGTTCATAGAGCGGCTGCTCGCCCTGCCCGGCTGGCCACCACAATTTCGGATTGTGGATGGTGACATTGTGGGTGAAGACGTTCTCGCCCTTGTTGACCACCAGCTTGTCCGTGATCACTTGGCCGTCGATGCTGTGCTCAAGTTCCACCTCACCGTGAGCGAAGGCGAAAAGGCGAGTCTTCAGAGTCAGTTCGACTGAAGTCTTGCCATGGGCCTGATCGACCTGGACGCTCTCCTGGCGGGCCAGGCGCGACTTGCGCAGGCTCATGGTGCCATAAACGCCGATAGGCATGATGCAGATGCCCCAGTCCCAACCCGCATGGCACGCGGCCTTGCGGATGAAGTTCATGTGGATGCCCTTCAAACCATTGGTCTGGTAATTCTTGGTGAAAGGGATCGGGAACGGATGGGCATCGGAACGCGCCTTGGCGACGTCAGGCGCGATGTCGAATTCGATGCGTAGCGTGTTGTCGCCCTCGCGCACTTTGCCAGTCACATCGATATCGTTGCGGACGAAGCTGTTCTGGGTTTTGGCGACGACTTCGCCATTGAGCAGGATGGTGGCGACGCAGTCGACCTCAGCCAGAGTCAGGGTCAGGTAGCCGTCGATGTCGGTAGCGCTGGCAGTGAAACTGCGTTCGACTGACCAGGCGGTCTCGTTGACCCACATCACGGTCTTTTCGTTTTCGCCGTAATAGGGATCGGGAATGCGGTCGGCAGCGAGAAGCGCGGCATGCACGTCGCCGGGGAGCGTGATCGGCACGGTGATATCATGGGCAGTTGGCGACGACAGCGCGAAGGCGCCCCCCAGGTCGAGGGCCGAATAGGTGTTGGGGATAGGCATGGTCGTCTCCTCGGGGCAATGCGTGCCACATTGCCAGGCTTGTTTGGTGTCTATGGCGGGATTGGTGGAACCATCTGCCGAAATCGATTGCACTCCGTTCTAGCTCGTCTCAAAATTGCTTCCAATGGGCCAAGTGGCAGTTTTGGCCTTTTGCATCGTTGCGACGGCAAAAATGGCACGAGGCGCCGGCCGGTCGTTTACACATGTATTAGGGTTTGTGCGGGTACGTTGATCGAGCGAGGGGGCTCGTAGACGATGTCTTTGCTGAACAAGGTTGTGCGGTTCTTTGCCGTTCCGGACGATCCGGAGCTGGTGCGGGCGCAGGCTCGCGCCCTCTCCCGCCAGGTTCCGCTGCTCTATGCCATGCTGCTGGCCAATACGCTGATCCTCGCCGGCACGCATCTGGACGTCGCCCCGCCACTCCTGTCGGCCTACATTCCCTCAGCGCTGAGCCTGCTTGGCATTGCGCGGCTGCTCTACTGGTGGCGCGGACGCCATCGCGTGATGGATGCGATTAGTGCCCGGAGGATGCTGACAAGCATGATCTGGGTGGCTGCGGGCCTGGCCATCGGCTTTACCGCCTGGTCCATGGCGCTGTTTCCCTATGGAGACGCCTATCGCCAGTCACATGTCGCCTTCTACATGGCCATCACCGCGATCGGATGCATGTTCTGCCTGATGCATGTGCGGGGGGCCGCGTTGATGGTGGGCGCTTGCGTGCTCATCCCCTTTGCCATTTTCTTTGCCACGTCGGGCCACAGCACCCTGGCGGCCATCGCGATCAACATGGTGTTAGTGGTGATCGCGTTGGTGGTGATCCTGCTCGGTAATTACCGCGACTTCTCCGCCCTGGTCGCCTCGCGCTCGGCGATGAGCCAGAAGCAGGAAGAAACGCAGCGACTGTCGGATGCGAATGACAGGCTGGCCAATGTAGACGAGCTGACAGGCCTGCCCAATCGCCGTTCGTTCCAGCGGCGCCTTACCGAAATGCTGGCCGAGGCCACGGCACAGGGTAAGACGATCGCGGTGGCGCGGCTGAATCTCGACAGCTTCAAATCGGTCAATGACATCTTCGGCCAGATCACCGGTGACCTGGTGCTGGCAGATGTCGCCAGCCGCATCAATGCGCTGCGCCGGCCCACGACGTTCCTGGCCCGCCTGGGGTCAGACGACTTTGCCCTGATCCTGACCGAGCCAACGGACCAGGCGTCGCTGCAGGCCTGCGGCAATGTGCTGACCGCCGCCATGCGTCCTTCGTTCGAAATGAAACTCGGGACTGTGCGCCTCTCGGCTTCGGCGGGGTTTGCGGCTTCCATGCCCGGCGATACCGCCGAAATGCTCTATGACCGCGCTGACTACGTGACGTGGGCAGCCAAGCGGGAAGCACGTGGTGACGCCAAGGTGTTCTCGGATCGCGATGCCCATGATCTGAGCCGGGTACGGCGGATGGAGCATGCACTCCATACCGCCGACCTCGATGCGGAAATCTACATCCTGTTCCAACCGCAGTTCGACATTGCCCTCAATCGCACGACCGGCTTCGAGGTGCTGGCGCGCTGGCGGAGCCCGACGCTTGGCGAGGTTTCTCCGGGCGAGTTCATCCCCCTGGCCGAACGCACAGGCATGATCTCCAAGGTCACACAGACGGTGCTGAGCAAGGCGCTCGAGGTTTCAGAGAGGCTGCCCAAGCCATTGCGGCTCTCGGTCAACCTGTCGGCGCATGACATTGGTTCGACCACTGCCGTCGAGACCATTGTGGCGCTGGTGGAGAAGGCGGGTACACCCTGCCGCATCGATTTCGAGATTACCGAAACCGCCGTCATGCGCGACATGAACCAGGCCAGCAATGCCCTGCTTGCGCTGCTCTCCCTCGGCTCGCGCATTGCGCTCGACGATTTCGGCACGGGTCATTCGAGCCTGACCCATGTGCAGAAGCTGCCGCTCGACCGCATCAAGGTGGACCGCAGCTTCGTCGCCGAGGTGTGCACCGACCCCGCGAGCCGGGCCATCATCAAAACCACGGTGGACCTCTGCCGCAACCTCGGCATTTCCTGCGTGTTCGAAGGTATCGAAAACGAGGAACAGCTGGACGCCCTGCTCGGCCTGGGCGGCACCGTGATGCAGGGCTATCTGTTCGGCCGGCCCATGGCCGAGGAGCAGGCGCTGGAGCACTTGACCGGCGAGCGTAAAGACTGGGGCGCAGCCCGCAGCCACATCTACAGCACAGCAAGCTGACCACCGGCTGCAGACGCCAGTTTTTGACAATGGCGTGAGCCAAGGCGGCGGCGCCAATCCGCTCAGCGGCTACACCATCGTCAATGCCGACAGCCACGATGCGGCCAATGCCATCGCCAAGGGCAGCCCGGTGCTGGCCTCTGGCGGCACCGTCGAAGTCTGCGAACTTATCGACATGTAGAACGACGCGCCCGGCCAATGGCCGGGCGCTTCTGTTTGCCTATTCGGCTGCCGCTTCCAGATCGAGGAAGCCGCCGGACTGACGCTCCCACAGATGCGCATAGTGTCCGCCCGAAGCCAGGAGCTGGGCGTGGGTGCCCTCCTCCACGATCTGGCCCCGTTCGAGCACCACCAGCCGATCCATGGCGGCGATGGTCGACAGGCGGTGGGCGATGGCGATCACCGTCTTGCCCTGCATCAGCGAGGTCAGTTGCTCCTGGATCGCCGCTTCGACTTCGGAATCGAGGGCCGAGGTGGCTTCGTCCAGCACCAGGATCGGCGCGTTCTTGAGCAGGACGCGGGCGATGGCGACGCGCTGGCGCTGACCGCCAGACAACTTCACCCCACGTTCGCCGACATGGGCGTCGTAGCCCGTGCGACCCTTGGGGTCGACCAGGCCGGCGATCACGTCATGCACCTTGGCCTGTTCGGCGGCCCGCATCATTTCCTCGTCGGTCGCCGACTGGCGGCCGTATTTGAGGTTCTCGCGGACCGACCGGTGCAGGAGCGACGTATCCTGGCTGACAAGGCCGATGGCAGCGCGGACGCTTTCCTGCGTCACATGCCGCACATCCTGCCCATCGATGCGGATGGAACCGTCCTGCACGTCGAACATGCGCAGGGCCAGGTTGACCAGCGTCGACTTGCCTGAGCCAGAACGCCCGACAAGGCCGATCTTCTCGCCTGGAGCGACTGTCAGGTTGAAGTCGTCGATGACGGAGCCCTGCTTGCCGCGCCAATAGTTGAAGCTGACATTGTCGTAGGTCAGCTCGCCCTTGGTAACATCAAGCGCCTTGGCGTCCGGTTCATCGACCATGGTCAGCGGCTGGGCGATGGTGTCCATCGAGTCCCTGACGTTGCCGACCTGGCGGAAGATGTTCGACCCGATCTCGAGGATCCAGCCGCTCATGTTCATGATCTGCAGTGCGAACGGGATAGCCGTAGCCACCGCAGCAGCCGTCAATGCGCCGTTGTTCCAGCCGATCAGCGCCAGCCAGGTGACCGAGACCACCAGACCCGCATTGAGCAGGAACAGGATGGACCACATGTAGGTGAACACGCGCATCAGCTTGCGGAAGCTGACCGTGTGATCGATCACGGAGTCCGCCACATACTGATCCTCGTGCCCGCCGGTCGAGAAGGTCTTCAGCGTCTGGATGTTGGTGTAGCTGTCGACAATGCGTCCCGTCATCACCGACTTGGCTTCCGACAACTCCTCGGAATAGCGAGCGATCAGCGGCATGGTGATGGAAAACAGGATCGCGTAGAGCAGCAGCCAAACGCCGATGGGCACCAGCAGCACCGGATCGAGCTGGGCCAGCACGACGATCGCCACCACGACGAAGACCAGGGCATACCAAGCCGCATCGATGGTGAGGTTGAAGCCGATTTCGACGGCTTCACCGGCCTGAATGATCTTGTTGGCGACACGACCGGCAAAGTCGTTCTGGAAGAAGGTCCAGCTCTGCCGGATCACGTGCCAATGGCTCTGCCAGCGGATGATGGCGATGAGATTGGGCACGATGGCGTGGTTGCGGATCAGCGTATCGAGCAGGAAGGTCAGCGGCCGCACCAGCACGACAACGAAGATCATCCAGAGGAAGGTCTGGCCGTGAACGGTGAAGATGTCGCCAGGATTGGTGGTGGCCAGCATGCCGACCACGAGGCCGACAAAGACGGGCATCAGTGCATCGGCGACGGAGCCGATGGCGACCAGGACGATACGAATGGCGAAGGCCGCCCGGAACTGGCCGATGAAGTAGCTGACGAAGGGGCGGAGACCCATGGGCGGTTGCCGGTTCTTGGCAAGCGCAGTGGGGGCATAGATATGGTCGAAGAAGTCGATGACGCGGTTGAACATTTTGAGCTCATTCTTGTGAGCCGCGCCTGACGGAGTTTCTGGCTCAGGTCAGGTTCGGAATCGATGACGATCGGAGGGCTTGGGTTGGCTGGACGCACCGGGGTTGGGGTTGCCGTTCGCTCGGATCGTAATGATGTCACCCATCTGGGTTCTCCTTGGTTGGTTGAAGGCGGTTAGTTCGACGTCGAATCTGCACCCACAGTCGCTTCCCCCGGACTTGATCCGAGGGTCACTGCCAGCGCGTGCCATACGACGAGAGACCGCGGATCAAGTCCGCGGGAAGCAATTGTGGGGCGGAAGCATGGCGCGCAATGATGATCACTGCGCCGCTTCCTCCGGTTGGTCGGCGTCGATGAAGCCGCCGGACTGGCGATGCCAGAGGCTCGAATAGATGCCGCCGGTTTCGAGCAATTGGGCATGGGTGCCGGTCTCGACTACCTTGCCTTTGTCGAGCACCACCAGCCGGTCCATCATGGCGATGGTGGAGAGGCGGTGGGCGATGGCGATCACTGTCTTGCCCCTCATCAGCAGCTGAAGTTGGCCCTGGATTGCCGCTTCGACCTCGGAATCGAGGGCAGAGGTGGCTTCATCCAGCACCAGGATCGGTGCGTTCTTGAGCAGCACGCGGGCGATGGCGATGCGCTGGCGCTGGCCGCCGGAGAGCTTGACGCCGCGCTCGCCGACATGGGCGTCGAAGCCCTTGCGACCTTGCGGGTCGCTGAGGCCGGCGATGAAGTCGGAGGCCTCGGCCAGGTCGGCCGCCTCGCGCATCATCTCCTCGGTCGCGTCGGGGCGGCCATAGACGATGTTCTCGCGCACCGAGCGATGCAGCAGCGACGTATCCTGCGTCACCACACCGATATTGGCGCGCAGGCTGTCCTGCGTGACCCGGGCGATGTCATGCCCGTCGATGAGGATGCGGCCGTCGGCGCGATCGTAAAAGCGCAGCAGCAGGTTGACGATGGTCGACTTGCCCGCGCCGGAACGCCCGACCAGACCGATCTTCTCGCCAGGGCGGATATGCAGGTTGAGATCGTCGATCACGCCGGTTTTCTTGCCGTAGTGGAACGAGACATTCTCGAACTTGATATCGCCGTTGACCGTGCCGATCGGCTCGGCTGCCGGGGCGTCGGAGACGATGCGAGGCAGCGAGATGGAGGAAATACCGTCCTTGACCGTGCCGATATTCTCGAACAGCGAGGACATTTCCCACATGACCCACTGGCTCATGCCCTGGAAGCGCATGACCAGACCGAGGGACACAGCCAGCGCGCCCGGCGTCATCAGCCCCTGCATCCACAGCCAGATGCCGACGCCGCCGACCGAGGCCAGCAGCAGGGCATTGGACCACAGCACCAGCATGTTGAGCACGGTGAACAGGCGCATTTGCCGGTAGACCGTGTCGAGGAACTGGTCCATCGCCTCCTTGGCATAGGTCTCCTCGCGGTTGGAGTGCGAGAAGAGCTTCACCGTGGCGATGTTGGTGTAGCTGTCGACGATGCGGCCGGTCATCATCGAGCGGGCATCGGCCTGCGCCTGGGAAATCTTGCCCATGCGCGGGATGAAATAAATCATCATCGACACATAGCCCGCCAGCCACACCAGGAAGGGAATGGCCAGCCGCCAGTCGGCCGCGGCCGCCAGCACCACGGCGCCGGTGAAATAAACGACGACATACACCAGCATGTCGAGCAGCTTCATCACCACTTCGCGCACGGCGAGCGAGGTCTGCATAAGTTTGGCGCCGATGCGACCGGCAAACTCGTCCTGGAAGTAGCTCATCGACTGGCGGATGAGGTAACGGTGGCTCATCCAGCGAATGCGCTGCGGGAAATTGCCCAGCAGCGTCTGGTGCATCGTGAGCGTGGAAATCAGCGCGAAGCCGGGCAGGACGATGACGATCATCGCGCCCATCAAGGCGAGCTTCCAGCCGTCGGTCTGCAGGAAGGTCTCAGGATTTGCGCCGGCAAGCCAGTTCACGACATCGCCGATGAAGCCGAAGATAACGATTTCGCCGATGGCAACCGCAGCGGCGGCAACGGCCATCAGCGCCAGCCATTTCTTGGCGCCGTGCGAATAGTGCAGGCAGAAGGCCAGGAGGCCCTTGGGCGGCTCTACCGGATCGCCGGCAGGATAAGGATCAAGACGTCGTTCGAACCAACGCAGCATAGCTTCACCACAATACAGACCGGAGATGGGTCACCTTGTGCCAGGCTGCGACGGACAGAGGCTGTCAGTAGCGCGAGTGGCCCGTTGGGATGCCGACCGGGAATTTGGATACCGCGCTCGATGCACCCACAATTGGCGCAGAGGAGCAGCGTGCCGCGACCGGCAATAGCCCCCTCCCCAATGCCGTCCCAATTGGCGTAGAAGAGTGGACCGAAGCGGTCGCTGGCCGACGAGGATACACGAAAGCGTCAACACTACTGTTGCGGCGCAGACACACTTAATTTCAGACCGACGATTTGGCGGACCAGACCATGCGTACCGAAACCGAGCACACGATTTTTCTCAAGGACTACACGCCGAGCCCGTATCGCATCGTGTCGGTCGATCTCGACTTCCGGATCACGGCCGCGAATACGCGCGTCGTGGCGCAATTGACGGTGGAGCCGCGCGAGGGAACCGCGCCGGGCACTCCGCTGGTGCTCGACGGGGATGAGCTGACGCTGACCTCGATCGCTATCGACGGCGCGCCGCTCGCGGTATCGGCCTATGCCAGCGACGCCGATAGCCTGACGATCGTCGAGCCGCCACTGCGGCGCTTCGTGCTGGAGACCGAAGTCTTCCTGCAGCCGGAAGGCAATACCAAACTCATGGGCCTCTATCGCTCAAGCGGCACCTGGTGCACGCAGTGCGAGCCCGAGGGCTTCCGCCGCATCACCTATTACCTCGACCGGCCGGATAATCTGGCGACGTTCAAGGTGCGGATGAGCGCTCCACTCGACGTCGCGCCGGTGCTGCTGGCCAATGGCAATTTGATCGACAAGGGTGACGCCGGCGATGGCCTGCACTATGCCGTGTGGGAAGATCCCTTCCCCAAGCCAGCCTATCTCTTCGCGCTGGTGGCAGGTGATCTCGGCTCAATATCAGACAGCTTCACCACGGCTTCCGGTCGCAAGGTGGCTCTCGCCATCTATTGCACCCACGGCAAGGAAGAGCAGTGCCTGTGGGCCATGGACAGCCTCAAGCGGTCGATGGCCTGGGACGAGCGCCGCTTCGGCCGCGAGTATGATCTCGATGTGTTCAACATCGTCGCCGTGAGCGATTTCAACTTCGGCGCGATGGAAAACAAGGGCCTCAACATCTTCAACGACAGGCTGGTCTTCGCGCAGCCGGACACGGCCACCGACGGTGACTATGAAGGCATCGAACGCGTCATCGCGCATGAGTACTTCCACAATTGGACAGGCAATAGAATCACTTGCCGCGACTGGTTCCAGCTCTGCCTCAAGGAAGGGCTGACGGTTTATCGCGACCAGGAGTTCACCTCGGACGAGCGCAGCCGGGCGGTGAAGCGCATTTCCGACGTCGTCGGTTTGCGGGCGGCGCAGTTCCCGGAGGATGGCGGTCCGCTGGCGCACCCGGCGCGGCCAGACCAGTATCGCGAGATCAACAACTTCTATACGGCCACGGTCTACGAGAAGGGTGCCGAAATCGTCCGCATGCTGGCGACGTTGCTGGGCGAGGCCGGATTCCGCAAGGGCATGGACCTCTATTTCGAGCGGCATGACGGAGAAGCGACCACGATCGAGGCCTTCCTCGCCGTGTTCGCCGAAGCCAACGGCATGGATCTCGACCAGTTCAAGACCTGGTACCTACAGGCTGGTACACCTCGCGTGACGGTCAGCGACAGCTACGATGCGGCGCGCCAGACCTACACGCTCAAGCTCGACCAGGAGACCCTGCCGACACCAGGGCAGCCAACCAAGGAAGCTTTGGTGCTGCCCATCAAGTTCGGGCTTATCGGTCCCAATGGCAGTCCCATGGCCTGGGGTGGGGTCAGCGGCGCCGAAGTGCGCGACGAGATGATCGTGCTGGACAAGGCGAGCGCCGAGATCACCTTCACTGGCGTACCGAACAAGCCGGTACCCTCGTTGCTGCGCGGCTTTTCAGCGCCGGTCAATCTCACGACCAACCTGACGCAAGACGACCAGCTCTTCCTGGCCCGGCATGACAGCGATCCGTTCAACCGCTGGCAGGCCTTGCAGGATGTGGGCATGGCGCTGGCCGTCGACGCCGTCAATGGGAAGCCGTGGAGCGACGCGGCCATCAAGGCGCTGAGCGATGCCTTCGGCGATACACTGGCAAGCGACACGCTCGACGACGCGTTCAAGGCCCTGGCGCTGTCGGTGCCGGCCGAGTCGCAGATCGCGCGGACCGTCGGCAAGGATGTCGACCCGTCGCGTATTCACGAGGTCCGCGACCGCCTGGTGAAGGCCGTGTTCGAGCCGCTGGCGGTCCCGATGCTGCGGGCCTATCTCAAACTCGCGAGCGACCTGCCCTACGCGCCTGATGCCGCAAGCACCGGACGCAGGGCGCTGCGCAATCGGCTGCTCGGCCTGCTCGTCGCGAGCGAGGCTGCCGGTACGGCCAGCCTGGCTTCGCAGCAATATGCCGAAGCACGGAACATGACCGACCGGCTGGCCGCGCTGGCCGCCAGCGCCGGAGCCTGGACATCGGACGCCCCTGCCCTGCTCGCGGATTTCCGCAGCCGCTTCGGCGCTGACCCGCTCGTGTTGGACAAGTGGCTGACGGTTACCGCCAGCGTTCCGTTTGACGGAGTCATCGAGCGCATCGCTGCCATCCTTGCCGATCCGGCCTTCCCCAAGACCAACCCCAACCGGCTGCGATCGCTGGTGGGTTCGTTTGCCATGGGTAACCCGACGCAGTTCGCACGGGCCGACGGCGCGGGCTTCCGATTCGTCGCCGATTTTGTGGCCGAGGTGGACAAGATCAATCCCCAGGTCGCGGCGCGGGTGCTGACCGGATTCCGTATCTGGCCGATGCTGGAAAGCGGCCGGCGCGAGGCCGCGAAGGCCGCGTTGACGGGCCTGCAAGGTACCAGTGGGTTGAGCCGGAATACGGCCGATATCCTGACCCGCATGCTGGCTGGGTGAGGACGAAGACGTGCGGCGAGACGATCTTTCCGAGGATCGTCGGGGTCGAGCCGGGTGACGATCGCGCGGGCGAGGATCGCGCGGCCCATTTCGCAATAATGGAAGAATTTTTCTTCTGCCGCTAAGTGATTCAAGTGACTCGCGATTTCGCGGGTCACCCCTCCCGCCCCCTGTATGGGGGTATGGACAGCCGACGCGGCCTGATTCATTGTTTGTTAAGGGCAAATCGGGCGGGGCTAACACCCTCACAGGACGGAGAATTTTATGCGGTCGGCGGAGACATCCGGCGCCGGTGCCGAAGGATTCGGCGCGGGCAAGCGTATGGCAGGTGATCGCCGTACCGACGACAAGGGCAGGACGCCCGGCCGCAGGCCACTTCATCTCGTTTTTTCGCCAATCACCCTCGCGGTGGCGCTGACGTCGATGCTGGCCGCCGCGCTCTTCGTCATCTACGACACCGCCCGCACCTTCGACGATGCGCGCCGCGAACTGATGATGATCGGCACCACGCTGGCATCGGAAATCGCCGAAATGGCGCCCGATGCGGCCAGCGCCGTGGTCAATGCCTCATCCACCCGCTTTGGCGCGAGCACTCGCGCGAGCCTGGTCCCCTCCGATGTGCAGCAGTCGAGCCCAACGGCTTTACTCAGCCAGTTCGTGCCGGCAGCGCCACATGGCACGCTGGCGCTGGAGAGCGAGCAAGGTGCGGCCTGGGCGGGTATTGCCCAGCGCGCTGCGGCAGCCGTTGCGCTGGCAGCCCTGCTGACCCTGCTCACCTGGCGACGCCGCCACGGTGGAATGCCAGACATGTTGCAACGCCACAATTACGGCACGTTAGCCTCGGCAATCCCGATGGGCGTTGCGTGCTGGACCAAGACGGGCGACCTCGTGGTCTGTAACGAGCAATACCGGGCCCGTCTCAACCTCAGCAGCACCGCCGTCACCTACCATGACGCAGTCAAGAAGCTGATCGTGGGCGGCTATATGAAGCTGCTCAATGAAGACGAGAACAATCGACTGCTGGAGCTGCATCGCGAGGACGGCTCGTATCTGCTGATCGATGAGCGTCCGCTGGCTGACGGTGGCTTCATGACGCTGGTCAGCGATGTGACCGAGCGCAAGAAGACCGACACTATGCTCAATGCCATCCGCGAGGAGCAGCGCCTGCTGGCGCGGCGCTACCACGAGGAAAAGCTCAAGGCGGAAGCGGCCAGCCGCTCCAAGACCAATTTCCTCGCCCATCTCAGCCACGATATCCGCACGCCGCTCAACCACATTATCGGCTTTGCCGAACTGATGCGGCACCAGACCTATGGCCCCCTGGGCGACGCGCACTATGACGACTATGTGCAGTCGATCAAAACCTCGGGCGAACACCTGCTGGCGTCGTTCGCGACCATCCTCGACCTCGCCGAGCTGGAGAGCGGGCAGAAAGACCTGCGAACCGATCCGGTCGGCGTCGACGAATTGCTCGATAGCGTGGCCCAGCGTTTCCGGGCGCAGGCGGCGCGCGCCGGGCTCAGCCTCGTTCGCGGCGAGCCCTGCGGGGCGGTATTGCGCGGCGACCGGTTGGGGCTGAACCGCATGGTCGCCAATATCGTCGAGAACTCGCTGCGCTTCACACCATCAGGCGGCCGCGTTACCCTTGCCGCATTCGCAGCACGGGATGGCGTGGTTATCGAGGTGACCGATACCGGCCTGGGCATGGACGAGGCGCGCCTGGCAAGCCTGTCGCAACCCTTTGCCCTGGGCGACGCCACCTTCACCCGCGAGGGCATCGGCCCGGGGCTAGGCATCTCCATCTCCCGCGCCATTGCCGAACTCAGCGGCGGGCACATGGC
Source organism: Devosia lacusdianchii (assembly GCF_022429625.1). NCBI lineage: Bacteria > Pseudomonadati > Pseudomonadota > Alphaproteobacteria > Hyphomicrobiales > Devosiaceae > Devosia > Devosia lacusdianchii. The sequence goes on along the minus strand of NZ_CP092483.1, from coordinate 1,249,096 downwards.
CATCGATTCCAGCCCTTCGCTGGGAACCACGGTAGCCATCTCCCTGCCGCTTCATCCCGAAACAGCCCTGCAGGCCGCCGAATGATCAACCGGGAATGGCATGAGGCACACCGGATGCCCAGAAATGCCAATCTCGAAACGCGGATCGAATGGCATCTGGAACATGCCGAGCAATGCGGCTGCCGGGATGTGCCGGAAAGCGTAAAGCGAGCGCTGGAAAAGCGCGGGACGCCAGTGCCGCCACGGAGAGCGGAGTAGCCACCTCTTACCTCGCCCCTCCGGGGCGAGGCGGGCCTAAAGTCCCCGCGCCTTCTCGTACCACCCTGCTGCAGCAGCACTCACCTCGCCACGCATGGCGATGAGGTCCAGTTCCAGGCGCGCGAAATCGGGGTAATGGGTCAGGCCCGCCAGCAATTCCTTGAAGGCCAGGGTCCAGGCCTCGTCCTTGAACGGGCTGACCAGCGCCGAGCTCATCACTTGCAGCACGGTCGAATAGAGCTCGTGGATTTCGGCCAGCCGAGCCCCTTCGGGCACGAGGCCGGTCTCGCCCAGTCGGGCTAGGACCCGCGCCGTCAGCGCCTGCGGCAATCCAATCGTGGCGCCGGCGACGAGCTGGGCCGATTGCGCGATGAACTCGAGATCGACCAGCCCACCCTCGGCAAGCTTGAGGTCAAAGGGATGCCGGGACGGCCGCTCCTTGGCCATCAAAGCCCGCATCGAAACCACATCTTCGATGGTTTTGGTAGCATCCCGGGGCCGCGACATGACCTCGGCGATGGCAGCGTCGACCGCCTGAGCGAATTGCCCATCGGCCGCGATGACACGAGCGCGGCTGAGCGCCAGATGCTCCCAGGTCCAGGCATTGTCGCGGTGGTAGGCGCGGAAGCCGGTGAGGCTGGTCGCTAGCGGCCCGGCATTGCCCGATGGGCGCAACCGCATATCGGCTTCATAGAGCACACCTTCGGCGGTCGGCGCGGTGATGGCCGCGACGAGGCGCTGGGTCAGGCGAGTATAATAGTGATTGGTGCTCAGTGGCTTGTCGCCATCCGATTCCGTCTCTGGCGCGTCATAGAGCAGGATGAAATCGAGGTCGGAGGTGACCGTCATCTCCCGGCTCGCCATCTTACCGAAGGCCAGCAGCGCCACCTTGCCGCCAGCAATGGCGCCGTGGCGACGTTCGAACTCGGCGCGGACGCTGCCCGATAGCCGGTTCAGCAGCGTTTCGGCCAGCGCGGTGAATTGCTCGCCAGCGCCGCTGGCGCTAACCGTGCCCGACAGCAGCCCGGCCGCGATGAGGAATTTCTGCTCCTGCCCGATGATGCGGGCGCGATCGATGATCTCTTCGTAAGAGCGCGCTTCGGCGAGGAAAGCATCGACCTTGGCGATGAGCACGTCGCGATGCGTCACGTCATTGGCGAAGGCGGGGTCGATCAGCCCATCCATCACATGGGCACGGTGGATCACCGCCTCGGACATGCGCGGCGCCGAGGCCATGAGCTGCACCAGCAGCGTGCGCAGATTGGGGTGGGTTCGCAGCAGGGCGAAGAGCTGCACGCCAGTGGGCAAGCGCGACAGGAAATTGTCGAACTTGGCCAGCGCTTCGTCGGCATTGCCGGCTGTGCTGAGGGTGGACAGCAGCGCCGGCAGCAATTCGGTGAGGTGCGCGCGGGCCGCGGCGGCACGCGTGGCGGGGTAGCTGCCATAGTGCCACTTGCGCACCGTCTCGATGGCCTTGGAAGGTTCGGCAAAGCCCATGGCCGACAAAGTTTCGACCGTACCGGGATCGTCGTCATTGCCGGTGAAGACCAGATTGCCTTCACCGCTGCCCAGGGTCTCGCCCTCGGTGAACAGCTCGGAATAATAGCCGACCACCCGCTCCAGCGCGGCACGGTAGCCGATTTCGAACTGGCGCAGGTCGGGCTGACCCATCAGCCGACCGATGATCGCGACCTCGTCCGAGGTGGCGGGCATGACGTGGGTCTGTTCATCGCGCAGCATTTGCAGACGGTTCTCGACGGCGCGCAGATACCAGTAGGTCTGCGTCAGCTCCGTCGCCGCCTTGGGGGTGATCCAATTGGCGTCGGCCAACGCAGCCAACGCATGGGCGGTCGGCTTCACCCGCAGCGCCTTGTCGCGGCCGCCGGCGATCAATTGCTGGGTCTGGGTGAAGAACTCGATCTCGCGGATGCCGCCGCGGCCAAGCTTGACGTTGTGACCCTCGACGCGGATATCGCCGACATTCTTGGCGATATTGATCTGACGCTTCATCGCCTGGATATCGGCGATGGTCGCGAAATCGAGATGTTTGCGCCAGACATAGGGCGCCAGTTCCTTGAGGAAGGCGTGGCCCACACCGATATCGCCGGCACAGGCGCGGGCCTTGATCCAGGCGGCGCGCTCCCAGTTCTGGCCGCGGCTTTCGTAATAGGCGAGCGCCGCATCGAAGGAGATGGCGACTGGGGTCGAGCCCGGATCGGGCCGCAGGCGCAGATCGGTCCGGAACACATAGCCATGGGCCCGGCGGTCCTCCATCAGGCCGACCAGCTTCTGTACCATGCGCGAATAGATCTTGGTGGCTTCCGAGGGGTCGGCAAGAACGCCCTTCTCGGGATCGTAGAAGGCGACGATGTCGATGTCGGACGAATAGTTCAGCTCCTGTCCGCCGTGCTTGCCGAGGGCGAAGATGGCGAGGCCGGAATTGGCGGCATTTGCCTGCTCGGCTGGAATGGCAAGAAGCCCGCGCTCGGCGGCCTGGCGCATCAGCAGGTTGAGCACGGCGTCAAGCGCCGCGTCGGCCAGGTCGGACAGAGCCGCCGTCGATTGCGCCGTGGTCCAGGCGCCCCCGGTCTCGGCCATGGCGGCCAGCAGCGCCGTGCGGCCCTTGCCGATGCGCAGCACGGGGGAGAGGGTGTCTTCGTCGGTTGCCTCCCGACCGGCGCGTTCGACGGCCTCGATGATATCGGTGAAAGCGCCATCGGCAGTGTCTGAGAGGGCGCCGACTAACCAGGCAGCATTCTCCTGCGCCAGGCCCAACAGGTAGGGCGCGGATTCGAGCAAGGGCCCCAGCGTGGACGCGGCGCCTGATATTGCCGACCGCTGGTCGGCGGGCAGCTCGGCGAGCCAGGCTTCGAAACGGGGACAGTCCTGCGGTGGCAGGGATTTCAGAGAAATAGCCATGTGCGAGGGATAGCTTGGCGGCGGAGCGCGAGCAAGGTGGCGGCAAGGAAGAGTACCCCCTCCTAGCCTCCCCCTGGTAGGGGGAGGCTAGGTGGGGGTATTCTTGCTATCCACCAGGCAAATCGATCACCGCCCGCACCCCCGGCGCATTGTCCTCGATACGGAACATCCCGCCGTGAAGGCGCGCCACGGCGTCTACCAACGACAGACCCAGGCCGGAGCCGGATTCGGAACGGCTCTTTTCGAGGCGGACGAAGCGTTCGAGAACGCGCTTGCGATCCTCTTCGGGAATGCCGGGGCCATTGTCGGCCACTTCGATCAGCACGCGGTTCTCGGCCTGACGCAGGCCGACGGTAATCTTGCCGGTGCCCTCGCCGTCGGGCTTGGCATACTTCACGGCGTTTTCGAGCAGGTTGACCATAGCCTGGCCGATCAGTTCGCGATTGGCCCGCAGCGTGACCCTGTCGGCGATGGCGGTTTCGACGATTATGCCTGCGTCCTCGGCCACCGGCCCATAGAGCTCGGCGACGTCGGCCACGACAGCGCTAACATCGACATCGGTCAGCGCGCCCGAGGGCGCGCCGGCTTCGGCCCGGGCAATCATCAGCAGCGCGTTGAAGGTCTGGATCAGGCGATCGCTCTCGGCGATCGTGGTTTCGAGCGCCTGCTGGCGGGCTTCATCGCTCGAACCATCGCGCAGGGCCGTCTCGGCCTGGTTACGCAGGCGCGTCAGCGGTGTCTTGAGGTCGTGCGCGACGTTGTCGGTGACTTCCTTGAGGCCCTGCAGCAGCTGCTCGATGCGATCGAGCATGGCGTTGAGATTGGTGGCGAGGCCATCGAACTCATCATTGCGCTTGGTAATGGGCACTCGCTCGGAGAGGTTGCCGGACATGATCTTGGTCGAGGTATCGCGGATCGTGTCGATACGCTTCAGCACCCGGCGCGCCGTGACGCCGCCGGCAATGACCGAGAACACGATGATGCCGAGCACGCCGAACAGAAAGCTCTGCACGATGATGGCCGAGAAGCCGCGTCGCTCGACCACGTCGCGTCCGACCACCAATCGCATGCCATTGCTGAGCTCCACCGAACGCACGATGGCGAAGCCGGTCTTCCTGGGCCGGGCATTGGCCGGCGCGTCAGACGGATTATCGCCGGGCGGATCGATGAAGGGATTGGCGCGCTCGTAGTCGAAGCTGTAGGTGCCCGGCTCAATCAGGACGTTGGCCGGCACGTCCGCCACATTGCCCAGCAAATACTGGCCCGTCGCGTCGCCGAGGTAGTAAACGCCCGGCCCCGGCGCGCGCGATATCCGCTCCACGGCAAAGGCCAGCGCCCGGATGCCCTGATTGGCATCGATGCGCTGAAGCACCTGCACTTCATTGTCGATATCGTTGGCCTGCTGGCGCTGGATCTGCACGCTCGATTGCCAGCCGATGAAGCCCAGCAGCAGAATCGAGAAGATGATGAAGATCAGGATGAACGTCGCCGTCAGCCTGACCGTCGAAGTGCGCCAGAGTTGGGCGAAGCGGTTCACGGATTACTCGCGGATCATGTACCCGGCGCCGCGAACGGTGTGCAGCAGGGGCGAGGCATGACCTTTATCGATCTTGCTGCGCAAGCGCGACATGTGCACGTCGATGACATTGGTCTGGGGGTCGAAATGATAGTCCCAGACGTTCTCGAGCAGCATGGTGCGGGTCACCACCTTGCCGGCATTCTTCATCAGATATTCGAGCAGGCGGAATTCGCGTGGCTGCAACAGGATGGTTTCGCCATCGCGCTCGACCTTGCGCGAGAGCCGATCCAGCGACAGATCGCCGACATCATAACTGGTGGCCGCTTCGGAGGGGCTGGAGCGGCGGGCGAGTACTTCGACACGCGCGAGCAGTTCGGTGAAGGCATAGGGCTTGGTGAGGTAGTCGTCGCCGCCGGCGCGGAGGCCGGTCACACGGTCGTCCACCTCGCCCAGCGCGGAGAGAATGAGCACCGGGGTCTTGTCGCCCTCGGCGCGCAGCGACTCGACGATGGAGAGGCCATCGCGGCGCGGCAGCATACGGTCGACGATGAGAACTTCGTAGTCCATGCCCGAGGCCATGGCGTAACCGGTCTCGCCGTCAGTGGCGTGATGGGTGATGTGTCCGGCCTCGTCCAGGGCCTGGATCAGGTAGCTCGCGGCCTCGCGATCATCTTCGATCAGCAGAATCTTCACCGCGACGCTCCTTTGGCGCAAATCCCTCAGTCATCTCCCTCCCCTTGTGGGGAGGGATCAAGGATGGGGGTGTCACACGCATTGGACCCGCGGAAAGATACCCCCACCCTGCTCGATGTACAGACTTAGCTCACGCTAAGTCCTATCTCGCTTCCCTCCCCACAAGGGGGAGGGAGACCGACTGAAACGTCGGCGTTTTCGACTTACTCGCTCAGCGGCAGGCCGATGAAGCGGGCTTCGCCGTCGCGGCTGGCCTTGACCAGGGCGGTGTTAAGCCCCTTGGCCTTGACCGCGGCGATCGCGGCTTCGAACTCTTCGAGGCTGGCGACCGGCGTGTTGTTGACCTCGAGAATGGCATCACCCACGGCGAGGCCCTTCTCAGCAGCCTGCGAGTCAGGCGCAACGTCCTGGATCAGCAGGCCGCCCGAACCATCCGAATTCGGCACCAGCGTCAGACCGACGCTGGATTCGCTCGGCAGCGGAGCCGGCGGCACGGGTTCGTCCTGATCGGTCTGAGTGGCGGTGGCATCCTCGTTCAGAGTCTGCAACTGCACCGACAGCTTGGTCTCGGCACCATCGCGCCAGATGGTCAGCTCGACGGTTGAGTCAGGAGCCTTGCCGGCAATGGTGCGGCTCAGGTCCAGCGCGTCATCGATCGGATCGCCGTCGACGGCGGTGATGATATCGCCAGACTTGACGCCGGCTGCCCCGGCAGGGCCATCGGTGGCGGGTTCGCGGACGATGGCGCCCTTGGGATTGGCCAGGCCAACACCATCGGCAATATCACGCGTCACGTCCTGGATGGAAACGCCGAGATAGCCGCGGGTCACCGAACCATCTTCGATCAGCTGCTGGACGATGCCCTTTACGGTCGCGGCCGGAATGGCGAAGGCGATGCCGACATTGCCGCCATTGGGCGAGTAGATCGCCGTGTTGACGCCGAGCACTTCACCCTTGGTGTTGAAGGCCGGACCACCCGAATTGCCGGTGTTGACGGCGGCGTCGATCTGCAGGAAATCGCCATAGTTGGAGCCGCCAATATTGCGGCCGGAACCGGAGATAACGCCCGCCGTCACGGTGCCGCCGAGGCCGAACGGATTGCCGATGGCCACGACCCAGTCGCCGACGCGACTGGCTTCGGTCTCGAAGCCGACGAAGGGCAGATCGGTGCCTTCGATCTTCAGCACGGCAAGATCGGTGCGTTCGTCGGTGCCGACGATCGTGGCGACCTCTTCCCTACCATCGTCGAACACGACGGTAACCTTGGTGGCATCCTCGACGACGTGGTTGTTGGTGACGATGTAGCCGTCAGCCGAAATCACGAAGCCCGAGCCAGCGGCCATGTAATGACGCGGCGTGGGTTCGTCGCCACCGCGCGGACCGCCCTGGCCGAACTGATCACCGAACTGGTCGAAGAAGTCACGGAAGGGGTGATCGGGCGGAAGATCGGGGAAGTTGAAGTTGAACTGACCGCCGCCGCGCCGCTCCATCTGCGCAGCACTTTCCTCGGCTTCGACGAGGATGGAGACCACGGCAGGCTTCACCGCCGCCACGAGATCGCCAAAGCCGGCTTGCGGCTGGGCCGCGGGCGGCACGACGATCTGTGCTGCGTTCTGCACCTGGGCAGTCGCAACCTGGCCGGTCAAGACGAAAGCGGTGGACACGCCACCGATGCCAACCAGCAGTGCGAGGGCGGAAGCCCCAAGCCAGCGGCGGGTACGCGTAAGAATAGTCGGGCGCATGGAAACTGATCTCCTTCGGCAAGCCCTCAACAGCTTGTGGGGCATAGATATGGAACGGTCGAGCTTTCAGCGAGGTTGCGCCAACATTAAGCTTTGGCAATGTTGCGGGCGGGATTGGGGCGATCGGTGGCCACAATGCTGCTGCGAAGTTTGCTCGATACCATCCACCGGCGTTCCCTCGGGCCTGACCCGAGGTCATTCGCCGCTTTGCGCCGTGTTGATAGTGGCCCTCAGGTCGAGCCCGCGGGAACGCCGGTGTTATGAAAGATGATGCCTATTTCAGCTCGTCGAGCGCGGCCTGCTCTTCCACACTCAACCCGGCTTCAACCACGCGACGCCGCCGGCCGACGACCCAGAGCGTGCCCAGCCCGACGATCAGTAGAAGCGGCGCCGCGATCCACAGCACGATGGTGTGACCACCCAGCCGGGGATTGAGCAGCACATATTCGCCATAGCGATCGACCACGTACTGCCGGACCGCCTCGTCGCTGTCGCCGGCCACCAGCCGTTCGCGCACCAGCACGCGCAGGTCCTTGGCGAGGTCGGCATCGCTGTCGTCGATGGATTGGTTTTGGCAGACCAGGCACCGCAACCCCGCCGAGATATCGCGGGCGCGTTGCTCCAGCACCGGGTCGGGCAGGATTTCATCGGGGCTCAGCGCCAGGGCCGGGCCCGTCCACAGCACCAACAGCAAGGCGAGTGCACGCATCCAGGTCATTCCGCCAACCCCGGTACCGGCTTGGCCGCACGGCGTGGCGCGCCGACCCGCACCTTGCGATCGGTCAGCGACAGCACGCCCGCCAGGGCCATCAGGATCGTCCCCAGCCAGATCAGGGTGATGTAGGGCTTGTGCCAGACGCGGACCACATGGGTGTCCTCCAGCGGCTCGCCGAGCTGCAGATAGACTTGCGAGAAGCCATAGGTCTCGATGGCCGCCTCGGTGGTCGGCATGCCTGACGCGACATAGGTGCGCCGGTCGGCGATCGCCTGCCGCTTGCCGCCGTCCGGCGCAGTGATGGTGAAGCGCCCTTCATCGGACACGTAATTGGGCCCGGGAACCTGATCGAAGCTGTCGAAGGTCACGACATAGCCCGAGAGCTCGGCGCTCTCGCCCGGATTGAGCGTGGTGACCAATTCGGTTTCCCAGGCCGACGTCGCGACAATGCCGAGTACGGTGATACCGATGCCGAAATGGGCAATGGCGGTGGACCAGGCACTGCGGGGCAGGCCCACGAGCCGGCGCCAGCTTTCGCGCAGGGGAATGCGGCCGATCTTGCTGCGATCAACCAGTTCGGCCACCGCGCCGAACGCCACCCAGAAGCCGAGGAGCAGTCCGAGCGGGGCCAGCGAGATCGAAACCCCGCCGAGGGCCGAGATCAGGATGGTGGCGAAAATCGCCAGCGCAGCGGCGCCGATCAGGCGCTGCGCGGCCCCGACGATATCGGCGCGCTTCCACGCCAGCAGCGGCCCGAATGGCAGCACCAGCAAGAGGGGCGCCATCAGCGCGCCGAAGGTCAGATTGAAGAACGGCGCCCCTACCGAGATCGTCGTGCCCGCCACCGCATCGAGCACCAGCGGATAGAGCGTGCCGACCAGCACAGCGCCAACGGCAGTCGCGAGGAACAGGTTATTGAGGATCAGCGCGCCTTCACGGCTGACCGGCGCAAACAGCCCGCCCTGCCGCAGGCTCGAAGCCCGCAGCGCGAACAGGAAGAAGGCGCCGCCGATGACCAGCGCCAGCAGCGACAGGATCACCAGCCCGCGTGTCGGGTCGCTGGCAAAGGTGTGCACCGAGGTCAGGATGCCGGAGCGGACGAGGAATGTGCCCAGCAGCGACAGGCTGAAAGTGATGATGGAGAGGAAGATGGTCCAGATCTTGAGCGCGTTGCGCTTTTCCATCACCAGAGCCGAATGCAGCAGCGCCGTGCCGGCCAGCCAGGGCATGAAGCTGGCATTTTCGACCGGGTCCCAGAACCACCAGCCGCCCCAGCCGAGCTCGTAGTAGGCCCAGTACGAGCCCATGGCGATGCCCAAGGTGAGGAAGGTCCAGCTCAGCATGGTCCAGGGCCGCACCCAGCGCGCCCAGGCCTGGTCGATGCGGCCGGAAATCAGCGCCGCAATGGCGAAGGAGAAACAGATCGAGAAGCCGACATAGCCGGCGTAGAGCAGCGGCGGATGGATGGCGAGCCCGATATCCTGCAATACCGGATTGAGGTCATTGCCTTCCATCGGCGGCGGAAAGATGCGGGCAAAGGGATTGGAGGTGAAGATGGTGAAGCCGGCAAACGCCGCAGTCAGCAGGCTCTGCGTTGCCAGAACCAGCGCCAGCAGGTCGGCGGGCAGGCGGCGGCCAAAGGCGGCCACCATGGCGCCGAAGGCCACCAGGATCAGGATCCAGAGGACCATTGAGCCCTCGTGATTGCCCCAAACGCCGGAAATCTTGAAGATCAGGGGCTTCAGCGAATGGGAATTCTCCACCGCCAGCAGCAGGCTGAAATCTGAAGTCACGAAAGCCTGGATCAGCGCGGCAAAGGCTACCGCCACCAGCACGAATTGCAGCACCGCGGCCTGGCTCAGCACCAGTGCAAGGCGCTGCCCGGAGCGCCAGAAGGCATAGCCACCAATGGCCGAGACGGTCGCCACGGCGAAGGCGAGGATGAGGGCGAAGTGGCCGAGTTCGATGCTCATAGATGGCTGCCCCCGCAAGGCCGCTCGGCACCACCTTCACCTCTCCCTTTGGGGGAGAGGTCGACCCTCTTGGGTCGGGTGAGGGTGCCGTTTCTGGATGCGCTGCGGGGGAAAGGCCCCCTCACCCGGCCTGCGGCCGACCTCTCCCCCAAAGGGAGAGGTGAAGAGATGCTTGGCCAAACCGCCATCACTGCCCTGCCTCCGGTCGCCACTCGCCGCTGGCCTTCAGCGCCTCGACGACCTCTTTGGGAATGTAGTTCTCGTCGTGCTTGGCCAGCACATTGGACGCGATGAACTGTCCGTCCGGACCCATCGCGCCCTCCGCCACCACGCCCTGTCCTTCGCGGAACAGGTCCGGGAGAATGCCGGTATAGTGCGCAGCGATATCGGTCGCGCCGTCGGTGACCACAAAGCTGTTGTTCTGACCGTCACGCACCCAACTTCCGTCCTTGACCAGGCCACCGAGCCGGATCGGCTGGCCGGCGGCGACGTCGCGGGCGATCACGTCGGATGGCGAATAGAAGAACACGATCTGGTCGCGCAGGGCGACCAGCACCAGCGTCGTCGCGAGACCAATGACCACGGCCAGGCCGGCGATCAGCGCCAGACGCTTCTGCTTTCGCGTCCAGCCCTTCCTGCGGAGGTCAGCTTGCACAGTCATGGGGTGGCTCCGTTGAGAGTTAGGCCAGCGCCGAGCGCCACGGCGTCGAGATCGCCCCGATCGAATGTCAGCGGATAGGCCGCGATCGCCGCATCGACGGTCGCCTGCGCCTTTTCGGTATCGCCCAGCACGAGATAGGCACGCAGCAGCTGGGTCCACTCCTCGATCGAACCGCCCTGCTCGGCCAGGCGTGCGGCGAGGCCCGACACCATCTGGGCGATCATCTCGGCTTCCTGCGGATTGGTTGGCTCCACGCCATTGTTCTGGGCGGTGGCGAGCCCCTGCCGTGCCGCCTGCAGCCAGGGCTCGTCGCCTTTGGACAAGGCCAGTGCCTCGTTCCAGGCGGTGACGGCGGCCTGGAACTGGCCCTGACGCGTCAGCTCGGCGGCAATATAGAGGCGCGACAGAGCGTGGTTGGGGTCACCGGCGGCGGCCTGGCGCAGCAAATCCATGGCTTCAGCCGAGCTACCGTCGCCAGCCTCGAACATCAGGGCCTCGGCCAGACTGGTCTGCACATCCGGGGTTGCGCCGCTCAACTCGATCACCCGGCGATAGGCGCGCGCCGCGTCGGCAAAGCGGCCGGTTTCCATGTAGACGGGGGCGATCACCGTCCAGCCGCGCAGATCGTCGGGGTTAGCCGTCAAAGCGGCTTCGATGCGGGTAATGGCGTCGCCCAGGTCGATGGACTGGGCGGCAACGTCCTGCCGCCCCGCAAGAGGTTGGCTGGGCATGTCGGGGCTGCCCAACAGGGCATAGAGGCCCAGGGCGACAGCCGCAATCAGCGCCAACCCAACGAATAAAGGAGCCTGCCCAAAACTATTCGACCAGATGCGGCGGGCACCGTCGTCTTCAATGCGTTGCGCTTCGCCGGCCAGATCACCACGCGCTGCAGCGACCACCAGCAACGCGCCGCGAGCCAATGGGCCAGGCTGCCCCGACCGTGAAACACGTCGTGCGTCATCGGCTTTGAGTCGCAGCATCTCGCGCGCCAGCTCGCCCTTGGCGGCGGTGGCTTCGGCCTCGCCCAGCTTGCCGGCCGCCAGATCGGCCTCAATCCCCGACAGGACAAGGCGAAAATGGCTGTTGGCATCGTCCAATTCGGGAGTACCTGCGTTGACCACGCGGGGGCCCGCTGCGTAGAAAAGTGCAGCGCACGCAATGGCGGTAACGGCGATGGCGATAAACCAGAAAAGCATGGACCCTGGACGCTTGAGGCCGGCCTGCGGCAAGGAAGCGCCATGTATAAGCCGACTACGGCGAAAAACCACCAAAACACGTATCGGTGAGCCGGACGCATTGCCACAGGCCCCGGCGGCTGCATGACCCAAGCGCATGCCGATTTCGCCGTATTGGGCGCCACGCCCCAAGCCCGGCTGGTTGCCGCGTTGCTGGCGTCCAGCCACGGCAAGTCGGTGGTGTTCAAGGGCGAAAGCCAATCGGGTTACCGGCTTTCGCGCGGCATCGACCTGTCATCGGCGCTGGTCACGCGGCCTGAGACCTGGGCGCTGCTCAAATCCACCCTGCCCGAAACCACCAAGCTCGTGGCCCGCATCGGCAAGCGCGGCAGCTGGTCTCGCCTTGACCCCATCTTTTTCGCCGACAGTGCGACCGGTCGTGAGGCGCTGGCGCATGTGCGGCACATGGCAGCCGCCTTCGGGCATGCCGCCGAGCGGGTACCGGCGACATTGCTGGGCAGCGGGCGCGACGGGCTGGTGCTGCGCGACGCGGTCATGCTGCATCGCGCCATGCTGGAGCCGGCGCTGGACCGTTGGCTCGAGCAATGCAAGGTGCGCCGGCTCGATGCCGATACGCCGCTCATATTGCGGGCTGATGGTAGCGCCGAAGCCATCGCGGGTGATACGACGATCGAGATCGGCCAGACCATCCTGGCCGATGACGACGCCATCCTCACCCACCTGCCGGCCTCGCAGTGGCCTGAATTGCTGGTGCGTCAGGTGAGCTCGACCATCCTTACCGAACCCACCGCGGCCATCGCTGCAACGGTGATGCATCAGCACGATACCGGCGTCATCCTCACCCAGCACACCGAGCGCGGCATTGTCGCGTTCGGACCCGGCAGCATCGACCAGTTCGCGGCCGCCCTCGGCGTGCTGCTGGGGCGCGCGCGATCGTTCCGCCAGGCCGGGCAATCGAGCTACGAGCGCATCCTCACCAGCGACGGCGCACCCGCTGTTGGCCGGGCAGGTGGCGCGGGGCCGGATATCCTGGCCGGCTTCGACACGATCGGCGCCTTCCTCGCGCCAGCCATTGCGCGCTGGCTGTGCGGGGTAGCCTCGGAAAGCGAGAATATCTGGCTTGGAGCCAGGCTGGTAACCCGGAACCCCAGCGGCAGCATTGTCGCCGATATCGGGGACCCGCGATGACCAAGGGCCAACCCAATCGCCTGAGCGCGGACAATCGGCTGGCGGGCACGGCGATCGACCACCAGAAGGCGCTGCAGTTTCGCCTTGATGGCCGGGTGATCGAAGGTTTTGCCGGTGATACCGTGCTCAGCGCGGTCCTCGCCTCAGGCATAGACACCGCCGGGCGCCGCCACGAAGCGGAGCTTGGCCTCAGCGCCCGGCACGTCCCGGCGATCGCGCCGGTGAGCCTGGCGCGTGATCCCCAACAAGCGCTGGCGATGGAGCGCACCCCTGCCCTGGCCGACGCCGATTACGTGACGCTGCCCGCCGCCAGCCGATCGGGTGGCGCAGCCGATCTGTTGCGCCGGCTCAGGCGGCCGAAACGCTCGCTGGGCCTCGACCTCAATCGCCCCGACGCCATGCAGCGCCCCTGGTTCACCAGCAGCGCCGAAGCCGGCCCCGAAAATGATCTGATCGTGGTTGGGGGCGGCCTCGCCGGATTATCGGCGGCTCTGGCTGGCGCCAAGGCCGGGTTACGCGTCACGCTGGTCGAAGCATGGCCGCGCCTCGGCGGCCATGCCAGGCTGTTCGGCACCCTCGAGGATGAGGAGAAGCCCGACGAAAGCATCAACCGCCTGGTCGATGCCGTCACCCGCTCTGACGCGATCAGCGTGCTGACGCATGCTGAGGTCTTCGCGGCCCGGCCCGGGGCAATCCGGGTGCATGTCATCGACACCGCAGGGGGTGCGCCCGCGCCGCGCGTCGTCGATCTGCACGCGCCACGCATCGTGCTGGCGACCGGCACGATCGAACGGCTGCCGGTATTTCCGGGCAACCGCCTCCCGGGCATCGCCGGAACGCTCGAAGCCTTCGAGATGGCGTATCTTTATGGCGTCTGGCCGGGTCAATCGGCGCTCTTTGCCACGGTCAGCAGCCCGGCCTATCGCCTCGCCATGCTGGCGCGTGACGCCGGCGTGGCGATCCCCCGCATCATCGACGGCCGACCGCTGCCGCAATCGCGGTTCATCGAGTTCTCCAAGGCCTATGGCATCACCCTCGCCGCCGGCACGATCCCGGCGAGTGCGCGGCCCGCCGCCAAGGGCAAGGGACTGACGATCACGCCGCAACTGGCTTTCGGAGGGTTTGACCGCGTGGAAGACGATATTGGGGTCGATCGCCTCATCGTCAGCGGCGGATGGCAGCCCGACCTGACCTTGTGGCACATGGCCGGTGGGCCGAGCCGCTGGAATGCCGTCTCCGCTCAACTGGAAGCGCAACCCGGCCCGGCCGGCATCGCTCTCGCCGGCAGTGCGGCCGGCTATGTCAGCAATCGCGCCTGCCTCGCCAGCGGCGGGTATGCCGTAGATATGCTGCTCGGCCGTAAGCCCCGTGATGTGCACGAACACATCATCGATCCGATCTATGAAACGCCGGATGCGCCCGCGCCTGTCTCGGGCGATGTCGCCGAGCCCGCCGCCCCGGCGTTCCTCGATGCGGGCCGCCGCTACATCGTGCGCCCGCGCACGAAGCCGTCGCGCTGGCCGGCGTGGCTTCCGTTCGGCCCCAAGTCGGCCGGATGGTCGCTGGCCGATACGCCACAGCCGCTCGACATTGCCGATATCGCCGCCGGCGTGCAGCTGGGTGCCATCCCGGCCACCAGCGCCGGCATCGTCGCACAAGAGCGCGTCGCGATGGTCGCCATCGCGGCCCTGTCCGAGGCCTTGTCCAAGCCTGCGGTAAGCGCACCGAAGAGCTTTGTGCTGCCCGGCTATCTCGCTGGACGATTTGGCGGTCAGGCCAACCTCTGGATGATTGCCCCAACCGAATTGCGCGTGCTCGAAGTCGGCGCTCTTATGCATCGCAATGCCGACGCGACCGATCCCATGGCGGCCGTTGGCGTTGTGGCCGGCATGGTCGACGGCGCCGCTATCGCATTGATCGACCGGGACTTTGCCCAGCCAGAGCAGACGGCCTCAGTCCGCGAGCAAGGCCGGGCTATCGCGGTGCGTCTGGTCTCGGCCTATAGGTCGGCCTGATCAGCTGCGCCGCTCGGCCGCGGCGCGGGCGCGTTTCAGGGTTTCGGCATA